>CAYGEA010000001.1:0-2287 GCA_964348835.1 uncultured Bdellovibrionales bacterium
TTTTCCCCCATTGATATCCAGATCATCTCACCATCCGGAAAGAAAGTCGGTAAGAATTTTGCAACCGGGGGGATATATGATCAAATCCCCGGCGCGTATTACACCGGCTATGATACCCAGAATGAATTCATCACCGTTCCCAATCCGGAAGACGGGGAATACACTATCTTGACGCAGGGGACAGGCGATGGTGACTATCGCGTCGAAGCGGTGAAGATTACGGAAGAGACAACTCCGAGTGATGATGTCAAAGAATCTCTCGTAACCTTTACGGGTACGGCGACACCAGATGTGATGGAAGAAAAGAAAATCGAACTCTTGGCAGATGATACGGTGATACCAAAAGAAGAGCGAGATATCGCTGCACCGGCAGTAACTATCATTTCGCCGGAGAACAAGAGCTATCCCAGCAGTGAGCAGGTGCCTGTCACTTACACTGCAGCAGACGACGTTTCACCTGAAGAAAAAATAACCAAAGAAATCCGGTTGGATGGCGCGGTATTTGATCAGATGATCATTGATCTCTCACTCCAGACACTGGGCACGCATACGCTTTCCGTGCAGGCGACTGATGAAGCGGGGAATACAGCGACTGAAACGGTGACATTCCAAAACACTGCCAGCTTCGCATCTCTCAACAAAAACATTCTTCACTACAGCACTCTCGGCTTGATCAAGAAAAAGGAGGATGCGAGACATATCCAAGCATCGCTCAAATATCTCGAACAGCTCACCAAGCTCATCGTCCGCATAGAGCGAATGCAATATTTCCCGGCACAGGGCAAAGAACGCCTCATCAAGAATTTCAAAAGAGAGATAGAAAAGAGAAAAGGGGAATTATTCAAATACATGGAGAAAAGGGTACGGAAAGGAATCATAGATACAGAGGCAAGAGACAGGATTGTAGAAGGAGTGGAAATGCTGGTACAATAGGGGAGAGGTACAAAAAAAGCCCTTTATTAAGGGATAAATTCAGACAATAATTTTTTGCACTCTGCTTGTATTATACACCTTTTAAGAGAGAAAGTCAATAATACCAAACTGCACCACTCATGAAAATCCTCTTTCTCAATTATGAATATCCGCCGCTCGGAGGCGGGGCGGGGGTGGCGACGGAAGCCTTACTTAAGGAATGGGCTACCCATTCGACAGGCTCAGGGCCTACGGAGTCTCCAGATATCGAAGTGCATCTGGTGACGGCGGCTATCGGCAACTCCATCGAACACATCCGCATCGGGGACAACGTGCATATCCATCGCCTACCGATCGGCAAGGATTCGCGCAAACTCCACTCCCAGTCGCTCTGGGATATTTCCGTCTATACCCTGAAGACTTGGTTCTTTCTCCAGACACTGCTCCGCCACGAAAACAAGAAGCAGAGATTCGATGTGACGCTGGCATTTTTCACCGTACCGTGTGGCTTCATTACCTATCTCCTTAAACTCTTTTACCGTATCCCATACATCATCTCGCTTCGCGGCGCGGATGTGCCCGGTTTCAGCGAGAAATATGATACATTCTATATCTTCGCCAAGCCGCTCGTGCGGTTCCTCTGGAAGCGGGCGGAAAGCGTGATTCCCAATAGCACGGGTATCCGAGAATTGGCGCTCCGGACGAACCCCAAGCAACCGATGGAAATCATCGAGAACGGCGTCGATACCGCTACATTTTATCCGAAAGAAGGAGAGAAGTCTTTTACACCGGTGATCTTTCTCTCGACGTCGCGTTTGACACCGCGCAAGGGCATCCATCTCCTCATCGAAGCGTTCGCGCTGGCGGTCAAGCATGCTACGGTGCCGATCGAGCTTCATCTCATCGGGGAGGGGGAGCAGAAAGCGTCGCTTGAGGCGCGGGTAGAGGAGCTCGGGATCGGGGATCAGGTGAAATTCTTCGGACGCGTGGAGCACTCTTTGCTCCCGCAGTTTTATCAGCGAGCACACGTGTTTGTCTTGCCGTCGAAAAACGAAGGGATGAGCAACGCTGTCCTCGAAGCGCTGGCATCCGGTCTCCCGCTCGTAGTGTCCGCTACGGGGGGGATGGAGGAGCTCGTCACGGACGGAGCAAACGGATTTTTCATCGACCCCGAGCTGCCGTCTCCGTTTGCGGAGACATTGGTCAGTCTGGCACAACATCAAGAAACCATTATCATGTTTGGCAAAGAAAGCCGACGACGGGCGGAGCTCCGTAGCTGGGACACGGTAGCCGGAAAGTTTCAGAATGTTTTGGCGGCGGCGATACGGAAATAATGTATACACCGAAGACGTATGAAAAAAACACTGTTTCTCGG
>CAYGEA010000001.1:2387-70752 GCA_964348835.1 uncultured Bdellovibrionales bacterium
CGATACGGAAATAATGTATACACCGAAGACGTATGAAAAAAACACTGTTTCTCGGTGCGAAAATTATCGTGAGCATCATCCTTATCGTATGGCTCATCGGACAGGTCGATTGGCAAGGAGTGAGCCGGCAGATATACAATATATCCTTGCCGTTTCTTTTCGCCTACGTTTTTTTGCAGTTGCTCGGCACTGTTATCTCGGCACGGAAATGGCAGGTGATCGCGAGCTTCAAAAGTCTGCATTTCACCGTGAAAGAAGGATTTTTCGCCTATCTGACGGGAGCGTTTATCAATAATTTTCTGCCATCGACCATCGGCGGTGATGCCTATCGGAGTCTCTGGCTTGCCAAACACAGCGGTGCTCGAGCCGCCGCGCTTTCTACGGTGGTCTTCGATCGTTTCATCGGATTGTGGACGCTGGCGTTCTTTGCTCTCCTCTCTAGCCCGTTGCTATTTCCGTTTCTAAAATCCAGCCTGCCGCTGGTTTTGGTACTGTCCGCTCTCGCAATGTTTCTGATATTTGATCTCATCATCACCTATGCCTACTGCCAGCCGTGGTTCCATCAGCTCCTCCTACGCATCCCGTTTCAGAAAGTCCGTCGCTTGCTGGAAGAAATTATTTTTTATACCAAAAAGCATATCTGGTGGCAGACAAGTCTTTGGTCCGGATTGTTCATCTTTGTCGGCATCGCGCTTTCCAACTTTATGCTCTTCCGAGCGTTGGGAAGCGACGTCGGCTTTTTTGCATTCACGAGTATCATATTCCTCGTGACCATCATATCGGCGGTACCGCTCTCCATCAACAATATCGGTATCAAAGAATGGGCGTACGTGACTTTTTTCGCGCTCGTCGGAGTGAGCATCGAGACCGCCATCACGGTCGCTCTGCTCTCACGTTTTCTCCAGATGCTCATTTCCTTTATCGCGCTTCCGCAATATCTGAGTACGCGCGAACAAAAAAAGGCACCCACCAAAATCTAAAAACACTCCTTCTCACTTTTCCAGCGCATCAAATTCTTTGGAAGGAATAGAAACCTTTCGATATTGCCCTCTGGTATCAGTTTTTTTCTGGTAAAACAAAGTAAGCGCAGGCGGGGCAGATGGCGTGATGGTGAGTTCGGCAAAAGTCCCCAGCCATTCTATCGGTAAGTTTTTACTTTTGCGGACACCGGGGAGAATAATGTGATCTGTCTTATCGATAGTCCGCCGAAAAAGAGTCTCTACGTGCCCAGAAAAAACTACTTCTACATCGTGTTTCGTGAAGAGGTCATTCAACATTTTGACGTCTGCTTGGCGCATATCTTTTTCCGGTCTGATGGAGGGAGAAATTTCTGCACGCGGGAAAAGGGGCTCATGGATGAAAACGATTTTTCTGGTGGCCGGAGATTGTTCGAGCGTGTTTTCCAGCCACTCTCTCTGCTGAGCATTAATGAAATAGATGTATTTCAGTTCTTCTTCTTGCTCTTTGCGTATTTTGGCGTTGTTGCCATCTAGGATGATAATCTGCGTGCCTTTGCAAAAAGTAGTGGAAAAGTAGGTTTCTGATTGCTTGGAAAATTTAAGCCATTGTTCGGTGGTGATGCCTCCGCCGCGGGTCTCGTGATTGCCCATAACATGGAGAACAGGGGCATTTTTTATGGTATCTATGAGAGACTGTGTTTCTTGATATGTTTCCAGAGCCCGCGCGTTGTTTGTTTCTGAGCCGTCTATAAAATCGCCGATTTCCACCACCGCGTCGGGTTGAAAATTTTGGTTCATCTCTTGTGCAAAACTTTTGAGGGAGGTGTAAGAATCTAAGCCGATACGGTATGGACCAGACTTGGAATAGGTCGAGTGGACGTCCGTAATAATGCCGATTTTACACTGTTCTTGCTCTGGCGAAAGCGTCAAGAGCGTAAAGCGCCCAAAGCGCTCTTCTTGCAAGAGAGCGTAGCAACACTCGTATTCAGCTAAGCGTTTTTCTCTTGCTGTATTTGGAACAATCACAAACACACGGGAGTTCTCGCTTACCTTTTTGGGAGAAAAGTTCGCTAGTTTTAGCTTTTCTTTATCGGTCAGATACTCTATGGAGCGTTTGAATTCAAACGGCGCCAGGAAAAGCTCGGCGTCAGGCGAAGCCTTGTGGGTATGTATGATTGACTGCGCGATACGCTTGGCTTCTCCTAAGCTGATACCGCCGTAGGCGCTTTCTCTCTCGGTGTAGTGATCCAGATTATACACCTGAAAGTATCTGTACCCATTGGAAAGGATAAGTAGCATAAAAATGATACCAATAAGTGCCGTACTGACATACGAGTGTTGTTTGAGAGTAGAGAGCAGATATTCCACGCATAAGCCTAAAAAAAGAAAAGGGAGAAAGAAAATAACAATAAAAAAGCGTACGGAAAGTTCTTCGGCAATCGGAAAGAACAAGAGGAAAAGTAGTCCAGAAGTTGCAAGCATCAACCACAGAAAATACTGTTTCTGATTAAGGGATTTTTTGGCGAGGCGGAGGCGAGTAACAGCGAGGTAACTTCCAAAAAGAAAGAAACCGGCGCCGAAAAGAAAGAGGGTGATTTCCTGAGGACTCTGGCTCTTGAATAATTTTATGGGAGAAAGCCAACTTTTTTGCGGCTCGATGCCTGTCAGCGCGTAGGTATTGCCTTCCAAGAAAAAGCGAACGTCTAAAAGAATGTTCTGTGTCAGAGATATGTTCTTTTCGGTTTTCTTTTCGGCGCCGGTGAAAAATGATGTGATATTCTCGCCATTATTTTGGATATCCGACAGAAAAAACGGGGTGTGAGCCAGAAGAACGATAGCCATGGTCAGGAGTATCGGACGCCAAGAAAATATTTTGTGTTTGTAGTAAAGAAAGATATGAGCCAACACAAAAAGAATCGGCATCAAAAGAAAGAGTGTAGTATGGAGCTGCATCCCGATACCCATCACCATACCGAGGAGCGCGTAGTACCAGAATAGACTTTTCTTTTGGGAAAGAAGAAGAATTTGCTGAAGAAGAATGAGAAAAGCCAGGAGAAAAAAAGGAATAAGGTTGGGATTCCAGCCGAAGCGCGAGTAGCGGATAGTATAAAACGAGAGGGCGTACAGGAGGGTCAGTCCGAGCGTCAGAGCGGGCGAAAAATACGACCGGAAGAAAACAAAAAATAATCCGATGGAAGCAACCGAAAGGAGCGGGATAAGAAGCACACTACCGTCTGGCGTGTTGCCAAAAATGAGACCGGAAAGATATTCTACGTAGTAAAATGCCGGTCCTAAGTGAAACGTCGTTCCACCGGCTTTAGGACCGAGGAGGGGGAAGTCTCCCGAAAACATCTCATCCACTACTTTGGCATCGCGCACCTGATCGGCATTGAAACGCGCCAGGTCGCTAAAATCATTCAGCCGGAAAAATGCCCCGGCAAAAATGATAGCGATGAGCAAAAGTACGCGCTGATGTTTTTTACTCCAGAACAGTGCCGTATCACGCATCTTTTTCGGATGGGAAATATTTTTCTGCAACCACGAAAACTGTTGGTGAAGTTTTTTTGCAAACTGCTTCGTAGAGTGCGTCAGTTGCTTCTTAAGAGATTTCATTTTTCAAAAGGGATAATAGTTATAAAATTTTGAGGACGGTCATTGATAGACAGTGACCAGACAGATGTACTGAGTAATTGATCAAAATAATAATCGCTGTCTCGATCAGGATGCGGATTATTTTCTAAGAGGAAGCGGTTGCCTAACTTGATGACGCCACGTTTGGAGATGACGAAATAGTCCGGAGTGGCGCGCGCTAGATCTATACGGCGCGACTTCAAACATTTACCGACAAAAAAGCGGCAGACCGTGTCGCTGTTGGACCAGATGATGAGACGCTCGGCATCGGGCAGGCTATTTAAGTATTCGGCGGCTTCGTAGGAGCCGTGACCCCACGAATCATGTATGGAAAGCGGCTGTGGCAAGAGGAAGTTGGCATAGCTGAAGTAAAACGGGCGCAGAGTAAAGAGCGAAATACTGCCCAAGGCAAAAAGTAGGATGCTGAGAACCATATATATCAGCGAAAACTGTTTGCGTTTGGCAAAGAGCTCTACCAAGGAAACCGCTGTCATACTGGCGATGAGCGGATAGAGAAGAATGATGTAGCGGGCATTGGTGACGACGTGGGCGCTTTGAGCAGAGATGAGATAGAGGAAGACGAATACAAGAACGGTAAAAACGACGGCACCGGCGGTATCAGTGACTTTGCGGAGCAAGATCTGGGTAAAAAGACAGAGAAAAATAAGTAAAATAAGCGGAGAGAGGGAGAAAACTAGCGGAGTCGCTTCCATCAGAAAAATCTTCGCCGTTGTTTGCAGTGATCCGTCTTTTCTGTCCAAGAGCGGCTTGAAATTGAATTCTTTGGGTTCATTAGCGTAGGCCTGATCGCGGAGAGCGCTTATAGGCGCCAAACGTTCACTGCTCCACGCGTTGATGAGGACGAGAGAAATGAGGAGTAGGAAGAGTGTCGCTAGAACAGTGAGGATACCGTGTCGCTTATTTGCTATCCACGCGAGGGTAATGCCCACGTGCTTACGCATCACAAAAAGAACAAGAAACATCAGCCCCGCGCTTCCGAAAAAAATAGTCAGGGTCTGGACGCTGAAAAATTGCGAGATGCCTTTGAAAAGATAATCCGGATGGATGAAGACTGCCGGTAAGAAGAGTGCGAAGGTTAGAAGGGCAATAAGAAAAATAATGAGGATATCGCGAATATGGCGCAGGAGGGTCGGCAGTGTTATTTGTTTGGTAGTTTCTGGGTCTTGAAAAATAATTTTGGCAAAAAGAAACAGGGTGAAGAAAAGAAAAAGAATAAAAGCGGTGTATTTGGAAAGCAGGGCAAAACCAGTCAAGAGTCCAGCAAGCAAAAGGAATTTTTGTTGCCGGGTATTGAGAAGCGCCATATAGGCACACGTTGCCAGTCCGCCAAAAATCCAAAAGAAACTGTCCGGATTGATGATTTGGGCGATGCCCAAGAGAATCGGATTGAAAGCTATGAACATGGTACCAAGCAAAGCGATCGGGCGAGAACCAAAAGCTCTGAAGAGGAGCCAGAAGAAGACAAGGAGAGAAAGTGTGGAAAAAATTAGCACTGGCAAACGAAAAATGATGTTTGTTTTCTCGCTTTGGAGAATATTATAGTTTTCAAATATTTTTTCCTCTTCTCTGGTCTCAGTAATTTTCTCGGTTTTTTCGGGATGGGGTTCGTACAGGAGTCCAATACCGGAAATGAGCGCAACCGTGACGCCCGGCTTGTCGTTGATGTAGGTTTGTTCCCAGTCTTGACTGAGAAGAGCGCTCCAGTATGCTGGGATACGGTCATACTTCCACAGATGTTCGTCGGTGGTTTCAAATTTTCCCAAATGAAAAAAGCCGAAGACAAAAAAAGCAATCATCATACAAAAGAGCACTCTCTGTGAGAAATGCTTTTCCCAAGAAGCGTATTCTCGATTTTTCATTTGGGAGAGCAGAGAAAACATAGATTCAAGGGAGAGGATCAAAGGAAAATATTCTGACAAACTGTCCGGAGCGATCATTGATCAGTAATTGATAAACAGGATCCGTCTTTTGGTAGTAGGCGTCAAAACGGATCAGGCCCTCGTCATTCAACAGATACGGATTGACCAGCATCCGTTCGGTGCGGCTTTCTCGGCCAGTAGAAACAACGACGTAGTCGATATCATCGGATGGGATTTCAGAAAAATTAAAACCATCCAAGCAAGTACCGACAAAGAATTTGCACACACCGCGCTTGTCCGTCCAAATAGTGAGGTTCTGCGCCTCAGGCAGGCTGTTGAGGTACTCTGCCGCCTCATAACTCCCGCTCCCCATATCCTTGATATCAATTGTATAGGCGGGCGGCAAGAGCGCTGAGGCATAGCTCAGAGGGAACGGCGTACGCAGGAGAATAATGCAAAGGCAGAGGGAGAGGGATAGAAAACCGATACGGTAGCTATCATCCCATTTTTTCATAAGAAGGAACCTCTCCTTGAGTCGAGACATCAGTATGGCAAATCCGATACCGCCAAGCACCCCCAAAAGCGGATAGAGGACAATCTGGTAACGATTGATCAACACCACTTCATTGACGGTGGAGCCGATGAAATAAAGAAGGATAAACACGATGATGCTGAGCGCCTCTTTTGCATATTTAGCGGCAAGAGCATTATTGAATAAGAGAGTGACAAGGGCTATAAAGACGCTAAAAATGGTCAGCACCGGAACACCAAATAAGAGGGGATAAAAATTGGTCAAGAAGATTTGAATGGCAATTTTACCTTCAGAGCTACTTTTGGGAGAAGCGAGAAAAGACATAAAATCAATCCACGGCATGCCGAGCATACCGTTTGTCAGGGTAATCAAAGAGACCAAGAGAAAAAAACCGAACAGGAACTGCGTGATGAAGAATCGACCCCGTCTGCCATACTCCATAATAAAAGTGACCGCGCGCGAACGCCAGAAATATTGATCAATCAATATGAAAGCAATCAATCCGATGAAGAGGGGAGCCACTTTTTCAAAAGCTTGGCTGAAAATCGTTCCGGAGAGCATACGCGCCGGCTCAACCCACAAAGCCGGAAACAGGAGGTACAATACTGACAGTCCCGTACCGAGCCATATCGTGAAAAAACGGAGCTCTTGCTTGAAGTAGTCCGAAAAGGGGATGTCCTGTGATTTTGTGAGAAGGTAGCGAAGAAATATATAGCCGAAAAAATACAGGATGAGAAAATTAGCGACGTATTTGGTGAGGAGGGCCAGACCGAGAAAAACACCAGACAATATGAGCGTGCGAAAGGTTTTCTTCTTGATAAAGACGAGAAAAGAGAGAAAAGAGAGCGGAACAAATAACCAGAGCAGAGCATCCGGATTAACGATTCTGCTTATCCCAATGAGCAGAGGTGAGAGCGCGATGAACGCGTAGGCATAGAGCGCGGTAGCCGTGCCAAAGAGAGGAACCAGAAGAAAATAAAAGAAAGGCAGAAACGCTGTAATAACCAAAAGAAGCGGAAGACGAAAAGCGAGGTATAAATCCTTAATATCAACGTCAGCATTCTTGGCAGTATAGACGAAGCGCGTGTCGCGATAGTCTTTGGGCGTGACAAAAAAGAGACCGGCTCCGGAAGCAATGGCCACGGTAATGCCCGGCTTGTCACTGATATTGGTTTTTTCCAAATCTCTTTCGGAGAGATTTTTCCAAAATCGAGTGATACGTCCATCCATCCAGAGCGGTTCATCGACGGCGGCGAATTGAGTCAGATGAGTCACGGCAAAGGCAAAAAAGATGAGGGTAAGCAAAAAAACACTGGCAAGGGGAAATGTTCTGTGTTTCTTGTGAAAATGCGCAAAGAATTGAGTCGGAGAGAGAGAATTTTCTAACACTCTCTTCTTTTCAGGGTGTCCTTTTTTAATCACAAGAAACGACCAGTAAGCAAAAGCGCTGATTACATAGAGCCCGACAGCCAATGAAACAAGAAAATGAAAATCTTGAGAAAAAGTCATTCCGATGGCAAATAGGCAGGCTACCGGCGCGTAGATAAGTAACATCTCTCGCGTAAAAAGAGAAACTCTGTGACGCGATTCTTTCCAGCATGACCAAAGCGACACGAGACCCAAAACGACAAAAGTGAGATAGAAGAAGGTATTGTCTTGTGCAATGTGAAAAAAAGAGGTGAAAGAGAACTGCTCTGCGACAAAGAAAAATGCCGTCACGGAGAGGAGAAGTATGAGCATGCGGGAGCGAGAAAAATCGATCATACGATAATTTTGCTAAAAATTGCAAAAACGGCTAAGATATGAATGAAGTGAAAAGACGAATGACAGAGGGGGTGTTGAACCCTATTATATATGAATTTTTCTAAAAAAAACAGTGTACGTGACTGGAAAAGGTATCAAATACCTCTTTTTTTGATCGTTATTATTGGCATCGGACTTTTTATCCGACTGTATGAGATTGGCGATTGGCTGCACTTTGAATTAGATCAGGCAAGAGATGCACGAGTTATTGATCGAACATTAGAAGGCGACCCGCTTGACTTGCCGCTCCTTGGTCCAAAGGCAGGAGGTACTTTTTTGCGTCTTGGTCCGGGATTTTACTACTTAGAATACATTGGAGCGGAGCTTTTTGGTGGAGCGGTCATTGGCGGAGCAGTGATGGTGGCACTCGCATCCGCAGCCAGTATTCTCCTTTTCTTTCTCTTTATAAAGCCTCTCTTTCTCTCACGGATGACGCTTGCACTGACGCTCTTGTTTTCCATATCCACCTATCTCGTGTTGTATGGGCGTTTTGCGTGGAATCCCAATTTTATTCCTTTTTTTGCTTTGCTTGGTTTCTACAGTCTGTTACGAGCGGTTGATAATGAAGAAAAATATCAGGGTCGTTGGCTTTTGGTATCCGCTCTCGGACTCGGACTCGGAACACAGATGCATTTCTTGGCATTTTTGGCGTTACCAATGATTGCCCTTCTCTTTCTTATTATCAAGCGACCAAAAATCGCGCTGAAGTTTTGGATAGGTGCCCTCTTTCTTGTTCTCGTATTGTATCTTCCGATGGCACTGAACGAAATCGCTACTGGTGGACTGAATACACAGGAATTTTTTGGGGCTTTATCAGAAAAATCTACGAAAGAAGACCACCCAATCATTGAAAAGGTGGTGCGGAATGTGAGCGAATTTAGCCTGCACGGCATCGTGATTCTCACTGGTTTTGAAGGAGCAACTTTTCCAGCTATTATTATCAAGGATGGAACTTTCGGATCGGTCTGTGACGAAAAGTGCGATCGGGGAAAGTGGTACGGCGTTGTAAGTATCATGTTGCTTGGTCTGGCAAGCCTCACCTTATTCAAAAGGTTTTTGAGAGAAGAGCGCGGTCAAGCGGCCGATACACTCCTCCTTTCTTTTTTATGGTTTGGCGTTACTTTTGCCCTCTTTTTGCCGCTCTCATACGGGGTGGCACCGCGTTTTTTTCTTTTGAATGCGCCTCTTTTCTTTCTACTCCTCGGGGTCTTCCTCAACTTTTTACAAGATCTTTTGTTTCGCGATAAGAGAGTTGGACAGGCTGCCACTTTCTGTATAGTTATGTTATTCGTCGCGTTAAACGGATATTTTTTACTACAGCGTTTCAGCGAACTCAAACAGGCTGGCATAAAAGCAGTAGAAAGCGCGCCGGATCGCATCTTGAAAGAACGCGTGCGCGTGACCCGAGAACAACAGCTCGCTATTGTAGATTTTTTACAAGCGCAAGCGACTCTCAGAGGTGGGGTGCCGATCTATATGTTCAGCGAGCCGCAGTACCGCCGCGCTCTCAAGTATCTGATGGAACAACGCGGTATGGAGAATGACGTGCTCGGCTTCAGTGGAATCTACCGTCAGGGGGTATACTTCCTTATCATTCGTACCCAGTCAAGTATGGAAAACGGATTGAAGAAATACAGGGAAAGCTATACCGTTGGAGAAACGACATCTTTTGGAACACTGATAGCCATTGAGCTTTTCCCCAAACCAGAGGCCATTATGGGGGAGCGTCAGAACTTTTCTATTGAAGAGAAAGCAAGTGTTTCCAAAGCGCCTCCACGCTATACGCTGCGCGAATTTTTAGCCAGGAGCAGTACCCAAGAGAAAGAAGAAGGCAATGAGGACGAATTTCTTAATGAAGAATAATCTATGCGGTTCCGTAACGAAGTTATATTACTCGGTGGTTTGATGAGTGCTTTTGTGTGGCTCATTCCCTTCTCAGTGCCCGATGCGTTGGCAGCCAATACCTACTATGTCAAAGAGGGTGAAGACGGAGATGGATCTGAGAGCGATCCCTTCGGCTCTATTGAGGACGCGGTGGCAGAGATGAAAGACAAAGGCGGCAAGAAAATTATAGTGTCACAAGGCTCTTACGGGGCAGGCTTTACCTTGCCAAAAGGAGTGGAACTGGTGGGATCGGATACGAAAGAAGTTATCATCAAAGGCGCTATCCGGATGGAAGATAAGTCCGAACTTTCTGAGGTGACGGTTGATACCGGAGGAATCTTGGTCGCTGGCAAGGCTGATGTGACGATAGCCAAAGTGCGGGTGCGGGATGTGCTCTTGGTCGGGATCAAAGTAGAAGAGGGGGACGGCACAGTCACGATACAAAATACGGAAATCACCGGCTGTAAGAAGGGGATGTATCTTCAAAAAGGCAATGAGATCCGCATTGAAAATGTAGTAGTCAGCGACAATCGGGAAGAAGGCATCGATATTCGAGAAAATGTTTCCGGCAGTATCCGAAAAAGCGTTTTCAAAAACAACGGGGAATCCGGCATAGAAGTAGTCCTTGGGAGCTCGGATTTATTGATACAGGACAATACATTTTCCGACAATGGTGCCAGCGGGGTGGCGACGCAGTTTTTCCACGGCGTCAAAAAGATTGGCGACGTCAGGATTGACAATAACACGATGAACAATAATACCAATTATGGCGTTGACTGCAAGACACCGCAGGGAGGGCTGGAATCACGTGATTATTTCCTTAATTCTATCGGTGTCTCCGGGAATACTTTTTCAAAAAACAAGGTTGGAGAGATAGCCAAAAAATGTCGGATACTCACCGATGAAGAACGTATCGCTCTTGATGTAAAAAAATCGGTGCAGTACGACGAAGTATATTCTCCTGAGGAATTTGCTGAACGAGTGCAACGCGATGCCACGGCGCGCAGGGTATATAATGACGGAAGAGAAAAAGAGGAGCGAGAGAGGGTTGAAATAAGGGTTGGTGAAGTAGAGGGGCTCGTCACTTCTCTCCGAAGCGCCCAAGAAAAATTTGTTGGAAGATCGCCATTTGGATGTTTTGTCCTTGGAAAAGACAGTCGGCTGAAAAAAGCCCTGCTCGCGGATGTGGACAAAGCAGGGGTTTTGTTTGAGCGTTTAGCACGTGAGAATAACGATTTGATTTTTGAAACTAATCGGCATTTAGTGAGTGAATCGCTGACGGAATATATGGAAACACTTACCCGTCTCCGTGAAGCTCTTTCTCTGCCACTGTGCCACATCTCCCTCTTTGGCTGGCTGAATGAGATGATCGCCGCAAAGCTTCCGCCACAAACACTTTTGCCTCTCGACGCAGGCGCCAGTATTTCACTCTTTCCCGTTTCAAAGGAACGTACGATTCTTTTTCTCGGAAACATCGGTTATACTTCTAAAAACCGGATGCAGGCTTTCAAAAATGGTGATGATTCCGCCTTCACTGAAATCAGCGACCGACTCAGATCTTTTGACACGGTCGTGGCAGATCTGACTTCACCAATTATCGACGAAGCTGATCCGGCGCCCCTCCAAAATAGCATCGCTCCTCTCGTACTCCCGGCACGCTTTGCTAATATCTTTGCGGTACAGAATATCGGATTGTTCCACTTAGGTCAATCACCGCTCTTCAAGGTAGTGAAGGAAAAAGGCGAGACAGGGTATACCAAGACAAGAATCAATATGCTTTTGGGAACAGTGGAGACGTTTGGCGGCGATGGAGCAGAACCGAGTAAAAAAATAGTACTCGATGGGATACCGGTAACCTTTGTACACTTCATAGAGTCCAAAACCGGAGCGCCGGAAGAAACAATAAGCCTTATTAGAGAGGCGAAAGAAGTCAGCCGCACGGTTATCGTCTATACTGCCTACGACAGGGGAATTTCTGCAAAACTTTCCCAAGAACGCCAGGAAGTCGCACGACAATTTATTGAAGCAGGAGCGACGCTCGTCATTGGATCAGGACTGATGCTGCCGTTTGAGTATGAAACAGTTGGGGACGGACGAATATATCATTCACTGGGAAATTTTTGGACTGGAGGAGAACCGACCAACGAAGCGATCGGGCTAGCCCTCAGACTTTCCATTGATGAGGGAGGACAGGTGACATTTGGAGAAGAAAATGTTTTCTTCAATGAAGAGGGAAAAATTATATTCGCGCCTAAAGAATAATCCAGAGCACTATGCGATCATCCACAACCTACAAACTGCTTATTTTCATTCTCCTTTTGGGCAGCGTACTCCGGTTTTCCGGTTTGGGAAATAATTCTTTCGTATCCGATGAATTTCTCGATATGAATTCGGCATACGGATACGCGCAGACAGGAAAGTGGCAGGCATGGGACTTCAATCTTGGAAAACCATCAGAGGTGAATATCAATGCACCCCGCGATGAACGAGCAGCGGTCTATAAGTGGCAAGTAGCACAACTTTTCAAATTTCTGCCGCCCACCGAAACAGTCGCCCGCTCCGTCAGCGTCTTGTGGGGGAGTATCTCTCTTCTGGTGATTTTTTGGGCGTCGCTGACATTCACCAAGCGCCGTGAAATCGCGCTTCTTGCGACACTTTTGTTCGCGGTTTCCATAAGCGGGATCATCTTCGATCGGACACTCCGGATGTACGCGATGTTTTTTCCACTCTATCTGGCGGCGACAACCTTTACCTTTCTCGCTTTGGAAAGAATCTATACCGGTCGCATTTCATTACTTAAGGTTCTATGGGAAAAACTGGGTATCAATGTTTTATTTGGGATCCCGGCGATACTTCTTTTTATTCTCTCGCTGCTGACGCATCAATTGACTGGGACGCTCGTTTTTTCCGTGGCAGCCTATCTGCTCGTGCGAGCGTTTCAGGAATATCGCCAGAATGGCAAGCTGCAGAGCAAATATTCCATCATATTCGCTCTCGGTCTGATAGGAGTGATCGCTGTCGCTCTGTTTTTTCCGAAATTTTTCCGTGCGTTTGCTGGCGGACTCATTTTCTTCGATGATCACTATGGCTACCTCGGTTATGTTTTGCGCGACTATTACCATCCTCTGCTGGCGATTCTGTTGATGATGCTCGGCGGATGGTGGATCGCCAAGCGCGAGGGGATGCGCAAAGAATCTCTGTGGCTTTCTCTCTCGCTCCTGGTGCCGCTAGCGATGGCGGTATGGCTGTGGCGGCGCAATATCGGAGCGCAGTATATTTTTTTCATCCAATCATTCGCGCTGATACTGGTCGCATCCGGTATCTTTGGTGTCTGGAAATTGGTCTGTGAAAAATGGAATATTACTGAAACAAAAAAATCTCTCGTCATCTTGGGCCTGTTATTGGTACTGGTACCGAACTTCGGATACTTCGGCGAAGAAAACAACACGTATCACGAAACGTCATCGGGAAGCAATCCGAATTACCGCAAAGTATTTACCTACTTCAAAAAGCAGCATCTCGATACTGATGTCCTCGTGACCCGCAACGGACGCAATTACTACTTTAGCGGTGCCAACGTGCCGGTGTACGATCTTGGGGATGAAATATCCCGGACTCGGCTTTCACAAGAAGATCTAGAGAGGTTGATGCAGGAGCATCAGACGGGATGGGTTATTTTGTCCGACAATGACTATGACTATGTCGGCAAAGGCGTGAAGGAATTCTTGAACAAAAACCTGACCCGCGTCAGCAACGATCAGGTGCGCGGTGCTATTGATGTCTTTACGTGGGGACGCTAAATTGTCAATAAAATAAGTTTTTTGGTGAGAATAAAAAAGAAGGGTTACCAGTACCGTAGCACTGGTAACCCTCGGATGTTTGTTTTTGCAGATACCGGTAACTACATGCGCTCAGGATTCGCTTTCACTATCCTCGCTTGTTGTCGTAACCGCCGTCTCAGGTGCCGGATGAACTTTATCTTTAGCACTGAGTCGGTCCTGAAGTGCCTTCAGTAGCGCCCCACCTTCAGGAGTGTTGTTGAATGCCTCAAGCATTCCACCTATAGCTAGCCCTCCTTTTGGAGTGAACAGCTGCATGGCGCTACCGACGCCATCGAGAGCATTCCCTGTATTGGCAATCACTTTGACGTCAGCATTTACAAGAGCCTTCGCTTGTTCTGTACCGACCACCGTATATGCCTTGAATGCCTCAAGAGCAACAAGATAAGATTGGTACTCCGGCAGAGTGGCAATTTTTTCGGCCAGTGCAATCTGTGCATCAACGGGAGCCATCAACATGGCTTTTTCTGCCGCCGCCTTGGCACTGCCTTCAATTTGCACACCTTGGGCATGAAGAGTCGTTGACTGTAGTTGTCCTTCAGCCTTAAGAATAACAACTTGCTTATCTTGATCAGCTAAAACAAGAGCGGCCTCTTTTGCTATTTCAGCCTGTCTGACTTGGCCAACCTTGATAACGTCCATTTCCTTGTCTTTCGTCACCGCTTCAGCGGTAGCGATTTCCTGTCGAGCTTGTTGATTAGCCACACCGACTACCTTGTCTTTTTCAGCTGTTTTTTCTCCGACAGCTTGCGCCGCCTCCTGAACACTGATATCAACAGCCCGCCGAGCCGCAACTTCAGCAGTCTCCGCGGCCTGCATATTGTTGGCAACCTCGACCCGGCTTTCCATGGCAATGTGTGAAGATTTTTTTGCCATGATATTATGGATAACTTGACTGGTATCCGTATCACGGATATCCATAAGTTCCATATTTTTTACCGGCTCGACACCCCAAAATCCAAGCTGTTCCGTTACCTCTTCAGTGAACTGTTTGCCGAAAGTTGAACGATCAATCATGATTTCGTTAATATCGTTCGACGCCAAGACCTTGCGAACCGCGCCTTGAGTAATCAGCATTAACTGTTTCCCCAAGTCGTCAAAAGAGGACACCCGTTGTGCGGCGAGCGTCGTATCCTTGATACGGAAAAATGCCGTGACATCGATTTCAAATGGCACCCGCTCTTTATCGTAGGCATGGTAACCGTTAAGCGACAGATTGAAGTTACTCACGGGCAACTCGATATAGGACAGCCCGATAATCGGAATCCAGCTTGGCCAGCTATAGTAGACGTTGCCGGCTGACTGACCGGTACCATACGATATGGTCTTCTTTCGTGATTGCACGATATGGACCTTGTTGGTATCCACTACCGTACGAAACGCGATAGCGATGCCGACCACCAAGAGTATGATGACGGCGATTGATACGGAAAGAATAGGCATTTTTCCACCTCTTGTTATGTGCTGATTGGTAAGATACTCTTCAGAACACCATTGTCCTGAATGTTTATATATATAGAATATATAATAAGTTTTGTCAATCACTCGTAACCTAGGTTCAACAAGTAAGTGCAACACTGTAAAAAGGTATTTTTCCTAAGCTTTTTTGAAAAGTTTTATGAGTGGGGCGGTGTCGGCTGGTTGCAATTCACCAAAGAGCTTGAGGAAAGCGAAGTAGAGGAAAAAGAGTAGCGCTCCGGAAGCGAGGAAGCTGTAGGCGCCTTGGGGGAGAATGTATGCCAGCAGGGTTATGAGGAAGGTAGAAAGCAACGAAAGCATAATCGTTTTCACGGAGAGACGGACATTGAAATGGCGGCTCGTGTAGAAGAGAACGCTCTGCATCAGCAGGAAAGAAATGAGAGTGGTAGCCAGTGCTGCACCAGAGAGCGCCAAGGCCGGAATAAGAAGAAAGTTGAGCAGTATCATCCCAAAAAAACCGAAACATGCCAAATACATCGGTATTTTCACCAATCCAGCTCCATTGAGGGCAAAACTGAGAACATAAAAAACCGTGAGAAACCCGACACCAAGCGCAAAAATACTCATCGGGTAGGCGGCTTCACCGTAGACTGTTCCATAAAAAAGATGCAGGACTTGCGGCGCGTATATGATGAGCAGGGTCACCATCGGAAAGAGAAGGAGCACCATAAGACGGAGAGCTGTATTGACCAATGTTTCCGTTTCTTGGGTATTGCGCTCGGCAGTAGTTTTGGAAATAGCCGGCAAGAGAACGATCGTCAAGGCGTAGAAGAGATAGTATGGAATACGCCCGACAGTAATGGCGGCGCTGTAAATACCAGTCAGGTAATCGTCCTTGAGAAGAGCTTTGACGAAATAAAGATCGAGCGTCAGAATCAATTCATAGAAAACAAGAAAAAGGGTAAGCGGTCCGGCATAGAGCAGGATCGTTTTGCCTGAGAATGCGATGGGCGCGGTATCTGATTGCTTGGTAGCGGGAAAATAGCGGTGCGTAATGAAGATATCGGCGCACAGTGCGATCAGAAAAACGAGAAGTGGAGCGGCGATGTATCCAGAGAGTGCGCCTTTGATGCCGAAAAAGTACGCGAAACTGACAATAAATAAAACACGTCCGAGCGCGCGAATTGTTTTGAGTATCGCCTGCAGTCTGAAAAAATGGAGTCCGGTGAAATAATAGAAATAAAAAGAAGCCGCCGCGAATGCCGGAATGATGAGGGACGAGAGCTGGAACAGAGGGGTTAGCGTCGCATCGGAGAGAGCCCAAGCGATGAGTGGGGAAGAAAAAAAGAAAAGCGCGGTCACGCCGAGCATCAGGAAAACCTGTAGTTTGATAGCTTTGTGCTTGATGCCGAGAATCCGCTCTGGGGAACTTTCAAATATCTCGCTCAAATATTTGGACATCGCCGTCGGGATGCCGTTGCCGATGAGGATGATAATCATCGTCGTCAGTGTCACCACCAGACTGAAGCGTCCATAATCAGCTGGGCCGAGAATACGTCCAACCGATGCGTGGATGATGTAGCCGGCAAGATTGAAAATAATTTCAGAAACCGTGAGCCACACGACTGCTTGGGAGAATTTTTTCATATTTTTGCGAGAATATCCTGAAAAATACTTTCTTTGTCTTGATCGGCATTGATAACAATGAGATTCCAGTCAGTAACGTTTTGTTTGAAGAGGGCGGTTTTGGCGCGCAGATACTCGATGCCCTGTTCCGGGGCAGACTCTCGGGTCATAATCGTTTCCGGAGTGATATCGAAATAGAATCTGACATCGGCTTTGGGAGTATACGCAGAAAGAAGCTTGATGCCCCACTGTGCCGCGCTATGAAGAAAACGGGCTTGCTGCCGGGATAGATAGGCGAGGTTGATAATCGAGTCAAAAAAAGAACGATCAGAGAGCAGGTAATCATACTCCCGCTTGCGAAGGCTGTTCCTAAGGAAACAGAAGCGCACCATATCGAGAAACAGAAACTTTTCTCGAAGAATGAGAGAAAGGAAAGAAGCCTGAGTCACTGCCTGCTCTTTTCCTGCAGTAAAAGTTTTCTGTCCTGTGAACAGCCTCGCCAAACGATTCGCCAGAGAAAACTCAACCGCGTGAAAATAGGCCACTTTCTTTCCTTCTTTTTCC
Organism: uncultured Bdellovibrionales bacterium; assembly: GCA_964348835.1. Classification (GTDB taxonomy): domain Bacteria; phylum Patescibacteriota; class Minisyncoccia; order Moranbacterales; family UBA1568; genus UBA1568. The sequence continues at coordinate 19,525 of CAYGEA010000001.1, forward strand.
AATTTTGCCTTGAGGAGCGCGAGTTGGGTCGATTTGCCAGAACCGTCGACACCGGAAAATGTGATGAATTTCATAAGCAGTCCGCTTAGTACATAATGACCGCTATCGGTTGCATCTTGACCACCGGTTTGACGATGTTGTTTTTTGTGACGCTTTCGATGACATCTTCTGCTCGCTTGTAGCGGGAAGAATCCTGCTCGATGACTTTGGAGGAGCGTCCATTGTAGAGTCTCACCCCGCGAGATGCGAGCTTTTGATCTAGTTCGGCCTTGTTAGCCGGGATAATCGTGTCTGTTTTTTTGTCTGATTTGCCCGCGCCATGGTTGCATGAATAAAAACTGGATTCATTGCCGTCTTGACCGACACACAGATACGCCTCGGTACTCATCGAAGTCGGGATGAATGCCGGTTCTCCTGTTTCGCGAAAGAGCGGATGATCAGCCATTCGCGCCGGGCCATACGCGCGGCTCGTACCGTTTCTGTGCACCCAGACATTTTTACCGTAGTGCTCTTCTTCGGACACGAGAATGTGGGGCATATCGTAGAGCAGATCGGCCTCTACCGTGCGTCCCAACACTGTTTCAGCAGTCCGGACAAAGTTATGCGTGATAGTCGCTCGGTTGGCGTGCGCGAAGTTGGAGCAAGCGTTGCGCGCCGCCATATAGAGCGTACCGTCTTTACCCTGACCATCAAAAGCGATGAGAGGCTCTTTTTTCCCGAAGTCGGAGGCCCTGATTTTCTTGGCAATTGCCTGTATGGTTTTTCGATACGGGGTGATCCAGAGGAGACGCCCGAGATTCATCAGCACGGCAGTGGAGACATGCTCACGTTTTTTGGCGGTAAACATATACATCGTGTACTGTCCAAGGATGCCGGAGCCACAATGCACCATCAGGAGATATTGCCCTTTCCGTAGATTGAATTTCCGTGCCGTCTCATCATCGATGACGTCGCTGACTTTCATCAGATCAAGGAAATGATTGCCGGCCGCGCCGATGATACCCGCCCGGAACTGAGCGATAAAGAGAAAAAGCGGGGGAATGTACCTCAAAATACCACGACGACTTGGAGAAACGGAAAAAAAATTACCCCTCTCGATGCTGTTCTCCGCTTCGTTTTTCGTCTTGATACCAAGATAGTCAATCAGCGGTCGGATACCAAGACGGCAGATATCCAGTATCACGGTAAAAGGTAGGACGGTACCGACATATTTTTTGGTCGGGACGGTTTTGGTGGCAGACTCGAAGATACGGTGAATTTCTTCAGGCGTAACATTGGTGTCATCGAGGTCGAGACGAACCAGCCGCATACCGCAGGCCGGGTCAGAATCATTGAGTTGAGGCAAAATATACTTTTCCGATACGACGGTCGTTCCGGTGGCATTCTTCCGACCGGGCTTGGAATGAACATCTGCCATTCCGGCAATATGATGAAAGAGGACATCATTACCAGCCACACTTTCAAGTTGGTCCATTGTCGCCTGTCCCGGCATCAGCGCGTCTTGGATATGAAAAACCACCGGCACTTTCATCTTCTCCGTCTTCCATTCGCTTTTATGCAAAGAGAGTCTGACGATATTGTTTTCTGACATAGAATATAAATGGAAAGAAAAAAAAAGAAAAACTTTCCAAGATTTATCGTTTAGAGTGAATCGTAGATTTCCTCGTATTGCTTGGCGGTGTTTTTCAGGTCGAAATTCTCCTCCGTGAAACGCCGGGCGTTTTCTCCCAAACGGAGGCGTTCTTCTTTATTATCCCTTAGATAAGCCACTTTTTCGATGAGTTTTGCTCCAGAATCCTTGGGAATGGTAACACAAATATCGTCGTTTGCAAATTCTCGGAACTGCGGAAGATCAGAAAGAATAACCGGCGTGCCACAGGCATATGCCTCGATAATGACCAGCGGCACGTCAAACTTCCCTCGCAGATTCTCAACGGGAAAAACGACGGCATCGGCCGTATTGTACAGCGCGGCCATATTTGTGGTTGCGGGGTTTTCTTCAAAAAGAATTTTTTTTTCCAAGCCTGCCTGCTGTATATTTTTCTTGAGCTCTTCACGCTTCGCTCGGTCAGCTTCGTTTTTGATCCGACACGCAAAAAGAAATCGTGTATGAGAATCCGGATGTTCTGTAAAGTATTGAAGAAAGGTTTTGGCAAGCATATCCGTAGCTCCAAGGCGAGTGTATTCACCTGGATAGATAACAAAAAAATCATCGGGTGTCAGTCCGTAAGTTTTTAACACTATTTCACTTTTTTTTCGAGGCTGGTAAAGAGTAAGATCGATACCGGGATAGATGAGCGTGACGTTTTCAAACCCCAAAGCGAGAAGCTTTTGCTTGGCAATATCGGTATAAGTAACAAGATGATCGGCAAAAAGCATGGTCCTCAATGTTTTTGGCGAGTAGAGGTCATCACGGAGCGTAGCAATCGTCTGGAGAGTCTTGCCATGAGTCGGTTTCGCCAAATGTTTGATGAGGATAATGTTTTGTCTGGTCGGCGTGAAAAGGTAATGGGTGATATCAAAATCCTCGCGTACTTTCCGGAGGTAGGAAAAAAGTTCGCTTTTCGTTTTTAGCGTGAAGTGACCGCTGGAAAAAATGTTTTCTTGACGGACAGTCTCCGGCAATCCTTGGAGAAGTTCTCGTGTCGTGAGGAGAGTGAGCGCGTGACCACGGACCTGTTTGCCAAGAAAATACGCGAAGTTCTTGGAGGCTTCATCCCACGGAGGCACGAGGGGGCGGGTAGCTAATAAAACTTTTTTAGACATACTGCGCAAGTATTAAAACATAATTTTCAAAACACAAACGGAGAGTTATTTTGCATTCTGTGCTTTGGGGTTTGTTTGGTCTTTTGTGTTTTTGGTTTTGAGCTTTTTCATCTGTAGATTTCTTTCTTCTGATCCATAGCCGTGACGATGACACGGGTGCGGGTATCAGGCTGTATCAGAACAGAGGGAGTGATCGTTATTTTTCCACCGCGCGGTACCTCAAATGTCGCCTCAGCAAACGTTTCATCGTCGGCGATGATGCTGTATCGGAATTTCGTGTTATCGCTGTGATTTTCGACGGTAAAATCAAGACTTTCCTGATTGCTCGGCAGAGCGAACGACAGCGTCCACCAATTCTTACCTTGTTCAGGATCGAGCTCGCGCTCATTCTGCCAAAACAGGAAGAGGGCACTGGCGACAAACAATGTGATGAAAGTAAGAATGAGGAATCTCTGTGACATATATATGAAAAAGCCTATTGCTTACGCTTGTATATATGAATGCTGTCTGATGTATACACCCGTGAGAATTTTCCTGATTTCTCGAATTGTACGGCATCGAAATGAGGATTGACGGCGACGTAATTGATACCAAGATCAGTATAGCATTTTTCTCCGGAAGGGGTGTTGGGAACGGAAATCGAGAGGAGCGTACATTGTTCCCGTGAAGGATTATCCTCATAGCGTTTGAAGAAGCCGCGTGAGAGAGGATAGGCATAATCACGGAGAAAAAAAAGCTTCATCCAAGAATCAGCGACGATGTAGTTGTGATCCTTGAGAATAATGTCTCCCGCGGTGATTTTTTCAGCGAGGTACTGTGATGCCGCAAAGGTTTGCACCGTATCAAAGGCTTTGCTTTTCGGGAGCAACGCCTGACTATTATCAAATGATCCGCTACCCGCTGAGAATACGAAAAGCGAGCCACTCGCGATAAGGAATAAGAAGTATGGGATCCGAAAGGTCGCTATGCCGCTCCGAAACGTGGCAAAAAAAGCGACAGCAGCGATGGCAGAGAGCATACCGAGTGGAAAGGAGAGATACGAACCGATACGGTTGGAAGGAATATCGATCAGGAGCCACTGCGGTTCGAGTGTCATCAAGAGAAGAATAATGCTCCAGCCGAGGAGGAATGCTCCTCCGTAACGCGTACGTGTGGCAAAAGCAAGAAGAAGAGCGATGCCGGCGAGTCCGAGAGCAACGCGCGCTTCACCGGAAGAGAATGTTACCTGTAGAAAAGAAAGTCCGGTGCGCGTGTTTTTGGTCGGCGTACCAAGCGCCGTGCCGACGGCATTGGTTTCTATATATGTCGGCATCGCGATAAGGAAAAAGAATATACAGGCGAAGAGCACGACGATGATCGGGGCTGGAGTGAGTATAAGCTTCAACCATCCGCGGAGCGTCGTGCCGAGTGTTTCACAATGAAACAGGAGGGCTATACCCGCGGAAGTTATGAGTATGAAAAGCAGTACCAGCGTACTCAGATGATGTGTGTAGGCGAGAGTGAATGTCAAGAAAAAACCGAGTGCCAAAAAGCTGGAGCTTTTTTCCTTGAAAGCGCGGTAATAGGCGAGAATAATCAGCGGAATGAAAAAATTTCCGAACGTGTTGCCGACAACGCCGCCGGAGATGAATTTGGCCTGAGGAGAAGCCAGACTGTAAAGCGGTCCGAAAAAAAAGAGTGCGGCGAGTCCGACATTCTGCGGCGTAAATATCTTTTTTGAGAAAAGGGGATGATATATGTCTGCAGTCAGCCTGAGAGCGAGTGCGGCGAGTGCGAGCAGACTGAGCAGATTAACCAATAAAAGCAGGTTGACCGGAAAGGCGGAGAAAAAATCCAGTTTTGTGACAATACTGAGAGCGGCAAAGGGCAGGTGCTCACCGATGATGAAGTCCGCGATAGGCTCTGGAGTGGTCAGCGTATAGGCGCCATTACTGCCAGTGATGATCTCCTGTTTGCCATACAAGGGGAGCGTACCGGTAACCGCGATAAACTTGGACCAGTACATATGATGACCGAGATCGGTCGCCGTCGGAAGCACCGCATACGCGAGAAAAATACTTTTGATGAATATGGTCAGAGCGATAAGAACAATAAAGAGCATTTTTTGCTGTCGAGAAAAGGAGTACGCTTGTCTTTCCTCATACTTAGAGGTTGAACCTCTAAGTGAAGCGGATATCTTGGCGGCCATCGCGAGCAATATGAGCGTGGCAATGATACTTGTGATGAGAGCGGTAGAGGAAAGCAAAATGTGCATCTTGCCGAGCAGGATCATCAAAAAATCAATCAGTCCGACGCTGATACCAAAAGAGAAAATGAGGGTTTCAAAAGGAAGAAGCTGATTGCGTTTGTTGAAAAAAAGAGAAAGAATAACCCATCCCGGCACAAAGAGAAAGATTCCGACAGCGATGGAGAATAATACCGTCTCTTTTAATGCTTCCATACGTTCAGGCTACTTGTTTCATAAAAATATTCAATGCTTCGACGTAGAGACGCGCGACAATATTCCAATGATAGGTCGTTCTGGTATACTGACGCGCACGTTCTCCGAGAGCTCGGCGTCCGCTCTCGTTTTCGATAAGCAACAAGATGGCTTTCTGGAAGGCTTCCGCATTCTCTGGCTCGACAAGAATCCCATTCTCATTATGACAGATAGCATCAGAGAGTCCTTCCAGATCAGAGGCGACCACGGGACGTCCGCAGGCAGTCGCCTCGATAACCGCGATGCCGAAACCCTCCATATCACCGGGAACACGGATGTTCGGCTGAATGAAGATGTCCGCGGTATTCAAAAGAAGATTGCGAGTGGTATCCGTCACGCGACCGAGCAGCCTCACCTGATCCTGCGTTTTTGTCTCTTGTATCACTTGCTTGATGTTCTCTTCTTCCGGTCCGCTGCCGGCCAATACATACAAAACGTTTTTCGGAAGATTCGGAAGCACTTCCCGGATAAACCACGCCGCCCCCTTGCGTTTGGCGAGACGACCGGCGGTCAGCAGTACTTGTTTGTCCGTGATATCGACGCCGAGCACTGTCGCCAAATCATTCCGCGCGTAGCTGCCTTCTAGGGCTTCCGTATCGACGCCATTATTGATCACCACTATTTTTTCTTGCGGAATATTTTTTTCAAGAGCGGTTGCTCGGGTTTCACCGCTTACCGTAATCAAGCCATCCAACGCCGGAATAAGGTGCTTCACCCAGAGAGATTGGTACAGAGTATTTTCATAGAGAATATCCAGACCGTGCAAGATCGCTACAACCGGCTTCTTCGGATACAGAATTTTGATGATATATCCGACAATCGCCAGGACACCATCGCCCAAAAGTATGACGTCATAACGGTGAGCAATAAACAGTGTTCGAAGCGTGACATACGGCAGAAAAAAAGGCAATGCTTTCTTGCCATACCGATTGGCAAGCGTATCGGTGATGGCAAAGCGCTTGAGCCATACCGAAAGCTCATAATTCTGATTCTCGATACCACCGGTCACCGGCGGATACGCGCGCGAAATGAAAAGAATCTTCATGAGGTTACAAGTCTTATAAAGTAAGACCCTTCGACAAGCTCAGGGTGATACTGCTGTGTCATTTCCGGTAGCGTTCCTTCTTGAGCTGATACATCAGGTCTTCGGTCAGCATCCGGCTCGATTTGATCATATCAGCGATGAAGGCGAAGATAAGGAGCTGAATACCAATAATGAACATAATACTGGAAATGAGAAGGTAATTCAGATACGGAGTGACTTTGAGTCCGCTGGCAAAATACTGTATGAGAAAAAGGGTGAATCCGATGAATGCCAATACGATGAGAATGAATGCCGGTACGCCGAAAAATTTCATCGGCCTGACATCGCGCACGGCTTTGAGAATGATGCGCGCGCTGTTATTGACGAAGCTGTAGACGCTTTTGACGATCTTCGACTTGCGATCGGCAAAATAGGTGACCTGCACCGGCACCCAGAGGATGCGCAGATTTTTGCCGACGGCATCAATAATCGTTTCCTGCGTGTACGTAAAGCCCGTCGGGTTGTTCAGACGCAGAAGTGTTTCTCGGCTGTGAGCGCGAAAACCGCAGGTCAGGTCATCTGTTTTTACATTGAGAAACGAGCCGACGAGTGAAGCCCCAAGACGGTTGAAAAAATCCTTGATCCACGGAATATTCTGAGCAGACGATTGAGAAAACCGGTCACCAACGACCATATCCGCCTGATTCTGGAGAATCGGATCGATGAGCTTCTGAATTTCTCCGGAATCAAATTGCCCGTCGGCATCGATATTGACCATAATATCCGCCCCTTCTTTCAGTGCGTTTTCGCTCGCCGTAGCAAACATCACGCCGAGCTTGCGATTGATGTAGTGTTTCAAAACAAAATCGGCACCGGCTTCTTTGGCAACCGCCGCGGTCCGATCCGTCGAACCGTCGTCAACCACCTGTATCAACACTTCATCGATACCGCTGTAATGACGGGGCATATTTGTGATGGTCTTTCCGATAACCGCCTCTTCATTGAAAGCGGGGATGTTGATAATCAGTCTCATAAATATACAATTACAGTTTTTGAATTTCTTTCAGGTCTTTATCGGGAAGATAGAGCATCAGTAAACCGAGCGCGATACCTCCAAAAGCGGTAATCATTTTGTTGCCATACAGGAGGTACATATCTACCCCATCCAGTATATGCCAGATGCCTCTCCAGATAAGCACGAGACCGATGATGATGGTCATATTTTTTGCGAGATAGTGGAGCGTGAGTTTTTCCTTCATAGTGTTTTTTTATTATTGTTTTTTAATAAAGAGTTTGGGATCCACGCACTGGAAGTCGCAGTTTTCCTTGGCGCCATCAAGACCGCCTTTGATGATGTCCTTTCGACATTGATTGAGATTCTCCTGACAGGCATCTTTGCGTTCGTTCCAATAATTCAGATTGATGGCATACCCGAAATAGGGCAGGATAAAATAGGCGAGCACCGCCACGCCAGCCAGCCAGATGATGAGCTTGATGAGTGAAAACATATCTTTGCTTATCGGCCGATGCCTTTGTAAACAATACTCGCCTCCTTGAATAACGCCTTGTCCAAACAATTTTTTCCGTCGACAATGACTCTGATGCCATGCTTGTTAAGAAGTTCTGGCGTCAGCATATCTACGAATGCCGTGTGATTGGCCGTAAGAATGAGCGCGTCACAAGCACCGAGAATCCCATCCAGCGTTTTTTGCGTAGAATCCTTCAAGACATACGGATCAAATGTCTCAACGACACAATGATGCTCATTCAGATGCTTGATAACATCCAAGGCAGGGGATTCGCGCATATCGTCAATATTCGCTTTGTAAGCGAGGCCGAGCACACCCACTCGCGTGCCGTTCATCGGAAGCTTCACTTCATTGAGAGCATCTTGGAGCAAGTCAACCGTATACGCTGGCATATTGCGATTGATTTCAAGTGCCAGACTGAGAAATTTATGATCAAATCCAGAGGTTTTTTTAGCATATTCCACCAAATAATATGGGTCGACGGGGATGCAATGACCTCCAATTCCGCAAGAAGGATAATGCGCCATAAAGGCAAAGGGCTTGGTAGCTGCTCCCTCAATCACATCCTTGATATCAATCCCCAATTCTGCAAATGAGCGTGCCAATTCATTCACAAAAGCGATATTGACGTTCCGGAAGGAGTTTTCCAAAATTTTTACTGCTTCCGCCTCACGAATAGCCTTCATCGGACGAATGGGCGCGTCAACTATACTCTGATAGAACTCCAAACCGATAGCCAATCCGGTCGCATCGAGAGCACCGATAACTCGGGGGATATTGGTAACGTTCCATTTTTTATCGCCTGGATTGATGCGCTCCGGACAATGTGCGAGATAAACATCACTGCCAAGTACCTGACCGGCTTGCTCAAAAATAGGCGCGACGATCTCTTCGCTGACACCGGGATTGACCGTTGACTCCAGCACTACCAAAGCTCCTTTCTTAAGGTTTTGAGCAACGATGCGTGTTGCGGATTCCACTGGTCCATAATCAGGATTATGGAGCGCGTCCACGGGCGTCGGGACACAGATCAAAACAATGTCCGCTTCTTGAATTTTTTGAGGATCACTGGTCGCTTCAGGATGATATTTCTCGATACGCTCATCCAAAAATTCCTCAAAAATGGGGCTTTTGCCATCGTTGATAAGGGCGATTTTTTCATCATTCGTATCAAACCCGATGACCCGATAACCCCGTTCCTTGGCGCGTACGGCAAGAGGGAGACCGACATAACCTAACCCGATCACCGCTACGGTTTTTTCACTGTTCTTCATAGGAAGTATTCACTGGAACGAAATGAAGGATACACTTCTTTTCATTATAGGTGAAATACTTCATATTGGCAATCAATACGGCTCTTTTTCGTACTCCTCATCCTTGACAAGAAAGAGGGGAGAGGATATTATTCATCTTTCCAAGCACGTGCTTGGAAAGAGAAAAAGGTATTCCAAAATGTTCACTTAACAATAGAGGAGTGAGTGCTATGATGCAGGAAACAAGATTACTCAAGCCTGTATGTGAGATAACTATCAATCAAGAATTTTCTCCTCAGGACGCCTATGCTTTTCTCCATTCTTCCACGTTTCATTCTTCTCTCTCCGTTGATTCTGTTTTCGCTCTACAGATAATGCTCAACAGCATTAAAGCAAAAAAGGGATCGGCGAAGAGGAGTTACGCCCAGTGCATCATCAAAAGAAACACGGCCTACAAAAATCTGCAGAAGGAACGCAGAGTACAAGGATATCCTCTCGGTCAGTATGAAGACATCATATTTTTCCTCAAAGCGACTCTTGAGGGAACGTGTGGCTTTCTCCGTAAGTATGAGATAAACAATTTTTACACGGAACATCTCGGAGCGGATGGCAAAAAAGGTACGAAGAACGTGCTCCGTGTCAAAATAAAATGGTGCCAAGAGTATTCTCAGTGGAATATTACCACTGTGGCTGTTTCTCCAAACACCACTCAACTGGCTGAGACGATACTGGCCGTCCCATATGAGAGTCATTATTTCGATACCATCTCCTGAATACTCGATTGGCAATTCTTCCTGCCAGCCTCTGTCGCCGCAACACGGTTTCAGAGGTATTTTTTTTGTTGACGTTTCCGTACACTAAAACCGCAGTGTCAAGTGAAAGGAGCATAATCAGTTGTTCATTGACCTGAAAAAATTCTTACGGAAAGAAAAAAGAATAGTGCCACAGCCGATTTTTTGGTACAATACTTCTATATGCGTATCGGAATCAATGCTTCATTTTTGCGCAAGCCTGGCACGGGGATCGGTCAGGTGACTTTTAACTTTTTGGAAAAGTTAAAAGAATTTTCAATTTTCAATTTTCAATTTTCAAACGATGAATCGACCGAATTTTTTATTTATACTGAATCAGAATTTTTAGCACAGGATTATCCAAGAAACTTTCATTTCAAGAATTTCTTACCGTTTTGGAAACGGGACGATGTGATACGTAAGTGGCTCTGGGAACGACAGGTGGCGCGCGAGGCAATGAAAGACGGCTGCGACGCCTTCATCAGCCTGTACCAGTCATCGACGGTATTTCCTGCGTCACTTATCAATCATCAGAGATCATCAGTACATCACACGATGGTCGTGCACGACATCATCCCGAGGTTATTTCCCAGCTACCGTGGCAACCTGCGCCAGGCGTGGCACTGGAAAATGGTGGAACAGGGGATCACTCAAGCTGATCATATTGCAGCAGTATCACAGCAGACAAAAAATGACCTCGTTCGCGAGCTTCATATTCCGGAAAGCAAAATATCTGTAACCTCTCCGTCCGTGGCACCGCGCTTCCAGCAAAGAATTTCCCAAGAAACACTGGCAACGATATTGCAAAAATATGGTCTCTCGGAAGGATATATCTACCATGGCGGGGGACTAGAGATACGCAAAAATACGGAAACGCTTTTGCGGGCGTATAAGTCGCTTTGCGACAGGATACAGGATACAGGATACATGATGCAAGATAAAAAGGATTCAAATATTACTGTTCCACTGTTGGTAATTACTGGAAAAATTTTCAATAAAACCAACAAGTTGGCGACGGATGTCACGGGACTGATACAGGAGTTACAGCTGGAAGGAAAGGTGAGACTTCTTGGTTTTGTGGCGGACGAGGATATGCCCGCCCTGTATCAGGGAGCGTCGTTTTTCGTTTACCCATCGCTCTACGAAGGTTTTGGATTACCAGTCCTCGAAGCGCTTTCTCTGGGAGTACCTACGCTGACTTCCGCCGTCTCCTCGCTGCCGGAGGTCGGTGGAGATGCGGTTATCTATGCCGATCCAGAGAGCATCAAAGATGTGGCGCGACAGATGACGCGCTTGCTCACCGATGAGACGCTCCGCGCCACCCTCAGTGCCAAAAGTAGGGAGCAGGCGCGGCTTTTCAACTGGGAACCTTTCGTACGAAATATCTTGACAATCATACAAGAGTCACGACAATGAAAATACCTATCGATTTCAAAAATGTAGTGCCGGCACTCTCTTTCGGATGGAGTGCCAATAAAATATGCCTGGTGTTTCTCAATATGTTGATCGGGTCTGTTTTGATCGTACTCTCTTATATGGGAGCACTGACAATCGATCCCATCGACTTTCTTTTTTTCTCTTTTGTGGGCTTTTTACTGGCGCTTTATCGTCCGGGCTGGGCGTTCCTGCTCTTTGTCGGGATGTTGCCGTACGAAAATATCAATATCGCGCCGGAAAGTTTCGGGCTCCATCTCCGCCCGTACCAGTGGCTCGTGGTACTCGTGGCTTTGGCACTTTTGGTACGCCTGCTCTTCAAACGTTTTCCGCTGGAAAAGTTCGTGCCGAATGTCTGGGATATACTCCTCCTGATTTTTACGATAAGCGCCTTCGTTTCCGCGCTGATCAGCACTGGTCAAGGAGCGATGAAACAAAGCGTCATTCTCCTTTCATTCCTCTTGCTCTATTTTGTCTGTCGTATCTTTGTGCGCTCTCTCGATGACGTACGGATGCTGCTGCCATTCATCTTTTCTTCTCTCCTCGTCGTTGCCTGTTATGCGATCATCCAGAATATCCTGTTTCTTTCCGGAAAAGAGAGTCTGGAAGTGATGGCGGGGCGTCCCAACGCGACGTTTACGGAAGCGGATTGGCTGGGCGGGTATCTCGCGGTGCTGGTCGCGACGCTGACGGCACTTACCGTATCGCCTTCCTTGGTTGCCAAGTATATTTCACTTCGCAAGGCCCGTATTCTTTTTTCGCTCCTTTTGTTTGTTGGTTTTTTGGCGCTGATCATCACTGTCAGCCGCAGCGCCTGGCTGGCAGCCTTCGTGGGCATAATCCTTGCTCTCGGAATATTTGCCTGGCAGAGAGGCTTATTTGATGCATTTCGTTTCTGGAACAGATATGTTCTCACAAGAGCGCTCCTTTTGAAACTGTTTATTGCTATTCCTTTTTTGACGGCGCTCCTCTTGATTGCTGTCACCGGTTTGACGCCATTCGACCTCTTTGACCGAGGCAAAAGCTTGACCTCGGGAGAACAAAAAATAACTATCGCCTGCCGACAAGAGATCGCTCTGCCCGAAAGAATAGAGCATCTCACGGAGCTCGCCCCCTACGATTGCGAGCATATCCGTTTGGAAGAACGGGCGGAGCAACAGGCAAACGGAGCCTACATCACGGAAATATTTCGTACCGATCCCAATGTCAGCATCCGTCAGGATATTTACGGGAAAACCATCAGTATCCTCAGAGAACACTGGTGGAGCGGCATCGGTTTCGGAGTGATTTCAGACTCCCTCGGGACAGACGGGCGGGGAGCAGGATTGAATGCCAGCAATATCTTTTTGGAAATATGGCTCGGTACTGGAATGATCGGATTCATCGCGTTCGTCATATTCTGGCTCGGACTGGGATGGAAACATTTCTCGATCGCCATCAAAAAACATTCATCTTTGGCACTTGTGCTCACTGCTGTCTGGGTATGCGTCACCGTATTCAATCTTTTCAATTCCGGATTGTTTCTCGGCTGGCTGTTCTTTTTTCTGGCCTGCCTCGCAATGAACGATCAAGAAACCTATGAATAATATCCGGAAAACAATCGCCATCGATATCCGCCTGCTCGGTCGGAAACGCACCGGGGATGAAATGGTGTTCTTCCATCTGACCAAGGAAGTTTTGAAGATTGACAGGTATAATCAGTACCGTTTGCTGACTGATGAAACAGACACAGAAAAATTGCGGGTGCTGGCCGTCCGTCTGGAATGCCTCGGACAACACAATGTAAAGATCGTCTCTCTTCCGAGCAACAATCGTTTCGCATGGAATCTCTTTACTCTTCCACGCTATCTCTTCTTCTATCAGATAGACGTTCTCCACACGCAATATATCCTGCCATTCCTCATCCCGCACCGGACCAAGATAGCCCTACACATCCACGACGTTTCATTCCGTGCCTATCCGGAACTGATCGGCTGGTCGGACCGTTTTTTTCTCGCACTCCTCATAGGCCGTTCGCTCAGGCGGGCCATGTGTATCATCGCGCCATCATCGTTCACCAAAGATGAGATCATTAGATACTACTCCATCAGGGCGGACAAAATAGCCGTTGTTCCCAATGCCATCGGTGAGGAATTTCTCCGCGTTGCTCCTTTTACCGAGCAAGATACCGTGCGACTGAGAGAAAAATACCACCTGCCGGAACATTTCATTCTCTCTCTCGGCACGCTTCAGCCGCGAAAAAATATCCCGTTTTTAATCGGAGCTTTTGCGAAGCTAGAGGAGCGATTCCGAACTACTCCCGCTACAGGCGCTCCGCTCACGCTGGTACTGGTCGGCAATCGAAACGCTCACCATACCGATACCGCCATCGACAGGAGCATCGCCGAACACCATATCGAAAATGCGGTAGTATTTACGGGATTCATCGATCGCGATGATCTGCCTTCTGTCATACGACTGGCAGATATATTCGTTTTTCCCTCACTCTACGAAGGTTTCGGTATTCCGCTCTTGGAAGCGATGAGTCAGGGGGTAGCGGTTGCAGCTTCGGATATTCCCAGCCTGCGAGCGGTCGCCGACGATGGTGCCCTCTATTTTGATCCAACCAATATTGCCAACTGCGAAGAAAAATTGTATACTCTTTTCATTGACTCAGAACAGAAAAAGCGCCTGATCCAGCGCGGATATGATCGCATCCGATTTTTCTCGTGGGAAAAAAGCGCCCGACTGTTACGTGATATATATACTAAACTATAACCTTTTTATGAATTTTAAGATCTTTTCGAAGCAGTCGTCAGGAAACAACACGACAAAGAAGCGCTGGTTGCGTATCGCTCTTTTTTTCATCGTGCTTGTAGTACTCGTCTTCGGGGTATTCGCGTGGAAAACGGGATTCATACTGAATAAGATTTCTCAGGGCAACGCCAATATTTTTGGCAGTCTCATAAAATCGCTGCCGGGAATGGATAAAACACTCTCCGGCGAGAAAGACGGGCGCATCAACATCCTCTTGCTCGGAATGCGAGGGGAGGGTGTCGAAGGAGGCGGACTCTTGGCAGACACGATTATGGTGCTCTCCATCCATCCGAAACAGGACGAACAAGATACGACACGCGCTTCGATCATTTCCGTACCGAGAGACCTGTATGTCAAAGTGCCGAACCGTGAAGAGCATCGCAAAATAAACGCTGTCTACGCGTTGGGCGAAGAACGCGAGCTGCACAAGGGTGGAATGGAGGATATGCGGACAATGGTCGGCGAAGTAACCGGCCTCGATATTCCCTATGCCATCACCATCAATTTTCAGGGCTTCAAAGATCTGGTCAACGCGCTGGGCGGGATTAATGTTACGCTGACTGAGCCATTCGAAGAAAATATGCAGTTCCGCGAGCCGCACGTCTGCGACTCGTATGTGTTCACCGTCCCGACCAAGCCGCCGCAGTTTGAGCACAAATACCATACCAGAAAAGATGGATCACGCTATATTGCCGAAAGCTATCCGCTCTGCTATAACCCCAACCTCGAATGCGGGGGTGCTTTCAAACTTTCAGCCGGTGAAAATATGCTCGATGGCGACAAAGCCCTTTGTTATGCCAGATCACGTGTCACCTCCAACGACTTTGAACGAGCGAAGCGCCAGCAACAGGTCATCCAGTCCATCAAAGACAAAGCGTTGGCAACCGGTACACTGACCAGCTTCGACACGATCAATAACGTGCTGGACAGTCTCGGCAATAATATCCGGACAAATCTGGAAGCGTGGGAAATGAAACGCTTCGTGGAGCTGTACCAAAAAGTCGGCAACGAATCAAAGGTCGTGCAGAAAGTCCTCGATACGACTGAGGAAGGACTGCTCTATCATCCGGAAAACAGCGCGCCGGAAGCCGGATATATTCTCCTGCCTCGCAATGATACGTACGACCGTATCCACGAACTCTTCAAAAACTCGCTCAACCCTTAATCATCGGGAGAGATGCCAACAAAAGAACTGACGATCGCCATCAATGGGTATAAGAGTCCGGAGTTGCTCCGTCTGTGCCTGCATTCCATCGTGGAACATATGGAAGGTACCGCTATCGATTACGAAGTGCTCGTCACGGACAGCGCGACAGAAGAAGACACGGAGATACTGATGCGGGAAGAATTTCCGGAGATCAGATTTTTTCCTTTCCGGAAAAACGTCGGTTTCGTAGCCATGGTAAATAAGTCGCTCGAAGAAGCGCACGGAAAATATATCTTTCTCATCAACAGCGACATCATCCTCACTCCGGACGCGGTGCCAAAAATGCTCGCATATTTGAGAGCGCATCCGGATATCGGCGTACTCAGCCCCAAACAGATGAACTTCAACGGGACGCTCCAGCCGAGCTGTTTCCGTTTCTACCAGCCACTCACCATCGTCTATCGTCGGACCTTTCTCGGAAAGTTTGCTTTTGCCAAACGTCACATCGACTGGTTCACTATGGCAGACTACGACAAGAAAGAACCCCGCGCTGTCGATTGGCTGATGGGATCGGCAATGCTCGTATCACAAGAAGCGGTCGCGCGTGTCGGGATGATGGACCAGCGTTTTTTTATGTATATGGAGGACGTCGACTGGTGCCGACGCTTCTGGGAGCAGGGGTTGCGCGTCGTCTATTATCCGGAAGTATTCGTCTATCATTACCACGGCAAGGGGAGCGCCAAAGGAGGATTCATCGGTTCGCTTCTCTTCAACAAGCTCACGTGGTATCATATCCGAAGTGCTCTGCAATACTTTTGGAAATACCGTGGCAAATCTCTGCCACATAACGGATAATACTGCCTATGGAACCAACATCTGCCAAAGACCAAACGCCGACAGAAACCCTCCGCCAGTATGAGCGCGGACACAGGATCTTCAAAAAATCCTTTGTTTTTTTCTTGGTGTTCTTTCTTATCGGTCTGGCTTTTTGGAGCGGCTATGAGCGAGGTAAAGATACGCTGGCTACCAGCGCGGAGTCGGATACCCTGCTCTCACCAGAAGACGCCGTCATCCTCAACAAAAACAATCCGGACAAGACGGTGGATTTTGCACTGTTTTGGAAAGTCTGGGGACTCCTCAAAGACAAATACGTCGATGGGGGGAAGCTTGATGCCAACGAGCTCTTTTATGGCGCCATCGATGGGATGCTGGCCGCGACCGGCGATCCCTACACGACATTCTTCGATCCCAAAGAACAGAAGGAATTTCAGGAAGAGATTTCCGGTGTTTTTGAGGGTATCGGCGCTGAAATGGGGATAAAAGACAAAGTCTTGACGATCATCGCTCCGCTCGAAGGAATGCCCGCCGAAAAAGCCGGGTTGATGGCAGGTGACAAGATTCTAAAGATAGATGACCAAAGTACGACTCTCTTGTCTCTTGAGGAAGCGGTGAGCAAGATCAGGGGAACCAAAGGAACAGAAGTCACACTCACCCTGTTCCGTGATGGTGATGAAGAATCCCACGATATTACCGTCAAGCGCGATACCATCCTCGTCAAAAGCGTACGTTTCGAGATGAAGGAAGATACCATCGCCTTTATCCGGGTTAGCCGTTTCGGCGATGATACGGAGCGCGACTGGAAGACAGCCGTCAGACAGGCACTCGATCAGAAAGCGACTGGACTGATCATCGATATGCGTAATAATCCCGGCGGATTCCTTGAAACGTCCATCGAGATGGCCAGCCTGATGTTGCCGAAAGGCAATGTGGTGGTGATGGAAGAAGACGGATCCGGAAAACGCAAAGAGATGAAAGCCCGCGGAGGAGATGTGCTGTCTCAGATACCGACCGTCGTCCTCATCAACGAGGGGAGCGCCAGCGCCTCAGAAATCCTAGCGGGAGCGCTTCGCGACAACCGCGATAACGTCACCATCGTCGGCAAGAAATCATTTGGTAAAGGCTCTGTGCAGGAACTCATTTCTGTCAGCAAAGATACTTCCGTAAAAATCACCGTCGCCCGCTGGCTGACACCGGCCGGTCATCAGATCAATACCGTCGGCATCAGTCCTGATGTCGAAGTCACCATCACTCGTGATGATCTCGACAACAAGCGCGACCCACAGCTGGACAAGGCTTTGGAAATCCTTAAGGGACAGAATAAGGAATCATAATACTCCTACCTTTTACTGAGAGGAGTTTCTCGATCGCAAGCAACCTTCCCGGGAGCCAGTCATTCATCCAGCGATGAATTCCCTTATGAAATTTTTTCGATCCGTCCCGCCAAAGCGGTACGGCACCATGCTCGAAAAAACTTCAACTCTCCCAGAAAGATTCTTGCGACGGGAAACTTTCCTGACAGACATTTTGCAATATCCGGGTAAAATTTTGGTATCACATACGTACACAAAAGATTTTTTCAGCTCTCGCTCTACCTGTTTGAAGAAAGGCTCTCGGTTCGGAAAAAAGAGCTTCTCCGCCGTTGATTGGGGGCTGATTTTTCCGCTAACCGAGAGCCTTGATGAGTCTAGAGCGGAGATGAAAAAATCTTTTGTGTACGTACCCACATATATTAAGAGTAGGTTTGATCCTCTTCAGCACTCTGTTGACTTGACTGCTGATAGTGCTTATACTGGATACATCCATAATCAGTAAAGATAAAGATATGTCAAAAACGAATGTCAAACCGCTCGGCGAAAATGTCCTCATCCAGCCGGAAAAGCCGGAACAAAAAACTTCAGCCGGTATCTATCTGCCAGACACCGCGAGTCAAGAGCGCTCCCAGCTCGGCAAAGTCATAGCAGTAGGGGAAAGCGACAAGATCAAGGTCAAAGCCGGTCAGAAGGTTATTTTCCGACGCTACGGAGGTGAAGAAATCAAGATCGAAGGCGCCGAATACCTCATCACCAGCTACAAAGACATCCTCGCTATCGTCGGGTAAGAGAGGAGAGTGAAAGAATCTAGAAATGAGGAAAAGAGGCTTAAAATAAGCCTCTTTTATTCATCTTCAAGAATACCGACCCAAGAGTTTTACGGTTCCAATACCAGTCCCGATTCGGGGGCGAAAAGGTTATTGCCGATGAAGGTGCGGGCGGAAAAGATGCCGAGATCAAAGAGGCGCACGCCGGCTTGAAATGCTTCAAGGTCATCTTTGCCATAGACGACAATCTGCCGACCCGGAGGAATCTCGCCCGCACGTTTTTCCAACTGACTGAGCGGTATGTTGAGTGCTCCTTTCAAGTGCTTTGCCTTGAAATCAACTTCGCTCCGGACATCGAGCAGAGTAATGGAAAGATTATTCTGTCCTCCCGCCTGTTGGTATGCTTCCAGCGTTATAAACGTCACCTTGGACTGATCCACAAAAGAGTTCGGATCGCCGACTGACACCAGCGGAGCGTTCGACGCCTGCCATCCTTCCAACCCGCCTTTAAGAAAAAAATAGGGGAAAGATTTCTGGCTCATTATATTTTTCGCCGTTTCAAAAACTGGCTGGTCGTCTTCGGAAAAAATAATCACCAGCGTTTCATCCTGCGCCGGAGCAACACTGCCAAGCGCGCCGATCGGCACGGAAAGAGCGCGGGCTATATGCGCTTCTTGAAAGGATGCCTCATCGCGTATATCAACCAGCATCAAGGCATCGCCATTCTGCATTTTTTTGAGAAGCACTGCCGGCTCCATCAGGGGCACGCCTTCTTTTTTATCCACGAGAGCCGGAGGAGTGGACGAGTCGTCCGTCCGTTCATTGTTGAAAAAAAAATTCTTGCCGATGAAATACCCGCCAACCAGCAGGATGAGCAGACCGCCGATGACAAAAGCCCTCTGATCTCTCGTATTGTCAGGATGTGCCATAAATAAATCTTTTTGTTACTGCAAAAAACCGCCGATAATCTCCTTGTTGCCGAGCAAAAATTCCGCGATCGGCAGTCTGGTTTTTCCTTCCAATTGGACTTCTTCGAGAAAAATAATCCCTGCTCCAGTTTTCACCCCCACTTTTTCTCCCACTTCAAACACCTGCCCGATCGGATGCGCGGTTTGCGGTGATTGTTTCTGATACGTAATGCGGTGGAGTTTCAGGCGGAGCAGCTCGCCGTCTTTTTTCCAGAAGACAAAGATACCCGGCCAGGGAGCAAGCGCCCGGTACCGATTGTATATTGCCGAGGCATCGTCCGTCCATATAATATGTCCGTCTTCGCGTTCGATGAGCTGACAGAGCGTGGCAAGAGTATGATCTTGAGGTATCGAAGCGATCTTGCGTCGCACCCACAGCGGTATCGTTTCCAAAAGCAGGTTTTTCCCTTCTTCGGTCAAACGAAGGAGAAGCTCCTCTCTCAATTCATCGGCCCCGATAGCAATTTGTTTTTGAGCGATGATATCTCCGGTATCCATACCCTTATCCATCAGCATTATGGTGACGCCGGTTTCCGTCTCACCGGCAAGGAGAGCGTTTTGCACTGGGGAAGCGCCGCGCCATTTGGGCAGGAGTGATGTATGGACGTTGATACAGCCGAAACCCGGTATTGTAAGGAGTGTCTGGGGGAGGATTTTTCCGTAGGCGGCCACGATGATGAGATCCGGTTTCAGGGCGCGGATCTTATCAATCGCTGTCTCGTCGAGTTTCTCCGGCTGGTCTATCGGCAGTCCGTATTCGAGCGCTTTCTTTTTGACGGCGCTCTCCGTCACTTCCTGTTTGCGGCCGATCGGACGATCCGGCTTCGTAATGACGGAAATGATATTATATTTCTGTTCCACCAATCCGGAAAGAAGAGTAGCTGCCAATGCCGGCGTTCCCATAAAAATCACGCGGATTTTCGGCGTTCCGTGAGCGCGTATCTCGTCTCGGACATCTTCGGACAAACCCAATTCTGGGATGACGGTATCTTTCCGCTTTGAGCGGAAGAAATCAAGCAAGGCGGTCATACTTTTTTTCTGAAGAGAGTGTATTTTTCCGCTGTTGTTTTCTGTGGCGGTTGACGATGAGGATGCCTTCAAGATGATCCACTTCGTGCTGGATGACGATGGCGAGCAGTCCTGTGGCGCGGATTTTCTTCGGCAAGCCTTTTTCATTTTGATACCGGACGGTGATTTCTTCGGACCTGAGAATAGGGAAAAACTCTCCCGGCAGAGAGAGGCATCCTTCTTCAAAAAGAATCTTTTCCTGAGAAAGCGAAGTGATTTCCGGGTTGATAAGATAGAATATTTCGTTCTCCACCTCCGCTACTGCCAATCGCAGCGAAAGCCCGATCTGCGGAGCGGCCAAGCCGACACCGTTCTCTTTCCGCATTATCTTGATCATTTCAGGCAACAACATCTGAATCTCCTTGGTCAGGGGATCCTTCACGCGCTCAGTCTTCTTGAGCAGTACTTCGGTTGTGGCGCCGGTCACCAGTGACAGCATAATTTCAGAGCAATGAAAGTGGATCAATGTCGATACTGTACAGAGCGGTGTTTTTTCGTAAAAAAGAATGAATATCGAGAGGAATCGGCTGACCTGACGGAATACGCAACACAAGAGTGCTCTCGAAAAATTTTTTCATCCCTTGCTTTTTTGCCGGTTGGGGAGCATTGAGACGATACTGGCGTTTTCTTTTTCCCTCGAGAAGCAACAGAGAAAGTGAGCGCTCGAGGGTTTCTGCCTTACTATCCGCTTCCTCTTTCGTCTTGCCCTGACAGGTAAGCGTAATCAACCGGGAGAATGGGGGGTAAGAGAGATCTTCGCGTTCAGCGAGCAATTGTTCGGCAAATACTTCCGAATCGAGCGAGGCGATTCTCTGGAAAAAAGCGCTTTCCGGATGGAATGTCTGGATGAAAATTTTTCCCGAAGCGCTCTCTTCTCGCTCTCTGAGACGAGCCTGACTTTGACTTTGTTTGACTGCCTTGTGGCTAATCTGCCCGATCGCCCGAGTCAAAATATGCGAGAGCTTTTCATCGGCGCGAAAATCAGGAAAAGCAAGCAGGCTATCCGCATCAATCATACCAAAAAGAGCCATTTTCGGCAAGGTCGGACCCTTGAGTATCATCTGTGTCCCGATGAGGATATCGACGGTGCCTTGGGACACTTGTTCGTACAAACGCTCCGCACTTCCGGATGCCCGCATGGTCGATCCATCAGCGATGATGACGCGCGCGGAAGGGAAAAGTTTCTGCACTTCGCGCTCGACTCGTTCCGTACCGAAACCGATATGCCGAAATCCCAAGTGTCCGCAGGAAGGACAGCTGGGGAAAGAGCCGGTTTTGTAGGGACAAAACAGGCAGTGGAATGTCCCATCTCTCTTTACAGTCAGCGCGTGCCCCGAATGAGGACAACGGATGATGTTTTTGCAGTGTTCGCACACGGAAAAAGCATTCATTCCTTGGCGGTGGATATACAAGAGAATCTGTTTTTTTTCACTGAGTGCCGTCCGGATGGCGAGGGTAAGCGCCTGCGAAAGCGGAGAATAATTTTTCTTATACCGTTCCAGACGCAAGTTCACCGTTGTAAGTAGGGGACCGAGAGGGGCGGTCTTCTGCGGTGGAACCAAAGGGACATACTGTTGTTTTTTCAGCCGGTAGCGGCTCTCGATGCTCGGGGTGCCCGAAGCGAGGAGCAGTTTCGCCCGGTGGAGCAGAGCGAGCTCTCCTGAAACGCGCTTGCCATCATAGCGCGGACTCATATCCCACTGCTTGTAACTTTCGTCCTGCTCTTCAAGGAGCGTCACCAACTTCAGATTCTTGAAAGGAGCGAACAATCCCTGTCGCGTCGCAAGAATGATATTCACTTCGCCGCTCTTGATCTTTTCCCATGCCTCAAAATATGGTCCATCCGCCAACTGACTCGAGAGCACCACTATTTTTTCTTGAGATATGTATCGCAGAAAAAGCGCCTCCCACTCGGGCAACAGCGTCATCTCCGGCACCAAAAACAATGCCTGCTGTTTTTCAACTGCTATTTTTTTGGCGAGGTGCGCGAACAGACGCTGCGGATGATTGAGAGAAGAAGTATCGATATATCCCGGCGTCTCTCGTTCCAGCGCGGCAACGTCTTTGAGGATTTTGGCTTCTTCCTTCGTCGGACGCAGTGCCTCTCTCTTTTGAGCAGGGGAGGAAACGTTCTTTTTTCTGGCTTTGGCGCGGCGCGGAAGAAAATGCCTGAGCGTTTTGCCGAGCGGGGTGAAGTATTCGCGAGAGATATATTCCGCCAGTTGCAGTTGTTCGGCAGTCAGGAAATCCGGCTCAATGATTGCTCCGACAAACTTCATCCACCCTGGCGCCTGACCGGGGAGGGGAGCACAGCCAAACACCACTCCTTCCAGAGTTTGTTTGCCAAACGGGATCTTGACGGAAGAGCCCGCTGTCACCGGTACAGCCGAGAGGTAGCTGAAAAACGGCGAGCGAACCAGAGGCAAGATCACCAGCGGAGCGATTTCCAGACGATAGAGTGCGGATCTCTTCATAGCTCTATTCTAGCTGGATTAGCCCGTAAACTCCAGCACCATAGTACTTTTCTTGCAATTGTAAGAAAAGTACTACTGATAAAAAAGAAAGTTATTGACCAGCAATGTGAAATATGTTTCAATTGTATTCTCAAGTAAGATGTACTTGCGACTGCACCGGCAGACCTCCGGAATGTACATTCAAAAGAAAGGAAACATCATGAGCGCAAATGGAGTGATGCACGACCGGTTCAAATTGGTTAACACCTTTGAGATCGTTGTGCCGGAAGGTTACGATCATTACACTCGCTTGGATTCGTTCGCTAAGTCACACAACAAGGAGTTCCAATACTTCAACAGTGAAATCACTGACGCAAACTTCCGCTGGGCTACGACGAAACTCAAACCAGGATGGAAGTTCAAGGTGAAGGTCTTCGAGATCAAGGAGATAGCGAAATCCGAAGACTGCATGGCGAAGCTCCGTTCGGAGAAAGCTATTTTCGTCGGCGCTCAGGGAGCCTCGCTCGTCTGGGAGCAGAAAAAGCAAGAACTGCCGGACAATCGGTGGTTCGCTTCCTTCGATGAGAAAGACGCTCTTTGGAAGGATGCCCACGACTACCACAGGGTGCCGCTCGTGGGCCGCCACTCGGGCGAGGTCTTCAAGTTCGACCTCGGCTACTTCGGGATCGGCTGGATCGACGACGACGGCATCTGCCTCCTCTGCTTCTGCGATGTAAAAAAGCCAAAAAAATATCTCGGAAAACTGAACTAATCAGTTTCCTCTTCAAGCCTCGTGCCTCTTACTAAATGTATTTTAGTGGGAGGCACATTTTTTTATATAAATACTCTGAAATAAAAACATTAACTCTCTCTCTGCCAAATTTACATTTATTGGAGAGTAAACTCCAGCTCTGGCACCAGACCGATATTGATTCTTTTTATATATTCTGCTATAGTGATACATTATCGGAATGAACTGATAATCACTGTAGGTAAACCGTGTCTCAGTGCGTATTGGACATTAACAATTCAGACTTTCAACCCTTACACCTTACAAGGAGGACAGTGCCGATGACTACGTTTTATGAAGAGCTTTGTACTACCGCCAGAGCCAACAACTATACCAATCTGGAAAACAAGAAACAGGCTGTATTAAGAGTGGTGGAAAGATGGACTGAAAACAGTCCTACCATCGACGACGCGCTCGCTGGAAACATCAGTCTTCAGGTACTCGTAGGGCCGATCATAAGACCGAACCTGAGGATATCGTTCTTCAACCGAGAAGAGGATATTCTCGGTTCTCCGAACTTCCAAGAATGGTTCGACAGACTCTTCAAACAACTGGGAACTATCCTCCCTCTCAAGGAAAGCGTCAACAGGGGATATCCGGAAGACCAAATATCTCTCTGGCTGCCAGTGAAGCTTTCCCAATTCTATGGAGCCAAGAGACATCTCTTGACGTGTCTTGGCATAACAGCAGGACTTCCGCTATTGATAGATAAACTTCCTTCACCGGCGTTTTTATATGCGCTCATCATAGGAGCTGCGGTCGGGTCTTGTGTGGAATTGTTGCTTTTCTGTCTGAACGCATCCCGCCATTTCCGCAGACGACGGAAGATGGCGCAAGAACTGCTTCGGCAAACCCAGAACATCGACAGGATTTTCCAAGAAGCCTCGCTGGGTTGAGGGCTGAATCACAGAAAAACCAAAAAAGTCCCGGAGAAATCATCGATCTCTCTGGGACTTTTTCATACCCGCATTGGTTGCTTTTTTGGCTCATCTCTGCCATAGTAGAGATATGAACAAGACCCGCAGACTGTTTGTCGGTATTCCGCTTTCGCCGGCGCTCCGCAAACGCTTGACCCAAGAAAGAGAAACGTGGCCCGAAGAAGCGGTCATTTTTACGGCGCCTGACAATCTCCACGTGACGCTTTTTTTTCTCGGATTCGTCCGTGAAGAAGCGGTCGCTGATGTCTGCCTGCGCGTGGGCGAAGTCTGCCGATCCACTGAATCGTTCGAACTGGTATGGAGCGGCATACGATTGATGGACAGTGAAGAGTCACCAAAATCAATCTGGTTGACCGGAGAACCAAGTGACGCGCTCCGTTCACTTCGAGAAGCCATCGAAAAAGAATTTGCCTCTTTCATCACCGAAAAGAAAGTCTATCGTCCGCACGTGACCCTCGCCAAGATCAAGAAATCCAAGTGGCTCAAGCTTGATGAGAAGCCGAAGCTCAGAGAAAAACTCCTTCTCATAGAACCGGTCGATACCGTCGCGGTCTTCGAAAGCTTCTCACTCGAAGGCAAGCGTCGCTACGAACAGATTGATACGTTTCCATTACTGTAAGAGATATGGATATACTCGGTATCCCGATAGATGCGCTGACGCGAGAAGAGATTCTACTCCGTGTGAAGACTTTTTTGAAAGAGCCAAAGTTTCATCAGATAGCCACCGTCAATCCGGAGTTTCTTAGAGAGGCTGAAAAAAACACTGACTTCCGTACGGTGTTGCTCGATACCGATCTCCGTGTCGCGGATGGATTCGGCATCGTCTTGGCGGGACTCTTACGAGGAACATACATAGAGCGTTTCCCCGGCACTGATTTGATGGATGAAATATTGTCTCTCGCAAATGAACAAACGTTATCCGTCTATCTTGCCGTCAACAAAGATGGACTCAGTTCTTTTGAAGAAATCAGATCGGCTCTCCTCAAAAAATATGCTCATCTTATTGTCCGTGGTGCTGATATGGATCCAAAGCATTCAGAAAGCTACACGCTACAAGCTACAAGCTACAAGCTCGCCCTGTGCAACTTTGGAGCACCCGCTCAAGAAATATTTCTCTCTCGTCTCCGTAAAGAACCGGGTACCGTGCGGTTAGCTATGGGTGTCGGCGGCTCGTTTGACTATCTCACCGGCAAACAAAAGCGCGCGCCACAATTTCTCCGAGCCATCGGACTCGAATGGCTGTGGCGTCTCATCCGACAGCCCAAGAGATGGCGACGGATCTGGAACGCCCTCGTTGTTTTCCCTTTTCTCTTCCTTTCCGCTACAATAAAAAAATAACTGAAACAATACCTATGCCTGCCGTATTGAACATCCGCGTCCGTTTTGCTCCGTCACCGACTGGTTACCTCCATGTCGGGGGTCTGCGTACCGCGCTCTACAATTATCTTTTTGCCAAGAAAAATAATGGCGTATTTATCTTGCGCATCGAAGACACGGATCAGAAACGCTTTGTTCCCGGATCAGCAGAAAGCCTGATACAGACGCTCGATGCGCTCGGAATGCAGTATGAGGAAGGTCCCCGTTTGAAAAATCAGGCGAATGGGAGAGTATCGAGGAAGTATCCTGAAATTACCGAGGTGGGCGATTATGGCCCATACATCCAGAGCGAACGATTGAATCTATACAAAAAATACGCTGATGAATTGCTGGGGAGTGGCAAGGCGTATCATTGTTTCTGTACCGCAGAGCGTCTCACGGAGCTGCGCGCAGAACAGGCAAAACACAAGCAGGCGCCGAAGTACGACAAGCATTGTCTCTCGCTGGCACCTGATGAAGTGACAAAGAGATTGGCGGCCGGCGAACCTTCCGTCCTCCGTCTTAATATTGTGTCAGACAGAGGTGATGTGATGTTTGATGATATGGTCCGCGGACAAGTAACCATCAATGTCCGGGATATCGACGATCAAGTACTGATGAAGTCTGATGGTTTCCCTACGTATCACCTCGCCAATGTCATAGATGATCACCTGATGGGTATCAGCCATATTATCCGGGCTGAAGAGTGGTTGCCATCGACGCCCAAACACATTCTGCTGTATGAAGCGTTCGGTTGGGATCTGCCACGCTTCGCCCATATTCCGCTCTTGCTCAACGCTGATAAAAGCAAACTTTCCAAACGTCAAGGCGATGTCGCGGTGGAAGATTATCTGAAGAAAGGCTACCTCACGGAAGCGCTCATAAATTTCGTAGCGCTTTTAGGGTGGCATCCGGGGCAAGGGAAGACGCAAGAAATTTTTACGCTGGAAGAATTGATATCGGCTTTCGACTTAGCCCAAGTCCACAAGGCGGGCGCCGTGTTCGATCTGAAAAAGCTGGATTGGATGAATACGGAATATATCAAGCGTCTGACCTCAGATGAGCTCTACGAACGCGCGCACTCATTTCTGGAAGCCAAAGATTTTTTCCTCGCTTGGAAAGATCAACACTCGACGCTCGGCAAAGAGGCACAGACGGCATTTGTAAAAAAAATCCTCGCGGTTGAACAGGATCGACTGGTAAAGCTTTCTGATGTGGGGGAGAACAATCTGTTTTTCTTTGCCGAAGATAGTATCTACGACAAGGCGCTCCTCAATTGGAAACAGAATACTGCCGATATGACTAGAGACGCACTGACAAAGGCCGAGGCGACTCTGGCCAGTCTTGATGATGCCGATTGGGAAAAGAGAGAAGCATTGGAAGCCGTCCTGATGGAAGCGGCAGGGGACAAGAGGGGAGACTTCCTCTGGCCGATCCGCGTCGCGCTCACCGGAGCCAAGCGCTCGCCATCACCCTTCGATGTCGCGTGGGTCTTGGGAAAAGATGAGAGTCTCAAGCGCATTCACAATGCTCTTCTATCCCTTTTGTAAAGCACTTTCTGGCTGTGGTATAATAAAAGATACTATGCGCCAACAATACAAAAATTATCGCTCCGGTTTTCTCGTGACTATGCTCCTGTTAAGCAGTGTTGTTTTTGTGGCTTGGACAAGCGCGCAGGTTGCAGACCTTACTAAGGAACAGGAAAAAGCTTTGAATAAAAAAGAGGATGAGCTGGATGCTATCAAGGCAAAAATCAAAGCCTACAACCAGATCATCAATCTCAAAGAGCGCCAGGGATCGACACTGAGCGACCAGATCAAGTCTCTCGAAGCACAGGCCAGCAAACTAGAACTTGAAATCGGTCTCAATAAGAAAAAATTAGATACATTGGAAAGCGATGTCGCCAGTCTCGGTCAGCGTATCAGTGAAAAAGAGGCGCTCATCAACAGCCAAAAACAGATTCTCTCAGAACTGATGCGCGTGTACTACGACGATTACTCCGGCAATGTTTCCACCCTTATTTTTTCCGCCGGTGAGACACTTTCCTATTTGAATAAGGAAGGATGGACGACAGAAGTCAATGGCAAGATCAGTGATATGCTGGACTCGGTCAAAACGCTCCGCGAGAGCCTTGTAGGGGAACGCACGGCCATTGAAGAGAAGAAAGCAGAAACCGCCACACTGTATGCTCAACTGACCGAACGCAACGATTACCTTGAAAGCACCAAAGAAAATAAGGCTTACCTCCTCAACAAGACGCAGGCGGAAGTCAAAAAGTATGATACGCTCGTCGATGATCTGCAAAAACAGCGCGAGGAAATAGAAGGAGAAATCGAGGAATTGGAAGCAGGAAAAATAGACGCACTCAACCTTAAAGACATTCCCGCTTTCAAGAAAGGTCTTCTTGCGTACCCTTTGAAAAAATTCGGCATCAGCCAGGGCTATGGTAAGACGAAATTTTCCAAGAAAGCCTACGCCTCAGGAAAACACAACGGCATCGATTTCACGGCGGCAAGCGGAACTTCCATTCTCGCCTCAGCGAGCGGCCAAGTCGTAGGAACCGGGAACCTCGGCAGATATGCATATGGCAAGTGGGTCGCCATAAATCATGGCAACGGACTCATCACTCTCTACGGGCATATGAGCTCGATTTCTGTCAGCAAAGGTAAGAAGGTTGAGCAGGGCGATAAGATCGGAGCCGTCGGCAGTACCGGCTATTCGACGGGACCGCACGTTCACTTCACTGTTTTCTCTGCCAAATCATACGAATTAGTCGCATCAAAAACCGTTAAAGGTCTCCAGATTCCGATTGGTGCCACCGTCAATCCAAATGTGTATCTGCCATAAGAAGAGGGAAACAAGACTTCATAGATGTCTCCACCAGCCACCCGAAGAGAGAAATATCCGATTATGATGAAAAAATCTCCAACCCATCCTCTCCGCGCGCGTTTTGCGAAAGATATAGTAGCCGAAGTGATACTCCCGATACAACAGACGGGGCGAGTGGCGATTTTTGCCGGCGGACTGCCTTCGTCACCGAACAAGGGGAGTCTTCTTCGATTTTTGGCTCGCCAGGGATACGTTGCTATCTATCCCCGTTATCGCGGCACATGGGAAAGCGACGGTTTTTTTCTTGAACGTTCACCCACGCAAGACATCCGCGATGTCATTGACGATCTTGCTAAAAATAAGGGCTTTACAGACATCGCCACGGGAGAATTCCAAAAAATAAAAGTGTCTGCCATCCATCTCTTCGGCTCATCCTTCGGGGGACCAGCCGTCATACTAAACAGTTACCCGCCCATCGTCAAGAAAATCATCGCGCTCGCTCCGGTACTCGACTGGCACTCGGTTGAAAAAACCGAGCCGCAGAAGTCGCATATCCGTTTTGTCGAGGCAGGTTTCGGCGGCGCGTACCGTCTCCGTCACAAAAGCGATTGGAAGAAACTTCTCAAAACGGATTTCTATAATCCCTCCGCTCATACAAAGACCATCATCGGCAAAAAAATATTCATCCTGCACTGCGCGGATGATACCGTGGTGCCATCCGCACCCATACGCTCATTTGCTGAAAAAACCGGCGCCGCATATTACCTCAAACCGAAGGGTGGTCACGCTATCAATATCACTCATTTGTTTTTCTGGAAGAAAATCAGCGCTTTTGTAAATACTTAAATTATTTATACCAGGACGAAACACTTCCTGGTGTTTTATAATCTTGTAAAAAATGTATATTACCATAAAATCTTTCTTATGGAAGAAAAAATCTCGCGAGGCGTAACCATACTCGGCTCCACTGGCAGTGTCGGTATGAGTACCTTACAAGTCATAGCGGAACAACGGGAAAAATTTCACATTGTCGCTTTGACGGCTTTTTCTCAGGCGGAAAAAATGTTTGAGCAGTGTCTCTTGTTTACGCCACAGTACGCCGTTCTAGTAGATAAATCCTCAGCTCAGTGGCTCACACAAAAACTCCATGAAGCGGGCTCGACAACCAAAGTACTCGCTGGGAGAAAAAATTTGGAGTATGCTGCTTCGCTCCCTGATGCGGAAATAGTTATGGCCGCTATCGTCGGCGTTGCCGGGCTTTGTGCTACTCTCGCCGCCATAACTGCCGGAAAGACGGTATTACTCGCGAACAAAGAGTCTTTGGTGGTTGGCGGTACCTTTTTTATGGACGCGGTCAAAAAGTATGGCGCGACGCTCTTACCGATCGACAGCGAACACAACGCTATTTTTCAGTGCTTACCGGAGACCTACGCTGGCGACAAAACTAAGTCGGGGATTCGACGCATTCTCTTGACGGCGTCCGGAGGCCCATTTCGCACAACGCCTGCTCTTGATATGGGAAACGTCACGCCCGATCAAGCCTGCGCGCATCCACAATGGAAAATGGGAAGAAAGATATCCGTCGACTGTGCCACAATGATGAACAAAGGCTTAGAGGTCATCGAAGCGCATTTTTTATTTCACATCGCACCGAAACATATACAGATAGTCGTCCACCCACAGAGCATTATTCACTCTCTGGTGGAATACACCGATGGATCTGTCATCGCCCAATTAAGCAACCCCGATATGAAAACACCGATCGCTCATGCCCTCGGATACCCTAAGCGTCTGAACACAAACATACCATCACTCGATTTTTTCAAGATTTCTCAACTGACTTTTGAAGAACCTGATTTCATAAAATTTCCCTGTCTACAACTCGCTTACAAGGCACTCGAAGAAGGGGCTGGTGCTCCGGCTATCTTAAACGCCGCTAATGAAATTGCCGTGGAAGCCTTCCTGAAAGAACGCATCCGATTTGTCGATATACCACGGATACTCGCCTCTGTTTTAGAACATTTTCCACGCACATTACCTATCCGCACCCTTGCTGACATCATACGCCTCGACAAAGCGGTACGAAAGTTTACGCAAGCTTACATCATCAATGAATTACAGAGTGTCGAGCAAAAAGTCTCATAGAACTCCCTGTACATTATTTTTCTTCTCTCAAGACTCCCCCGCCATTTTTTCAAAAAAGAGGGGAGGATTGTCCGGTGAAAAGATGAAGGTACTTATCCCACATTATAGAGACGCTGATACGAACAAAGAAACAGCGTAAAAAATAACACAAGGAGAAGGAGGGACAGGGAGATATATATCAAAAAGATATTGGAAAGGTCTCAGAACGCATTTTATGAGCTCGTTTTAAAAAAAAGAAAAAACGGCAGCGGTGGAGTCTATACATACAATCACGCGCGCTTTAGATACATCTGCTCCTATAGTAATGTCGCATAAGTTACATAGAACGACGTACAGTGTATCTCTGAAGGAACCACTCTATATTGAAATACCAAGAAAAACAGCTACCCCCTCTCACTAACTGGATTGGGATATGCCGGAATAGATAATACTTTCTTTATAAAGTTGTCCATGGTAATGAGCTCAATATTCTCAGGAAACTTAATCTTCTTTCGTTCAACAAGTAACGACACATCCCCTTCAGTGAGTTTTTTTGAAAACAATACCAAATACATTTTTTCTTTTAAATGTGAATATTTTCGAACTTTGATATACACATTCGACGAAAGATCATGCGGTGTTTCTGTCGTAAAGATATCTACAGAGAAATTTTCAATCGGATTAAATACATAAAAATCAGCACGGAGCTTTTTTTCTGTATCGATAGGCTTTTCTAGGTGTACGAACGGTTCATGGAATTTTGCATATAAAATATCTCTCAATCTAGCCTCACTTATTCTAGAGCGTTGATTTGATTCAAAACCAATTTTTGATCGATGCTCACCTTTTGAGAGATAAACATCTTTATGTCCAATTAATTTTCGGAGCTGTGGAAGTCCCCCAAATAATCTTTGAATCTGACGACTTGACGGTAAATATTCAAATTTATCCACCTCTTGAGAAGCAGGAAGTCTCCCGTACTTTTTTTGAAATCGCTCAAAACCATCTTTTATTTTTTCTAAAGTCCATCTTTTAGCGCCCATATACGATACTTCAAAAAAATATTTAATCTCTTGTTTTTACGAATCTTATTTTTTAATATCAAAAATTGGCATAATCCGTTTCATGAAATCTCCAAATAATGGAACAGTAAATTCTGTATCTCCATACGCGGGACTATATATCATTCCCTTAGCAATTAAATTACTTCTGAATGGAGCAACTTTTTGAACATCAGTATTGAGTTTCTCTGCTATGTCTCCAGATCTATGCGGTCCGGGGCCAAGTTCTGCCATAGCTCTTAGATATTCCCTCTCTCTTGGTGTTAGTCTATCAAAGCGAACTCTAAAAAAATTTTGATCCAGTCTACTGATTGATGCACTAGTCGCTCTTTTTAGAACATCTACACCCACAGGTGATTTTTCAGCAATTTCCCAAGATTGATACCCCCACTCTTGTAAAAAATATGGATATTTTTCTGTGATTCGTAAAATTTCTTTGAGAGCTTCATGAGTAAATTTTACTCCTTCTGCTTTCATCGGTTCTTGCAATGCTTTCATGGCGTCTTCATCAGATAGAGGGCCTATTTCAGGATAATTAAACAATCTTTCTGCGTATGATTTAGCATTACCAGCTTTTCCACGAAGTTGTGGTAATCCAGCCCCAATAATTACTAGCGGAAGAGATTTTTGAGAAATTTTATGTGAAGCCATTATCAAAGAGCTAAGCTCTTCTTCAGACAAATATTGCATCTCGTCGATAATAAGAACTATTGCGGTTTCAGAAGCACGGGCCGCTTCACCTAAAGCAATAAATAATTGGGCAAGATCAGCCTCAAGGTCACCACTATCAGCAGTTCCTTTTTCAGGATTAATATCAATTCCAAGCTCGACCTCTTGTATTTTTACCCTTAAACCTGAAACAAAACTCTTCAGTACTCGTAGGCCTCTTTTTACCTTTTCATTGACACCTTCTTTTGCATCTAAGCTGAAAAGAAGTTGTCGTAGATAAGGGATCAAAAGTTCTGGTAAAGCCTTATTTTCATGGGCTTCAATCATAACAACCTTGTAGCCGTCTGTTTCAGCAAGCTCAGAGATTTTATGCAAAAGTACGGTCTTCCCTACACCGCGTAGACCTACTAATAAAAGACTTTTCTCTGGACGACCTCTTTTCACTCGAGCAAGAGCCAGCATAGCTTTTTCAAGAATCTCTGACCGACCAGCAAGCTCGGGAGGTGGAGTTCCGGCGCCTGGAGAAAAGGGGTTTCGTAAAGGATCCATTGATTGTATATAGTTTAATAAGTTTATCTATATTATCTTTAAACTAGCATAATTTTACTAAACTTGTAAAGACTGGTAAAAAATGGAGTCACAAAATAGGGCTGTTCTCTTACAGAACTCTCTATTTTTCCCTATTGATTACTCATGAAGCTTGAGCAGCGGTTTAAAAAATAAAAACGGAAGGTGCTGGGATCAGCTCCTTCCGGATTTTTTGATAGTTTACGATACTATACCTTTCTTTTCTTTCAGAACGCGGTTGCGTCCCTGATCTTTGGCCACATATAAGAGTGCATCCGTCCTGCTGACAAGGTCAGCAAAGATATTCTCACTGGTGAGATGCAGATTGGCAACCTCCGTTTCCGCAATGCCGACACTGACCGTCACAGATAGCCTTTGCTGACGCTGATCATCCAGATGAATAATCGTTCTTTCGATGGCATCACGAAAAATTGATGCCTGATCGTAAGCATACTGTATGCTTGATTGCGGAAGGACGATGAGAAATTCTTCCCCGCCCCAACGGCCAAGAATTTCTCCTTGGCGGTGACTGAAATATTCACCTATCAGATTACTGACAAGAACCAGCATCTGATCGCCCACCGTATGACCATGACGATCATTAACTGATTTGAAATGATCAATGTCGATCATCAGCGCCACCACGTTTGGTGCCTTACGATGTTCTCCAACATCACGCATCGAACGTTTCCACGCATTGACCATCGCCGAAAATCTCAATTCAATACCACGCCTGTTGGCAAGTCCTGTGAGCGGATCTGTCACAGATTGCTCCAGTGCAACCTCAAGCGCCCGTTGAGTGACTTGCAGTTCCCTCTTAGCCTTTTGAAGACTTCTCTCAAGCTCGGCAATTTCCTCCGCCGGGCCAAATATGTCTCCTCCTCGGCTAAGGTATATTCCGTGACTCAGTGTAGGGTTGATGTTATCACCAAGCGTCACACCAAGATTGTGTTTGTTTGCATCATCACGCATTGTTCGTATTACCCTCCAGTTGTTGAGAAAAAACAAAAATAATGCTTTTACAGAAGCAAAATCTCTCTGTCATATTTTTAATGTACTTTCATTCCATCATAGCACAAAAACAGATTATTGTCAATAGATGAAAGAAACGATTTCTCTGATACAATATAATGGAGTTATAAGTATTCCGTATCAGTCCGCGTTAAGTCGGCATAAGTCTGCCTGTATGCGCATATCATACTCTGCCCTCGACACCTATCAGACCTGCCCCTTGAAATACAAGTTCCGGCAGATAGACAAGATCAAAGAGCCCAAGTCCAAGGAGGCTGTTTTTGGCACGCTCTTACACTCAGTCCTCCACTACATCCACACGCCCGCCATCCTCTCCCCCTCTGTCGAACAGGCGCTTGATTATTTCGCCAAGGGTTGGAACAGCGAAGTGTATGAAAACGAGATGGAGGAGCGCGCGGCATTCTCTCAGGGCGTCACCATCGTCCAGAACTACCTCGCTCGGACCAAACCCGCAGACTACAACATCGTGGCGCTCGAAAGCCGTTTCGCCATAGAGATCGGCGACGACGAGTCCGGCAAGCACATCGTCTCGGGCATCATCGACCGCATCGACAAGACTGCGGACGGCTACGAGATCATCGACTACAAGACCACGCGCAAGATGCCTTCGCAGGACAAGGTGGACAACGACATCCAGCTCTCTATTTATCTGCGCGCGTTTCTCGAACGCTACCCCAAAGAAATTGATAACCTCGACAAAATTACTGTCAGCCTCTACTACCTCAAGCACGGCGTAAAACTCTCTTCCAAGCGCACTCACGAACAACTGAAAAGTCTGGAAAAAACATTTCTCGATGTCATCCACTCCATCGAAGAAGAGCAGTTCGACCCGATCCTCTCCCCTCTCTGCGACTGGTGCGGATACCAAAACATCTGCCCGCTCTGGAAACATAAATTTGCCGAGACCCGCAAACTGGAAACCGAAGAAGTCCACACCGCCATAAGCGAGTACCTCGACATCAAAGGAAAATTGAGCGAGGAGAAACTGCGCCTCGCCAAACTACAAGCCATTATCCTTCAATATATGGAACAGGAGGGTGTTGATCGCGTGTTCGATGACAACGGCATCATCGCCAAATCGCTCCGCAAAACCTACAAATACGATGAGAAGAAACTGCGCGCCATCCTCGAACCGCTCGACAAATGGGAATCGGTGCTCAAAGTAGACGGCATCGCGCTGCGCACTATCCTTGCCGTTCTCCCCTCCCCGACCCGCCAAGAAGCCGAGGAAGCCAAAGTACTCGATAAAGAAAGTACCACTCTCTCCGTCAAGAAAAACAAGATTGAAGCTGATGATGATTTGGCTTTTTAACAATGTGTGTTCTTTTGTCTCAACCCCATCAACGTATGGAGGATCAAGATGACCACTCACGATGACGCTGTGTTACGTAAAAAACTGGAACGGTTCTTGAAAAAATACCCAAAAAGTTCTTTGGAAGATCTTGTGCGGGCAGCTCATGAAAAAAAGTTCCACATCGATCCGAATCGCCGGATTCGCGGAGCAGAAATAAAAGCCTTTCAGGAGAATGGTATTATTTCTGACCATCTCGCGGCGTTTATCGAGCAGATGAAAATTTCCGGCGAAGAAAATGAGTGACCATTGACTCGTAGGTCGCACAAGAAGCACTGAGGCAGAGAAGGTTTCTCTGCCTTTTATTTTTTGTCATACATTTCAGACCTACTCGGATACTGTATCAGTCTTCCATTGTTTGTGACTCTCCGTGTACTTGCGCCACATCTCGGCGAATGATGCCGAAGATGCCAACAGATGACTGAAGTTTCCAGAAACGCTGATCACCCCACGCTCGAAGATATAAATTGTATCAAACATCCTGAGGAGATGCAGTTTGTGGATGGAGGCGATAATCGTCTTGTCCCGATACGTAGAAAAAATATTCTCATAGATAGCTATTTCGTTCTGTGCGTCCACACTACTAGTTGATTCATCCAGAAGGATGATGGATTTTTCTTCTGAAGCCATGAGTCCGCGTACCAGAGCCAAGCGCTGTTTCTCTCCGCCACTCAAGTTCACTCCCCGCTCTACGACAGAAGATTCCAGTCCCCGTGGCAGACGATCTGCCACAGAACTGAAGCGGGCAATGTCCATATACTTCCGGATCTCATCTACTGTCCGGTCTATTCCCATCGTGATATTCTCCCTGACAGAAGTGGCAAATACTTCCGGCTCCTGCGGAATAAGCGCGATGTCGTTTCTCATCGCAAGAAAGCCTCCTCCAAGTTCCTGGCCATCCAGACTGACAGAAACACTCATCGGCGTATAGAGGCCACGCAGAATCTTGAGAAATGTGGTTTTGCCACTCCCGCTCTCCCCGATCACGGCGATCTTTTCACCGCGACGGATAGACAAAGAGATATCATCGAGGTGCAAATCCACATCACCGTCCTCGCTGTGGTAGGAAAATGAAAGCGAACGGATGTCACAGACACTCCACTCGTGTCTGGTATTTCCTTCTTCCACTACTTGGCGAAAATTATCAGACAGCTCCTCGGTGTTTTGGATAGCCGTCCGCCAGCGCACGGTACTACTATAAAGATCAGCAATGCTGTAAAATATATCATTGATACGTCCGGTGTAACTATAGAGTGCAAACAGGGTACCGACGAGAATAGTCTCTCCGTTTAAGAGTGCCCTATATCCATAAAATCCAAGGACAAAGGAGATCATTGTTCCGCTGACCATGCTCGCCGTAAACCACTTCCATTCATTGAGCTTGCTGTTCTTCACAAAGAGTGTGGACGGACTCATCATATTTTTCCACAAGTCTTGCGAAAGTAGCCTCTCCACACGTAAAATAACGACCGTTGAAATATTACTGATAACATCATACACTTTGGCGGAAATTTTATTCTCCGCCCTATTGAGCTCCCGATACTGCTTCACGAGCGTCTTATCAAATTGAATGATGATGCGAATAGCCAAAAAAGTGACCAAAAGCACGATAAAAATAGTATCGAGGTTGAACAACGCCAAAGCGATGACCGAGCCGACAAAACGCACACCTGCTTGGATAAACTGAAAACTATTCTCTGAAAAGCTGTAGAGCGCCTTGGTACCTTTTTCAATCTTATCTATGGTATCGCCGGAGTGATGATCCGTATGCCACTCGAGCGGCAACCCGATAGTACAATCGAGAAGGTGTTTCTTGTAGTTAGCACGCACCAAAAAAACTATTGGTCGTTTCGAGCACGCGCGCTGGACCATGGAAGGCCCAAAAAGCGACGGTTTGGAGAACAAACAGACTAAGGAGAATGAAAAAGATATGTAGGTTAGCAAAAGATATCCCCTGCGCCTGGACGGTATTCAAGATCTTGGCCACGATGAGGGGCTCGAGTAAACTTATAGCATTAGCAATAATAAGCAAAAAGATATAGAAAACAACCCGAGGACGGTTGCCCTCGGAAAATTGCCACATCTTGCGCGCGAGAAAAAAATCGGGTTATTCATACTATATTGAGGTTCTGGAATAATGCTGGAACTTTTATTCCTCAAGAAGATCTTTCGTCTGTTTAATTGAAGTGAGCTTTATAAGTTTACCATGGTCTTCTATCTTAGCTAAAAACCTGTCGAGGGAAATAGCCTCTCCTTTCGTCCATACAAGCTTCATAAACTTCCAATCAAATTTTTCAGGACTGCCTTCTAACTCTGGACGGGGATCTTTTCTGTGTTTTAACCATCTTTTAAAATAACGAATCACAGCGACAATGGGCGGATAATCTAGATAAATAATTGTATCTGCACGAGTAAAAATAAAAGTACGCGCCTCTTTGCTGATATAACCTTCAATAATCCACTTGTCTCCGGCACCTATCTCTTCCAATTTTTTAACAGTTTCTGTATCCCCAATATACTGCCACCCCGGATTCCACATAATTGAATCCATGAGAAAAAGAGGTAACTTTAATTTTTCAGCAAGTTTTCTTGCAAATGTTGATTTTCCTGAAGCGCTGACTCCTACAATAACAATCTTTTTTCCAAGGTTATTCATACTCTTCTCAGTTGAGGTTCTGGGACAACATGACAACTTATTTAACAAGTTCCACTAACAAGGGGAATTCTTTATAGGGTTGCTTATGAGTGGTTGAGCCCATATGTCCATCATGGCGAATAATAAGTTTTCCTCCCAGATTGTCAGCCATAATCTTCCCTTGTGTATCATCGCAACCCCATGGGTCGTTGTCGGAATTAATGAAGATAAACTCTTTGGCTTTTCCTCTTATTGCATCCCAGTGAAATTCCTCTTCATTTTTCTCACTTTCCAAATCTTTACGTAATGCCTTGGCATAACCAGAGACCAAGATAGCTTGCTTGACTCTCACATTAATATTTTCCAGCACACTTAAGATTACTTGAGAACCTGCGGAATGGTCAATGAGCACCGTTTCCTCGGTAAATGTACCACCAGAGAGGATAAACGGTAACCATTCTTTAAGATTTGGGTAATCATCATTGGGTAATTGAGGTAGCCAGACATCGTATCCTATTTTTTCTAACTCATTTTTCAAATACGGAAACCAGAACTCATCTTTTTTTGTTCCGGTACCATGAAGTATGATGGCGTTCTTCATAAAATACTTTGCTGAGGCTCTGGGATGAAGTTAAAACCTATTTGAGTCAAATTGATGTAAAATCTTGAATTGAACCTTCTTTCATGTCAATGTATTTTATTCCGAGTGGCTCAAGGAGCATGATAGGAATTCTACGGGTTGGCCCGAGCTGGTGTTCCTGACGGAGCATGCCGTCATGCACCGGAAATACTACTTTTGGTTTGATGAGCTTAGCATATTCGATAGCTTCTTCAAGTTTCATCCAGGGGCCAGAAACAGGGAGGGCTAAAATACTAATATTCTTATCTGGATTGTGAAAAGAATCTCCTGGATAGAAGAGAGTTTTATTAATATAAAAGCCAGTGTTTTGAACCTTGGGGAGATCACGGTGAATGCATGCATGTTCACTCCCGCAACTTTCGATACTGATGTCCTTGATAATTATTTCTTCTCCATCGGTAATTGATGAGTAAGTAATATTTGCTTCATCAAGAATTTTTCCGACACTCGCATGAGAAATGATTTTTGTTTGTGGGTTTTTTATCAAGATTTCTTTTAAAGCATCGACATGCAGATGATCTTGATGTTCGTGCGTGATGAGAATGACATCGATATCTTTGACATCGGTCGTAGCATTGTAATTTCCAGGGTCAGTCAAAATACAAAGTGCTTCCACTTCAATAAGTAAACAACAATGACCGAATTTAGTAATTTTCATAAATTTGTATGCTGGGGTGCTAGGAATCGAACCTAGGATCATAGGACCAGAACCTATTGCCTTACCGCTTGGCTACACCCCAAGGTGCGAGAATGAAGAATTTTGAATCAAGAATCATGATGTAAAAACCCGTAACTCACTATTCCTGATTCAACTCAAAAGCACTCCCCTTATTCTACACGAAAGGAGTTTTTTTTCAAGAGTCTGAAGAACGGAGGAAATCACCTCCATTTTTACGTTAAGTCTTCAGATAACGGCGGATGGCAATGGCGCTGGAGAGCACGCCGAGAGAGATACCGAGCAGAATCAGTCCGCCGAGAATGTACCAGAAGAGATCCAAGAAGAGGTCCATAAAATTCCCCTGTGGGAGGGCGCCTTGGGTCAGCGGCGCGATAAAGTAGGCGACGATCGCAAGGAATACAAGCGTCACGAGAGATGCTACCAATCCATAGAGCGCGCCCTCGAAAATGAACGGCATCCGCACGTAGATATTGGAAGCGCCGACCAGACGCATAATCTCGAATTCCTGACGATGGGAATAAATAGTGATCCGGATAGTATTGAACGTGATGAGGATGGCCACAAAGATAAACAACGTGCCAAGTATCAGTCCGGTCGTTTCGGTAGTCTTATTGATGCGATCAAGACGTTCGAATATCTTTTTATTCTTCTCGTAGTTGATGCGACTGATGTCATTCTGAAAAGTTGAATTTTTTATCTGCTCGACGATGAGCGGATAGTCTTCCGGTGTCACCGCTTTGATGACGAGCGACGCCAAGAGCGGATTCTCCCCTATTTCCTCGACGGCTTGAGCGATGATGGGATCGTTGCCGCTGTCCGCGAGGAACTGCTTCAGAGCATCCTCACGCGACACATACTCGACTGACGTTATTTCTTTCTTATACTTGGAAAGCTCGTCTTTGATCCCGAGTATCCTCTCCTCCGAAACGTCCGGATTGAACGACACACTGACACTCACTTTTTCGCGGAGATTCTGCAGTACCAGCTGCGTCGTCATCCCGAGCAGAAATGAAAGACTGACAATGAAAAGAGAGAGCGATAATATACTGATCGTCGCGAACGTCAGCCAGCCATTACGCCGGAAATTTTCCTTGCCCTCTTTGAACGTGCGCCAGAGTTTGAGTGTTTGCATAGTACGGAATAGTTATCTTAATGTAAGGTATACTTCCCCTTACTCTGATCATGCACGATGTGGTTGTCACTGATCACGACAACGCGCTTGCCGATTTTATCGACCACGCCTTTGTTGTGCGTCGCGAGCAAGACCGTCGTGCCGAAGGAATTGATTTCCAGCAAGAGCCGAATAATTTCATCCGAAGAAACCGGATCAAGGTTGCCCG
This sequence comes from uncultured Bdellovibrionales bacterium, assembly GCA_964348835.1. Classification (GTDB taxonomy): domain Bacteria; phylum Patescibacteriota; class Minisyncoccia; order Moranbacterales; family UBA1568; genus UBA1568. Next base: position 60,161 of record CAYGEA010000001.1, read on the forward strand.
TCGGTTCATCCGCGATGATCATCTTGGGACGATGGATGAGGGCGCGCGCCAGTGAGACACGCTGCTGTTCTCCTCCGGAAAGCTGTTTGGGAAACTTGTGCATCTTGCTGCCGAGTCCCACGATTTCGAGGATTTCCGGCACTTCCTGATTGATTTCTGCCGTGCTCCGGCCATCGACTTCCAGCGCATACGCGACGTTTTCAAAGGCGGTACGCTGTGGCAGAAGCTTGAAATCCTGAAAGACGGTGCCGATATTGCGACGGAAAAATGGCAGGTGCTTGCGATTGATCTTGCTGAGCGGTCGTCCATTGAAATAAATTTCTCCTTGGTTGGGATCTTCTTCGGCATAGATCAGTTTGAGGAGCGTCGATTTACCGGCGCCGCTCGCTCCGACGATGGAAACGAATTCCCCGGGCTGGATGACCAGATTGATATTCTCAAGTACCGCGTTGTCAGGCGGAAATATCTTGGTGACGTTTTCAAAACGGATGATGGGTTCAGTGTCTGCCATATATGTTTTTCTTTTTTTTCGATTCACTGTTATAAGGTTTCACTCACCAATATATTTTACCATACTTAGTGACAAATGGCACGATGGTATTTTTAGCGGGAATGCAGATGGCGGAGCTCGGCTTCTATGAACGCTCCGAGATTGCCGTCCAACACTTTACTTGCATCACTGGTTTCGGTATTGGTGCGATGATCCTTGACCAAAGTATAGGGATGCAGGACATACGAACGGATCTGATTGCCCCACTCGGCGCTCTTGACCTCTCCGCGCAGTTTTCTTTTTTCCGCTTCCTGTTCTTCGATCTGACGGGCGACAATCTTTGAACGAAGTATTTTTATCGCTTCTTCTTTGTTCTGCAGCTGGGAGCGCTCATTCTGACACGTCACGACGATACCGGTTGGAATATGGGTGACACGCACCGCGCTGTCCGTCGTATTGACGCTCTGACCGCCCGCGCCTGATGAACGATACGTATCGATACGGAGTTCGTCCGGTCTGATGGCAACCACTTCCGCGTCATCGATTACCGGCATCACTTCCACCGAAGCAAAGGACGTCTGGCGCAAACTCTTGGCATTGAACGGCGACAAACGCACCAAACGATGGATACCAGCCTCCCCGTGCAGATACCCATAAGCATAGACACCCGCTATCTCGATCGTCGCGCTCTTGATGCCGGCTTCACTGCCACGGGATTCATCGAGCAAACGCGTCTTCCAGCCCTGCTGTTGTGCATAGCGCAGATACATCCGTAGGAGCATCTCCGCCCAGTCCTGAGCATCGACACCGCCCGCACCGCTCCGCACACAGAGGAGGGCACTTTTGGCATCATAGGGACCTCCGAGCAAGGTCTTGAATTCCCACTCACTGATGGCTTTTTGTGCCTCTTCGTATTCTTTGTGGAGCATTTCGGTATCTTCCGGTTTCAGGTTTTCCAGAAGCGCAAAGCCTTCAAGGTCAGCCAAAGACTTCTCAAGGCGTTCGAGAGAAATCCGCTCATTCTGGAGCATCTCCAGTTCCTGCATCACGCGTCCGGCAGACTGCGCATCGTTCCAAAAATCAGGCCGGGAGCTCGAGAGCAAAAGTTCCGCAATGCGCTTTTCTTTCTGACCCAAGTCAAAGATAGTCCTGCAACTGCAGGAGTTTTTGTCGAAGAACCGCGATGTTTTCTTGCGTGATATTCATAGTCGATATTCTAACATAATTCCCCTCTTTACAAAAGAAAAAGCAGGCTGTTGGAGCATGCCTGTTCCGTACTCTGTGGAGCCAAGACCGGGGATCGAACCCGGGACCTGCACGTTACGAATGTGCCGCTCTGCCGACTGAGCTATCTTGGCATTAACTGGGGCAAGTATTATACAACTTCCTACTTTCAAACTTCTATACAAGAGTACCACGTACTTGTGCTCGACGACTAGGCGCCCGATTTGGTCTCCCCCTCCCTTTATTGAGGGCAGCAAAAGTCGATGTTAGTGCATCACAGTTGGGACACAATAGACGTAAGTTACCCTCTTTATTATTAAACCAATCACCATCAATATGATCAGCCACTAGTGGCACGACATCTGTATACTGATTAACTTGAGACCACCCACATAGGCAACATTTATTACCAAACTTTCGCCGTAGATAACGTTTTATGTGTTTGGAAACAACACCTATATTCCTCAAGCCTGTCACCATACCTGATTTCCACTGCTTGATGAAAGTCTTGTGCTGATACTCCTGCTGACACACATTACTGCAGTATTTATACCGAACGCGAGCGACTACTTTATAACATACAGGACAGCTTGGATGCACTTTTTTTAGTATTGACATAACCCTATTTTATCAAACAGTCGACCAATGTGCAACTTCTCGGTGGTTGTCTTGATGCAGCAAAACGTCCTTGAGTCAGCCATCAATTCCCTGCCCGCCTTGGGAGAGGATTCTGGAAGGTGGCTCCATAGTTTAGGTTCTCCAACTTTTCAATTGTGCAGAGCTAACTTTTCAAAACTCGCTTCGTCTCTCCATCAACGGAAAAGAACTCGATAATTTTCATATTGTTCTTTTCAACAAAAACGACAATGAGGTTGAGCAACAAAGCAAGCAAGACAAGGTATGCGCCTCCGGCGAATACCGATGGGATGTCATACAACGAACCCGAGCGAATCATAAAATGTCCGAGTCCTTGGTTTGAGGAGATAAATTCTCCGATGAACGCACCGAGAAGAGCGAAACCGACATTGAGTTTCATTGAGGCGAGAACCCAAGAAAGCGAGGACGGAAAAATGACTTTTTGGAAAATCTGAAAGCGCGTTGCGCCGAAGATTTTCAAAAGCCGAAATTCCTCAATATCAACACTTTTCGCTCCCTCGTATGCTTGGGTAAGAGCGACAAGAAAAGCACCAAGTGTCGCCATCGCGATTTTCATACTCAAGCCAATACCGAACCAAACAATAACCATAGGGGCAAAGGCAAATATCGGGATTGCACCAAAAATCACGATGTATGGCCTAAAAATACGCGCTACAAGCGGCGAATACCAAAGAACGAACCCTGTTATAGTTCCGAAGATTACGCCGAGGACAAAGCCCGTTAATGCCTCAAAACCAGTTATGAAAAAGTCGCCTACGAGAAGTCCACTTGCGGTATTTTGAACAAGCGAAGCCCAAATTTCCGAAGGTGAGCCAAAAAGAAAATTAAATCGTGGAAATTGAGTAGCAAACACTTGCCACACTGCAAGTATGAAAACAAAAAGTAAAAACGGTGAGATTTTGTAAAGTAAGTTTTTCATACTTGTTTGCTCATCAATTTCCATATCCGCTCAAAAAGTTCTTGAAAATCTTTACTCTTTCGTACATTGACTGGATCGCGGTATTCATCGGGAATATTGATATTCGTTTCATAAATAATTTTTGCCGGTCTTTCACTGAACACAACAAGTTTATCGGATACTGCGATTGCTTCCTCGATATTGTGCGTAACAAAAATGGCGACTTTTTGAGAGGATACAATATACGAACGAATTTCTTTCATCAACTGCAGGCGTGCGTCAAAATCTATCGCCGAAAAGGGTTCGTCAAAAAGCACAATATCGGAATCTTGAAGCAAGGTTCGTATAAGAGAAACTTTCTGCCTCATTCCGCCAGAAATTTCTGCCGGATAAGATTTTTCAAACTGCGCCAACCCGTTCTTTTGTAATAAATTTCTTGCTTCAACAACAGAAGTTTTAAGACTTTTCTTCTGTATTTCAGCAGGAAGCAAAATATTACCTAAGAGCGTTCGCCACGGCAGAAGCAAGTCCTTTTGCGGAACATATCCGACGGAACCCTGTACAGAAATTTCTCCGGTTGTTGTCTTTTCAAGACCGCTAATGATATTGAGAAGTGTTGTTTTTCCCGAACCGCTTCTGCCGACAATAGCAAGAATTTCACCAGCCTTTACATCAAGCGAAATATTTTCTAATACCGACAATTCCCCTCCGTTGGAGGGAAATTGTTTTGATATATTTTCAGTTTTTATCGAAGCAATACTACTTTGCTCGCTCCGAGAAGTTGGTAATGACATAGTTTTCATAAGGTGCGGCGGATTTCAGGTCGCCTACATCCAAACGCGCTTGGATAGCGGCTTCCCAACCGGCCTTAGTGATAACTGTATCACTCGGAAACACTCCTGCCTTTATCATATTTTGAACAGCGTTCTCGGCAATATCTTTTGGTACATCAGGGAATTTTGTAATGAGGAAGTCGGCTACTTCGTTTGGATGTTGACGAATATATGCCATCGCCGTTTGAAGCGCGTTTACCGCTTTCTGTATCGTTTCTGGATTTTTCTCAACATAACTTGGCAATGCTGTCATACCTGTAAGTGCAAATTCGGGATAATAGTCGTTGAGCGAGTAAACAATATGGTCGCCGTTTTTTACCGCCGTTGATACATTCGGCTCTAACTCCAAGGCGATGTCTACTGCTCCCGTATCAAGAGCCACGAGCAAAGAACCGAATGCCGTTTCCTTGATGTTTGGTTTTACGTTTCCAGTTTGAAACATTTTTTTCTGCAACACATAAGCGGTTGATGGTGATGGAAAAGTTGCAACACTGTATCCATTCAAACCAGTAGGATTTGTAATTGTTCCGATACTTGCTTTCTTTGCAACACCCCAAAAAGGAACGCCCCGAAGCACGGCGGCAACAACTTTTCCAGGTTGACCCTTTTCGCCGGAAACGGCGACAAAGGTTGGGTCACCTACGGCGAATTGGGCTTCGCCACTCAAAAGCGCGGCAAATGCTTTTTCGTCGCCACCAGCCGTTGTAATATTTACATCAAGACCTTCGTCCTTAAAAAATCCTTTTTCTTGAGCAACGTACAGAGGCGCATACAAAAATACTTCAAACGCTTGCGCGATTGTGATTTTTTTTAAAGTTTGTGGTTGTTGTGTAGTTTGCTGATTAGCAAGGAATCCAGTAATTGCCAATACAATAACCAAAATAATACCAATGATTATTTTATTCATAATGGCTCTATACCAATTATTATTTATGGTTTCATAATACCAAAATCTTTCATCTTGAACAAATCAGACAAAGGAAGTGTCAGCATCCTCACTTCGTAAGTTCCGCATCGATCGCCTGTTTCAACGACTCGTAGCCCACGGCACCCGGCAGAAAAGTTCCATTGACGAAAGTGCCTGGCGTACCGCTGATGGTGAAACCCTCCGCCTCCGCCATATCCGCGTTCATCTTGTCCTGATATTTTTTGGTATCGAGACACTGGGTAAACTGACGTCCGTTCAAACCGAGACGCCACGCATAGTCTTTGAATTTCTGCGTACCGGCGGTTTTGCTCCATTCGTCTTGCTTGGCAAACAGATTGTCCGCGTACGCCTGAAATTTCCCCTGCTCATTGGCACAACTCCCCGCGAGCGCGGCGTTCTGTGCCTGCGGATGAAATGAAAGTGGCAGGTGCTTATAGACGAAGAGGATCTTGCCCTCGTATTCTTTGAGCGCCTTGTTCACGTCCGCCTGAAACACCTTGCAGTACGGGCACTGGAAATCAGCATATTCGATAATTTTCACCGACGCATCCTTGGGACCGACAGTGATATCCGTATCATCTATTTTTGGAAGCGTGAGATATTTGCCCACCGGCAAACCTATCTTCCCCATATCAAAGAAATACCGTCCGCCTGCCGCTTCGAACAGACTCGATGCCTGAGCATAGAAATGACTCTCCGCTACGTTTCCAGAGAAAATAAAGGCCGGGAGGGAGGTGACTTGGAAACGCTCGATCAAAAGTTTGCCGGTATCGGAGCCACTTTCAATCGGCATCGCTTCGAGCGTCGGCAGCACCCGTCTCAACCATACGAGCGCCTCACTCGGATCACAAGCCTCGCACTCTTTATCAGTCACGATCTGTACGGTCACTTTCGGATCATCATACGCCACCCAGGTTTTTCCACCCGCCTCCAAAAGCGCGTGCGTCTTGACCGCCTGAGAGGAGAATCCCCGACCCAGAGCCAGCTGAACGAAATCCACGAACAAGCTCCCCGCAAACAATCCGGCGAGAATAATGATGATAGCGGAAAGATCCTTCACCTTTTTCTTGTCTGCCATCTGGCGCTGATCCTGTTCTTGAGAAAAAATTTCCATACGGTTGTCCGTCCAAAAAAATTATGAGTTACTGCGCGCAGGACCGGGCGTTAGCATTTTTGTCACGGAGACTCGTACCGCCCGCATCAATCAGCTTCTGTTCCAAAGCGTTCAAATCATACGGCGTTTCTGCCGATGCCAGCGTATAGTCCTCGAAGCCGATAGTCACGGTTTGTACCGCCACCGCTTTGGCACCTCCTCCGATGACGGCTGCCACGATGAAAAGTGCGATGAGGTCATACCTCGTATACTCGCGCCGGAGAATAATGCGTTCATACGTCACGGTGAGAAAAACCCGCGTGTCTTCTCGTGCGGTACTCTGACGCAACCGGTGCGTCACCCGCGCATACGTGCAGTGGATATACGCCGCACACTGAACGCTGAAAACCTTGAATTTCGTCTTGAAAAAATCCGTATTCATTTCCATAGGACTGCTCTTTTTCAGTGAAAATCGTTTAAAAAGACATCATAGCAAAGTAGCACAAAGCCTTTTCCAGCGCAAGAAAGCCTCGTGCCAAAAAAGAAAGCGCATTCTGAGCAAGAAAGTGCGCCAGTAGAGAAAAAGAAAGGTCATCAGAGACGCGTAATGTCATCCAAAACAGCGTCCAGAGCATCAAGACTTTTACTTCCGAGGCCGTCAGCCTTGCAGGATGGATTGGCGAGTTCACGGCGGACCTGTTCCACCACGGTAAAGGGCCGTACGCCTTTCAAGATGTTGTCGTTGAGGGCGATATTGGGTCCCGCCTTGCAATACCCGAAACACTCGTAGACCGGCAGTATCAGCGCCTCTTCTTTCGTCAAACCTTCTTTGAGATTCGCGAAAATCTCCGCCCCTCCTTTCTGGAGGCACTTGGTATTCAGGCACACCTTGATCGTCGCCTGCCCGCCAGCATCGTCTCGCGTAGCGTTTGGGGCAGGTCCGCTTCTTTGTTTCTCCGAATGAGATGTATGTATTGTTTTCATAAGTGTCAGTAGAGTATATCCGTGATAGAGAGAAACATCAAGGAAAGAGAGCTCGGGTTTCCCTGTTTCAGCAGAGAGGAGTATACTGTAGATACAGGGTAAATCTTAACTCTACACCATTGTGGTTCTACCTCGTTTTTTGAGAGTATGGTTTGTTTAAACATTAATCTCAAACGTATGGACGCAATGTCATCAGGCAGCACCAAGCCGCTCTATCGCGGCACACAAGTAGTCTGGTATATTCTCGGTCTTGTAGAAATACTCCTCGCCTTTCGCTTGGTACTGAAGTTGCTCGGCGCCAATGCCGGTGCCGGATTCACCAGCTTCATCTATACCGTCACCGGACCGTTTACCGCGCCGTTTATTTCAGTCTTTCGCGTGTCAAAAGCGCAGGGCAGTGTTTTTGAATGGACGACCATCCTCGCGATGTTTGTCTACTGGGTCATCGCATGGGGAATCATCAAGCTCCTCGTTATGGGCAAGACCGTCTCCACCCCTGAGGCAGCCGTGAAACTGGATCAACAAGATCAGTAAACCTCATTCTTAACCAAACTCATTACTATGGCAACTATTATTAACAATCCCCCATCGAGTCAATCCCCCGCTCCATCTGATGGCGGAAGTGGAATGATGGGAATCCTCGTAGGCGTCGTTCTTGTCGTAGTGGTCATTTTCCTCTTCGTTGCATACGGACTGCCTGCTATGCGGGGAACTCAAAACACAAATAGCGACGACGCGGGAACGACCGTCAATATTCCCGTTCCTGAGAAAATTGATGTCAATATCAAAAAGTAGCTTATTGAAAGTTTGGGTATAATATACATTTATATTAATTGTAAACATATGGGTGTCTTAATTTGGATTATTTTCGGAGGTCTCGTCGGCTGGGTCGCATCTCTCTTGATGCACACCGATAGCCAGCAAGGCATCCTTCTGAATGTCATCGTCGGTATCGTCGGTGCCGTCATCGGCGGTTGGATTATGACGTTCTTCGGTCAGTCCGGCGTTTCAGGTTTTAATCTCTACAGTTTCGTCGTAGCACTCATAGGGGCAGTTGTCCTTATTTATGTCGTCAAAGCTTTGCGCTAAAGCCATACAGCGCAGTAAAAAAAGCTCTCTCGTGAGAGCTTTTTCTTTTTCCCTATTCATCTCCGTGTTCCATCGCTACCCCTTTTCCGTGGTCCACAGTGTCTCTAATAACGCCTCTCTCCCCTCGCCCGTCTTGGCAGAGTACCGTACCAGCGAACAGTCTGGGAATTCTTTACGCAGGGTCTCTATATTTCTGGTCATATCGTTGCGTCCGCCCTTATCCGCCTTGTTGGCAACGATGATGATGTTTCGTCCGTACTCCCGAAGCAACGCGAATGTCTGCCGGTCCGAGTCCTTGGCACCGATGGAGGCATCGACGATCAGCACGGCAGCAAGGAATTCCACCTCGTCTGTTCCGGCGTACCAAGACAGATGCTTTTCCAGTTTCGCGCGCACCGCTGGTGGACGGTTGGCATAGCCGTACCCGGGCAGATCGACGAGATACCATTCATCATTGATGAGAAAATAATTGATTTCCGTGGTACGCCCAGCCGTGGAACTCGCACGAGCCATATCCTTATGCCGTACCAGCGAATTGATGACGCTGGACTTGCCCACGTTGGAGCGCCCAAAAAAAGCCACTACCGGGAGAGAAGGCTGTGGCAAGCCCTCCGATCCGATCACTCCTTTCACAAATTGTACCGTGCGTATCTCCATAATGATACCTCTTCATACCACGAATACAAGGAGATGTAAACCCCTCTATCTTGACATTCCCCTCTCTCGGTGCTTAATTGAGAACAGGAGAACACTATCGTTCGTTAACAAACGAAAAGAAGGAACGAGATAATGACCTATATCGTTCAGCAATGCTCGCATAGAGATATAAAAGTTGCCGATATTCAGTCCATCAATAAACTGCGGGGACAACTCTCAAGGAGCGGATCAACAGATCCTGCCAACTACCCTGAACTCAAAACTTTTCTCAACCAAAACCTCCTCTGGATTGTGAGAAAGCACGGGGAGATTGTCGCAATGGGATCACTCAATCCGAATATAGGGTTCACCCGATCGGAATCGTTCGGGTACATCCGAAATATCGTGACGGAAAAAAACCATCGCGGGAAACAAAGCAAGGCAGTGATAATCAGAGAGAGGTACCATGGCAACGAATGGAATAAAACACGGAGCGTAAAATTACAAAGCCTTGCAGAAGTTATTGTTGAAGAAATGTCCCTCTTCGCAAGATTTTATCAATACGGCTACCTCGAACTCACCAGCGGTCCGGATCGCGTGGCCGCCAACAAACTCTACAAAAAACTTGGTTTCATTCCTATCGCGACAGCTTCATCCGATGCAGTACCACATACCAATCTCTACCGCCTTTACCTTACAAAAAAGAAATCCTGATAGAACAAACGTTTTTACCAAGACTGCGCCCCGGCAAGAATATCTGCTAGGGCGCTTTTTCTTGCATGCCTATTGTCGCCACCATCACCTGTGGCTCTTTTGACCGCTCACGGCGATAGGAAAAAAATGTCTGTGATTCGCAAAAAGTGCAGAGGGGGCTCGTTTCGATATGCGTTTTTGCTATCCCGGCCGCTCGCAGCTGTTCTTTCACTATCCCCTCTAGATCGACGAATAGCCTTGTCACGTCGTTCGCGATCGACTGTGATTTCCCCTCTTTTTTGATGACATACTTTTCGTATTGGGCAAACCGGGGCAGTATGTCCGTTTGGATTTCAAAATGACACACTCCGATATGCGGACCGATGGCAACAGAGACATTTTCTTTCGCAGCGCCGCACTCTGACATTTTTTCCAACGTTTTCCCTATCACTCCCAAGACTATCCCGCGCCACCCCGCGTGCGCGATACCGACCACACCAACGACCGGATCAAAGAAAAACACCGGCAAACAATCTGCCGCCGTCACTGACAAAAATATATTCTTTTCTCGTGTCACCAAGCCATCAGTGTCAAGAACAACTCCCCCTTTCATTTTATTTACCCCACTCTTTTTATTGTTACCGATAAAGTACGACCGTCTATAATCGGTAACATTGTGAGGAGTGATAATTTCCACGTTCGTTCCATGCACTAATCCGGCATTCACTACCCTGTCGGAAAGAATCCCCTGCTCTTCAAAAAAACGCTTGCGATTCTCTCTATTATCCTCCGGTCGTTCCGAGAAAACTTTCATAGAACCGTCTTTCCTTTCTGAAATGACAGCTTGCACCTCCAGAAACTGTCTGAAAAATGTGAGCATACCCCCTCGTATTGATTTATAAAAAATGCAGAAATAAGGCACCTCCTTTTCGCTCTTTTCCTCACTTATTCAAAATGTAACATATTTCCGCAGTCACAGAAATGTGTTCCATTTTTTTAAAAAATCACACCTACGTGTCAAATGATTTAACTCAGACACCGTAGCTCCTCCCTTTGAATGATATATT
>CAYGEA010000002.1:0-29596 GCA_964348835.1 uncultured Bdellovibrionales bacterium
ATGACACTCGGAAATTCGAAGAAAAAATTGAGGTAGAGCAAAGACTCGTGGCTACGGAAAAATTTGACATCCCCGAACAGCTGGGAGGTAATACACCCCAAGCGGAGCATAAACTTACCACGAGCTTGGCAGAAGACACTGCCGTTATAAATGCTGTCGTCGCCACTACGGACAAAGAGAAGCTCTGGGGCGGGGAGTTCCGACTGCCTCTTGATGGTTCTCCTACTATTACCGATGTGTATGGTTACAGGAGAAAAACAGGATCTGTAAATCTCAGTCATCAAGGTACGGATTTTCGAGCGCCCTTGGGAACAGCTGTCTATGCCATGAACTCTGGAAAGGTGGCTTTTGCCGGAACTCTAAAAAATTATGGGTATACCGTCATCATTGACCATGGTTTGGGCTTGATGACTTTTTACATGCACCTCTCCGAAATCAAAACAGGGAAGGGTGATAGCGTAGAAGAAGGAGATCTTATAGCCCTGAGCGGCAGTACGGGCTATTCTCTCGGACCCCACCTCCACCTCTCAGTCCGGATAGATGGCCTGACGATCGATCCGATGAAATTCCTTGAGCTGATGGGTTCAAGGGAAACTCGTCCATAAACTCGAGCCCCTACTAAATAACAATCTTCTCTCGGAGATAAGAAAAACTGCCCGAAAGTGGGCAGTCTTTTCTTTATGCTCCGCATCGTGAAGGACGTTAGAACCGTGATACAGGGACAAGAATACTTATATATTCCTAAATTGCACCAGGCCTAAACCTCCTTTTCTGCTTTCTTCAGTATTCCTTCGATAAACTCGTATTTTCCTTTGGTATAAAATTCTCGGGTCTCGGCATATTCTTTGGCTAACTTCTGCTTGAGCTTCTCGTATGTTTTCACGTCCTCTGGGTGAGTAAGGAGCCAATCACGAAAAGCCGTATCATGTTTCCAGACTGAACTTCCAAGCTCTGTTACATGAAGATGATGAGTTCGTTTTTCTTCTGGCCCTTTTACAAAGAGTCTTTTCACTTCATCATTCGGGCCGTTTTCTCTATACTTGTATCCGTCTTTTTCAAGAATCGGTCTTATTACTTCAACATCCGACAGAGAACGGACAGCCATGAGCATATCAATGAGCGGTTTCGCAGAGAGTCCTGGAACCGCAGTACTCCCAATGTGTTGAACATCTAAAACAATATCTCCCAAAAGCTTTTCAAGATTTTCCTTCTCAGCATCAAAAGCTTCCTTCCACTCTTTGTGGTGTTTCTTTAAAACTACCGTTCCTCTTTTGAGGCCAATGACATCATTCATAATTCTCTGAATACCTAGGGCTTTGTGTAGTGAGCGTCCCAAGTTTCCTTAGGCTCTCCCAGTTCCTTATAGTCTGCAAAGAGTTCTTCTCCTGCTTGAATGTCACGAAGGGCGAAGTAGCCTTTCCCTTCTTCCCAGCGGAGGTTTGCCTTCTCAGAATGGTTGAGATAATTTCCGATAGGCATTTCATTGAAACGTTTCGGACAAAGTAGCATCCCACCTGGTTGGTCAAGACAGTATCCTTGAAGTTCGTTTGGAACTTCTTCAGGTTTTTTTAATTCTTCTTGAAAGTTCTCAGTAAAAAGCTCCATAGATGTTCCCTCAGCAATATCATGCAAAGCAAAAACCCCTACTCCACTACTCTCCAGAGTGGACGGTTTCAAGATAAATGACATGTGGTCAGTATTGTTTTTCATACTTTCATTATACCATGTTCTAACTTTCACTTTGGGCAACAAAACCGAGACTCAATGAAGCTTCATTTTTGATTACTCCCCTTGTTGAGGGAAGTGAGAATTTTTTAAAAGAAAAATGGTTGCCAGAGGATCTCTAGCAACCATAAGTTACGAAGGCTGTTTGATATTTATCAGCAGCGGTGGGACCAAAGGAAGTGATCCCAACAGGTGTTTCAAGCACGGCTTCAATCAACTTCAGGAAAGATTCCGTATCATCTGCCACAGGCTGATAGAGAGGGACTGCTTTTTTGAGAAGCATAGTCAGGTGTTCCTGATGTTCCAGATCAGTGAGACAAACCTTTTTACGAAGCGCAGTGGCATAAAGCGAGTATCGTCCTCTCTTCATTTCTCCCAACATCTGTTCTCCTGGAGTGATGTTCCCCGGTTGGAAAGCATATTCCATACACACTTTTTTCTCGGGAAGCTGGCCCCAGCGATCCAGATGGGTGATCGCCAGACGGTCCACCCCTCTGCAGACCGAAAGAGCATAGCGAGCAAGGATGAAATCAAACCATCCCACCCGAAACTGTCCTTGCCAGCCCGCATCTCCGTTGTGAAGATCCGGAAGCAGAGCGGATAAGACTGGGCTGTAGGTTGGGAAAGGTCCCGCCCCATGGCGCGTATGGTAGGCTCGCAACACTCCCAGCTTTTCTATCCTTTCTTTATAGCCTATTTCCCGGAGAAGCGTTTCGGCATTGGCAAACGTGGTGGTGCTCCAGGTGGTATGAGGATGAAACCCATACCATTCATCTAGCAATACTCCTTGGGCTCCTTCAAAAAGCAGATTCCCTTTGTTTGCCAAGGTGCCTAGATATTCCTCTGGGACTATCCGGAGTTGTCCAGAAAAACTTACCGTACTTTCAGCAAAACCAAGCGAGTACGCCCTATCTGAGAGAAGACGGATTTCTTCTTGGAGCGGAGAGTCTTTGGGGATGCTGTTGAAATACTCCTGAAGCTCAGTGTATTTCCTTTCCTGGATAGCCTTGAGTTTCTTGGCTAACACCGAAAAGTCCGACAGATCCTTCACCAAGACAGATTCGTTTCCTGCCAAACTGTCTGCCGTTGTTTCTCCAATGCCCATACCGCATGTGCCGTGCTGACCATTCTTTCGCAACCCTTCGCGCAAGCGATTGGCTGCTTTGTGAAAAGGCGTGACCACCAAGGCATTTGCGTCAATTGTCAGCCTTTCAAAAGGATCATTGACGCCGAGCTCCACCAAGTGGTCAGCCTCGTGGCTAAGAGCCACGGGATCTACGAGCATAAAGCGCGATAGGTGCGTAGGGGCACCAGCCAAAGTCCCGCTCCCGAACTGGGAAAAGGTATGGTGTCGACCATCCGGAGTTATCACGTTGTGTGCGGCCTGACCACCGCCATTAAAACGTATTACTGCCTGCGCAGGCTTTTGGCGAGCCAGATAATCTATCATCGTGCCTTTGCCCGCATCTCCAAACCCTAAGTCCACAACGATAGTGGCTTGTCTTTTTTCCATGATTTTTCTCCTTGTGGAAAAAATGCCGGGTCACCTGAGAGGCGCCCGGCACAGTTACAGTTCCTGAAGTTTCAGGTATCAGATACGGGTGACTGTCGCCCGGCTTTTCCTCAGAGGGGCTGTGCCTCGAGCAACATGGGTAGGGATGCTTGTCCCCGCCACCGGCACCAGGGCATTTTTCACGACCGTAGCCGCGTGTCCCTTGAGACCGATATCACCTATCACTTTGTCAACATCGTATGCCGATTCCAACATGTGGATAATACCGGCAATCACTTCGCAGATGAGCGAAGAGTCATCAACCTTGATGAAACGTTCCCCGAGGAGCCTAGTCCATTGGTCATGAATGCCAGTCTCATGCGGGTAGCTGCCGTCCATCGAAAAGAGATGGAAAACATCCCACCGTTCCTGGGCCTTGACCAGGAGGTCAGTGATCGTTTCATCCCCTTCAGCCGTGATGCCGAAGAGATCTTTGACATCTCTTGCCGTCACCGTCGGCCAAGGAGCCTCATCGCCCATGGTAAAGAGGTATCCTTTCTTGCCACGCTTCTCGAAAGCGTCAGTGGCCGTGTGGTAAGCCGCGAACCGATAGGCAAGCCCATACGATTCCATGACCTGCCCGCCGCCGCCGCCTTCGAGGATGATATTGCGCAGCTGTTCGTCAAATCTATTGTCCGATTCAAACTGACCAACCTGAAGCGGATACTTATCGCATGTGCTATCGCCAACGGCGCCGACCAGAATCTGAGGATCTGGGATACCGGCCTTAGCGATAATGACGTCCATCAGACTGGTAAGCTTCTTCTGGAGCGTCTTGGGTACATCCCCCATGGAACCCGTGACATCAAAGATCACGGCCACGGGAAGCGATTGGGGATGATCGGGGTTGTCCCGACTCTCCCGTACCGGTTGTCCGGCGAGTGGGCTGGCAGGCCCAGCCACTTTCTTAGGGTCGAGATCCGGATGGATCCCTCTAGCCCGACCGGCTCGAACGTCGGCGTCATGACCGAAGTCCACTTTACCTGTTGAACGGCGATGAGCGCTTGCAGATGCATACGCGCCCGAATCCCAACTTCCACCACCCATAATCATTCTCCTTTCGTATGGTTGGATATTACACCGGCATAATCAGAGGCCGATATTCTCTTCCCCACTCTTGCCTGACGGCCTGAGTGAAGTCTTCCAAAACCTCTCTACCGTCAGATGGACGGCGTCGAGGGTCTTCTGCGACCATCCGAAGAAGGATATCTCCGATACGGTCTGGGAGGCTACGTGGGAGTGTATTGTTCCGCACATCGCCGCCTAAGAGCTGAAGCATCGTTTTTCCGGCCATATAGAGATCGGTACGATGATCCGGCGTCTTCTTCTCAAATACTTCCGGCGGATAGAAGTCCCGAAAGCGATCAATTATGTGAGTGATCCGACTGCCCTTTTGCCAGGGCTCTTCAAGAGCATGTACCCAGCCAATATGGAGAGGTTCATGCTTCCATGGATCGACCAGGATATGATCCGGCACCATCGCCCCATGCACCACTCCCAGCACTGAAGCCGCAAGTGTTTGGGCGATGATGCGCCTGGATACCCATGCCGCCTGCGCCGGTTCAAGACCATGCGGATATGCCTGAATGATGTCCGCTACAGAAACCAGGTCTGGCACTTGAAGCATAATGTTCACCCGGTAGCGAGTATTTTTTTCACCCGCCATCAGGAAAGTATCCAGAAGCTTCGGAACGAAGCAAGCGATACGCCCGAGATTGCTCCCAGACGCCGCATCACGAAAACGAATAAGCCTGCTTGCCTCATGTTCCAGCCACTGGTTCTGAGCCGGTTCAGAGGCGATTTTGGCGATGATTTCCCTCCCGCCGGCTTCTTGGCCACGGTAGAGAAACGAGAAATCACCTTGGCGCCAAATCGTTGCCTCTATGTGATATGTGGCTGTAGGTGAAGTAACCTCGAAAGTATCAGGGTTAGGCACAGCCATCCTTGTGGCAGATCCTTCGGAGAAAGGTTTCTTATAGCGTCCTGCAGTGATTGCTTTTTCTGCACTCTGTCTCAGGACATTGAGGCGATTGAAGAGCCGAGCGGAAACAGCCTTGTCACGATTGGCAGAATTGTCCGGGTGGACGATTTTGGCCAAATAATGAAACTGTTTTCGCAAAGCCGCCTTTTGCAGAGCTTCCTCTCCTTCGGGTAAACTACCAAAAATAGCAATAAAGTCCTTCGCGGTATCCAACGTCTGAGCCACCACATCTATTGGTGAATGTGTCATCGTCTGTCTCCTTCTGTAATGATGCTAATGAGAAATCAGGTGACAAGATTTTTTAGGGGTCTACTCTGATATATTGTTAAGGTAGTGTCTAGTGAGACTAGACTGGAAATCATACCACACTCCCTGTTACTTGTCCACTATTCCCCCTCTCTCAAAAAGATGAGGGCATTCTGTGAGTTGTTAATGAACATTAATAGGTGTATTTTATACACTAAGTGGTCTTGATAAATGGACCTTACAAGAGTCCTTTCTTTCCCAGATTAGTGTACTGATTACACTATATAGGATAGATGAAAACCTGTCAAGCCCCACTCTTAAAAAGAAAATACGGCTGGCAGAACGTGTCTGCCAGCCGTTAGACTGAGGCTTTATTAGCCCTCTCTTAAGTTTGCGCGCACTTCTTCCCAAGTATATTCCCTGAGAAGTCGCCCATTCCGGAACACCGGAACGAGAAGCCCCTGCTGCTCACGTTCCCTATCAACCTGGTCGTAAGTGACATAGTTGCCGTCCGCATCTCGTTCCAGAACCATCAGCCCCTTGTGAGACTTCTTGCCAGGATCCGTAATAGGATCTTTCTCAATATCACGGTGCTCGCCGTTGACGAGTACATAGGTCGCTTTGATGGCAAAACCCAGTGTATCTCGGCTGTAGTTGCGGAGAATTCCGCCGACACCGATCACCAGATTCGAGGTTGCGTATCCCATATCTTGGAGACGATGTAACGTACGTTTGTACCGCTCATAGTACATGCCGTCGCCGTAGATGAGACCAACCTTGTCATTGAGGACCTTATAGCCCTTCTTATTCACCGTCGAACCGAATTTCTCATCAAGGAGACGTACTACCCCCTTGCGTTCTAAGCTGTCCGCAGGTGCCATAGGATCCCCACAGATGATGTGCTCAGGGTCTCCAGAGTCCGGACGAAAGACCGTCTTGCCGTCACGATTGAGGATAATCTCCTTGAGCTGTTCTGCGAAGTCGGTGAGAAACGTATAGACGTCAAAGGTATCCGATACAATACTCACGATCCCTGTGGGGTAAGTCTTGAGCATATGCCGGAAAGCACCGATTTCATCGTTTCGGCCGAACGAACACATCACAGAATGCTCGCTTGCCGGCACCGACATCATAATAGGCTCTTTGCTCTCCGATCCATAGTAATGTCGGAAAATGAAGGGCAGAGCCGGCACGTTATCACTGCCTTGCGAAGAAATGAGGTGAGCCGCGCCCGTAATAGCCGCGCTGTCCTCACTCCCGTCGCCACGATAGCCGAAATCGTGGATCATGAAGTCCTTGAGGAAATGATTTTCATCATCAACCGTCTCCTTGAACATGCGCTCCACCAGATTTCTGTATTGATACGAACACGAAGCGGTGGTAGTCGGATACCAGACCTTGATGATCAGGCTTTCGAGAAAGCCCACCACCCAACCATAACCCGGAACCGTGTTCGTAATAGTCATAAGGACATTTCGAACCGGCACGACCGAACCTTCCGGTACCGCCTTGATAAGAATGGGAAAATACCCAAGCTGACAAAGGGCACGTATCTTTTCCTCAACCTCCGAGGAATTCGATCCAAGGATCTGACGCCGGGCGATGAGAAATTCTTCACCCATCCATGGTTCGAGTCGCTTTGAGAGGAACTCCTGCAGATAGTACTGCAGGCCGAAGAAAACTGACCGCTCAAAGTGCTTATTGCTCCGCGCCACCAAGTAGGAATACACGAACTCAGTGCCGGGGGCATACTGCTCCATGTGACCCATCTTGTAAACGTCCGTAGCGAGAAGCGGGTTCTCTCTGGTCGTCGAGACCACGAGACCTGCTTTGAGAGCGCGAAGGCGGTCATCGTGGACGCGAAAGTCGTTGTAGGTTTTACGATCATTTGCTGTTGTCATCGTCCTATCCTTTTGTTTGAGTTTATAATTTATTCAGGAAACATTCCAATTGGCGATAGGCAGACTCGAGGCCGGCCGCATCATCCAAAAGGAGATTGTAGTAGATCTTGCGCGCCGACGAAGGCGCGAAAGGTGCATGCTCATTGATCAGGTCATAGGGAATGGCATTGTCCGCCAGGTAGCGGATGACAAATTCCGTATCCTGATTGCCTGTAAAGACAATAAGGTAACAGCCGGCTTGATGAGCCCGCTGCAGAAGCCTGATCACTTCCGAATAATCATGGCCCTTGGCATGATAATCATAGACGGTGTTGTCAAAGTCATAGGCGACAATGAGTCGACCATTCCGCTGATGCCATGCTCGGAGCCGTTCCACGCAGGTTGCGTGGTTCAGATAAGGATGCTGGAACATAGCCGGTACTCCTTTACAAAATCAAACCGCGCTCCGGGAAACGAGTCAGTGGTGTAGACCTGATCAATCGTGCCCCGCAGATTTTCTTCAGCTTTACCGGAAAGAATACCGTGCGAGACGATAAGATTGACTCGGCCGACGTTCATTGCTCGCAACTGCTGTGCAATAAGCATAAAGCTCGTGCACCCTTCGCCGATATCGTCGATGATGTAGACATCACGACCCTCATAATCCCGACTGGGAACCTTGACGATCATATGACCCGTTTTCACATCGCGTGATTTGCTGACCGTCTCGACTTCGCCCGTATAACCGATGGCTTCGCAAAGTTTTTGAATCTTCTTGAAAGCACCGGCATCCGGGGACATCACCAGGTAGTTTTCCTGGCCATGGAGCACTTGGCCGACAAAGGCGTGGTTGGAAATCACTTCAGCATTGTTCAGGAGCGCCGGCGTCACGTCCGAATGAGGATCAAAGATCCTGACCCGATCAAAACCGCAAGCGTTGACCATCTCGGCCACCACCCGAACAGAGAGTGGATGACCGGGAGCCATCACACGATCCTGCCTGGCATAAGGAAAGTACGGCATGAAGAGCTCAGTGCCGGTCACTTCCTTTACCCGTTTCAGAGCGTCTGCCGCGAGAACGACTTTCATCAAGCAGTCCGTCGAAGCAATGCGCACCGTGAGCAGCACCTTGCCATCCGGATCGAGGCGAGCGCCGAAATCTTCCGGCAACTCAAAACGCACTTCGCAGCCGCTCGGAAACAAAGTATTTTGGAGCGGTTGGATATCACCTCCCAGATCGGCATAAGGCCAAAAATGAGGTGTTAGATTAAGTACCCGCATGTTCAACTCCTTTCTTTTCTCTATTGTTAAGGTTCAGTCTAATTGAATTAGACTTGACACTTTAGCATATTTTTAGTCACATGTCAATACTCCTTTTGCCTCCCCTGAGAAGAGAACTCGAGCATATTTTAGTTGTTAAAGAGCCCTTTTTCTACTTTGCCTAAAATACACTTCGGTGCGAATGGATTCAGAAGCCTTAAAAGTGCTTGTTCTCATTCCTATTTAGTGTATTAATTACACTATATAGGACAGATGAGAATCTGTCAAGCTTTTTCCTGATAGGCCTCTTCCTAAAGGATATCCGCTACTTTCGGCTTGCGTTCCGTAAAAGTAAAGAGTTGAGCTGGGCGACTGACACCCTGATGGCGTTTTTTACCACTCCCCTTTACGATGCCAATGGCCTGGATTTTTTTTCGGAAGTTTCGCTTGTCTAATGCTCTTCCTAAAATAATTTCATAGACCTGTTGTAGCTCTGAGAGAGTAAACTCTCTAGACAAAAGAGCATAGGCAATGTTGGTATAGCCCAATTTGTTTCGTAAGCGCTCTACCCCTAGCTTAATAACTGCCGCATGATCAAAAGCCAGTAGAGGAAGCTTCTTAACTGGATACCAGCGTATATCGGTGCTGTATTCTGTTACCTTGGGTCTACAGCTATCATTATTTACCAAAGCAAAATAAGCCACTGCTACACTCCGCTCTCGCTTATCCCGATTCACTGCCCCAAAGGTTGCGAGCTGTTCCAAATAAATACCATCTACCCCAGCTTTTTCAAGCAACACTCTCTCCGCCGCTTCGTCAATTGACTCTTCCATGCGTACGAGTCCCCCTGGAAGTGCCCACTGACTTTTATACGGACCAAAGCCAATTTCTGTTAGTAAAACAACTAATTTTCCCTCCTGTACTGTCAATATAAGGGCATCAACAGCAACCAGCGGGGTTTTTGGAGTAGGCGGAGTTTTTGAAATATTTTTTTTCAGCATAAGTGTTCTTTCTACACTCAATAGTAACGCTTGGATATGATCTGTCAACTGTTTTTCTCCACTCTAAAGTTTCCTGGAATACCAGAAACACTCACCGCTCACTTTCATATGATAACATGTGAAAGCTCTGTTCTATAGTCATGAAGAGTGGTTAGGTATATTTTTCTGCTTTTATACTCCCCCAAAGAAAAAACACGCCCGTCAGGCATGTTTTTTTCTCTCTGCTCCGCATCGTGAAGGACGTTAGAACCGTGCTTCAGAGAAGGATAAATTTTTATGTTCCTATAGTAATTGTTTAAGTTCGTATGTGTTTCCATCAACACCTTTGAAGTGCGCCCATTTGCTACTTCCTCCTACACCTATGGAGCCTATAAACTCAATGCCTTCTGCTTCCATTTCTGCCTTCGCTTCTTGAATATTGTCTACGAGAAAACCTACCACTGGTCCAGTAGCAAAGTGTTTGTAATCGTTGCCGTCACTATCTTTATACTCTTCAGAAAAAATCTCTAACCGGTCACCGTTCGGTAAGTCAAAAGCTCTGAAACCCTCTGCCTCATGGCTCACAGGTAGGCCCATTTTATCCTTATAGAACTCTAGGAGTTCGTTAAATTTGTTCGTTCTTACTCCTAACCAGACAATGCCTTTGAACTTCGTTTTCATAGCTTAGTAAATTCAGATTGTTTTATTCGTACTTTCTCTGTCATCGCACGTGGACTTACATACGCGAGTGCGTCTACGTCGGGGTCGTAAAGTTCAATCATAACGACTGCTTGCACAAATCAAAACAAGCAAAGTGTACATACTTTATTGCTTCCAGTAATTCCTCTTTACTTTGAATTGGACTAAAACGATACAGTTTCATAAACACAGTATACCAGGTTCTAACCCTCACTGTTGGCAACAAAAATGAGGCTTTGATAAGCCTCAAATTTCAGTGCTCCCACTACAGGACAGACCCAGAACTCTGGATTAGGTTAGATTGGGCAAGTATTCAGTCTGAACTTCAGTATTTTGTAAAAGGAAGCTCTTTCTTTCAGAAACACCTAGCAATTAGTGAGTCTTGATTTTTTAGTGAAAAAAGGGCACAATTGCTTTAACAATCTGTCCTAACCCCTACGAATAGCGTAGGGTATGGCGTAATAGGGAAATCCCACGTGAATAAAAACGGCCTTCTGGCTGGCATCTATTCACGTGGGTCGATATCGAAAGGTATCGGGCAGTCTCGAAAGGGATTGTCGCCAAGTCGGGAGGCCTTTTTTGTTTTCTAATTTTTTTATTCAACCCTATGAAGCTCAGCTGCCCGAAGTGCTCAAAAAATAACACCTCGAAACATCGGGGTTGCCTAATATGGGCATTAGTTATTCTCCTGTTCCCAATCGGACTACTTTTCCTTTTAATAAGGCCTACTTGGCAGTGCAAAGACTGTAACTACGCTTGGAAGTAAGTGACCTAAAACACGCGTAAACACGCTTCACTAGAAAAGAGTCTTAAAGTAGGAGTGCACGATTTTTTTCGCTGCTTCAAAGCACTCTTTAATCTCTTTTTGGCTATATTCCTTTATCTTTTCTCCGGGCTTTGGAGCATGCCTAATATCAGCATAAGTAGCATTCGCAAGAGTGCCTATCAAATTCCATTCTTTTCTGTTTCCTAGCAACTCCTTTGCTTTAGTCTCCCCTCCAAACTTTTTCTGTAATGCTTCAGTAACCTTGTAAAGGTAGAAAAGCGAAACCTCTTCCTGCTGTAACGCTAGATTGTAATATTTCAAAATAAGAGCTGCGGTTTCCTCAGCTTTAATTACTTGGATCTTTTTTCTTCTTTCCTGTTCAACCACTTTCCTTATCTCAATTACCCTCACTTCAGTTCTTTTTGCTTCCTCAATAGCACCCCCAAGAGCCTCCTGTGTTTCAATTTCTTGAGGAGAATTGAAATCAGATACCACATCTTTCTTTGTCTCGTCTGGATGAAACAGAGGGAGTATTCTATTTAAAAATTCTTCTATTACAGAATCATTATCCTTAAACTCGGGTAAAATGATCAATTTTCCACCAGATCTTCCCCAAAAAACGAACGCCCCTAAAGTTTCCCTGTTTCCATTAGTAAAAATTGGTTCGTGCGGATAACGTGACAACGTTGTGGATTCAAGTTTAATAAGGACAGGATTTTTAACTTCGTCGAGGATAAGAATTGGATTCAAAGTAGCATATGCAGCCGTTCCTGTTCTAAGGTAAATTTGTTGATCATGAGTTTCCTGCATAACAGGCATAAACCCAATCCAGTTGTAGGCCTGATTTAAGGCATCAATATCATCAGCAATATTATTAGCGAATACCAAGAGCGTTGCTCCTCGATCCATATGAGCACTAAGGGTCTGTAGAGAAAACTGAGAGGTTTCATCTTTTATAAAGTAGCTATTCATGTAATCACCGTCAGGCCTTCTGGCAAAAGCTTTTGGGTTATAAATGATCACCTGACTTTCATAAAGCTGATGTGGTAATTGTCTTGCACCACTGGCAAACCCAATAGTCCCCGAAGAGACATTAAACCCCTCTGCTTTCAGCTTACCCAGAAGCTTCTTTGAACAATCTAAAAGTAGTATTTTTGGCAATGACATAGAAGATAAAAAAGGTGGTTCTGAAAGCTGACGGGGAAGAGTCATGGACTAACGCTTGTGTTTAGTCCTGTCCACTAGCACGAATTTTTTCGCTTCTCCCTGATAGGGAGGAACTCGATCACCCTTCGAGAGAGTGATTTCCTTCTTCGTTCCAGTTGGACGGTATTGACCCGAGACTTGCGTTTTACCGCCAGTCCCCACAGTGATGTTTTTACGCATACTGTTGTCCTACTTATGGTTGCTTACCGGGATCGCACGACCTTTATTCGACCCCTCTGAAAAGCTCCCAAGATGAGCACCTTTCAGGGGGGAAATAAAGACGGCTTAGCCTGAAGCAAAAAGCGGGGCGGGTTAGTGCCTCCCCATCAGCTTTCAAAAAACCTTGATTGATTGCCATTTTAATGGTTATGTAAAGAAAAGTAAAGAGTCAGTAAACCATATGAAGGAGCTACCAAACCGATTTCCTATCCGTTACGCAATCATTGTCCAAGAGCACCAGAGAAAAAGGGACAATGAGTATTTTAGCGATGCCCACCGGCAAGTCCTCTGGGAGCAGTTGCTTCGTCTACTTCAAAATAAACCCCTCTCCCTCTCTGATTTAACAGTTTCTTATCAGTATGTTGGATATTCCTACGGAGACACAAAGCTTTGTCATATACCTGTTCTAAATGCAGAGAAGGGTTGGAGGGAATCAGCCGAAAAGCTCCTGAGCCAAATAGTTCAAGTCGGCACTTTTTCCTCTAGTTCAGGACAAGCATTCAGACTTGGCTTAATCAGCTATAGAGGGATGGGCGAACAGCCTCTTTTCTGGAAAATATATGCCGCTAGAAAAAAAGGTGACGCCGAGGCATCCTTACTTGGCCTTTTCTCTGAAGGATATATGACAAACGTAAAAGAGTATGGGGAAGTTCTTTATAAAAAATATAGAGAACTGATGGATGGCGAAGATAGTAAAAAGCTTTCCAATGATTCAGATATCCTCCAAATTACTGTCCCCTATTCAAACCTTTGGAAAAATTTGGATGCAGGAAAAAATGACGGGTATATTCCTACAGATGCAGAAAAAGCTAATGTGTCAGAACAAAAAACTAACACAAGTAAACATAGAAGCGATCCTGAAAAGATTAAGATTATTTTGGCGAAAAACCTCGATGCTCTGCTTACTGAGGAAATGAGAGCCTTACGAAATATGGCACGATCTTGCAACAACTGCGATAAAGCATTGCCTTTCAATTATCAGGGAAAGTATTGCCGAGACCTCCCAGAGAACCGTGAATGTCTTAAAGAAAGGGCTCGGTTAAGGGCAAGAAGGCAATAATTCACAAGTTTGAGGCTAAATTTGTGAAAAAAGCCTCTTCGGTGAACAAAAAAACTGAATACTGAACTTTTCTTAGCAAAAGTCTCACAGAAACCCTTGACAAGAAGGGTTTTTATGTATCCTGAGGACATGGATGAAAAGCCTGAAACCCGAAGAGTAGAAATTGAAACTCCTCAAGAAGAAAATCTTGTAGCTTTTTTTACTCTGCTTATGGAAATTGATAAACGTGTAAATCCTGAAAATTATGCTCAAAGCAATGATTGATACAGTCGTCCTCACCATTCCAAAAGAAGCCCTACGACTCACTTCGACAAGTTGGGATCTTCATAGCAAGAGTGGCCACTATCAGAAGTTTGTAAAAAATCAGACTTCTTCTCAAAAGAAAGATGGGATTTATCGACCACGCGTAAGAGCTATACAACGAGGTAGAACGGCTTTTATTCAGATTGAGTTCTCTGTGCCCAAGCTCATCAAAGGGAACAACGTAGATGAAGTTAGCGAGAGCGACTTTGGAACTATCATTACTACCCTACAAACTCGCCTAAAAGACTTTGGCATGTATATCTTTGAGCCTCAACTTAGAAAGGCCAGCATATCAGTCTTTCATCCCTCAAAAAATGTAGTTCTCTCCGGCGGATATACGGTAAGCGGAATCCTTAAAGAATTACATAAAATTAACCTTACAAAAAAAATGGATTTGAATCGGGACAGTTTCCGAAATGATGGAGAATCTTTGCAATGTTATTCAAATTCTCACTCTCTTGTCATCTACGATAAAGCGCGAGATCTTAGGAAACCATCAAAGAGAGCAGTAGATAAAGACCAGACACCTTCTCAGCTTTCCCTCTTTCATAACCTTAAAACCAATAGTCTTATAGAAATATTAAGGATTGAAGTGCGTCTTTCATCCAAACAAAAAATGAATTCTGTCCTTAAAAAGAATGGCTTCGCAAGAAACCCAACATTTGAAGAAGTTTTCAAAAAAGAAGTATGTCAAAAAATTGTAGAACATTATTGGAAAAGCCTGATAGAAAACTCAAATCTTTTTCTCTTTAGCCTTACCACTAATCCAAAACAAGTAATGAGGAGCTTAATGCAAAATAACCCCACACTAAAACCCAAGGAGATAATTTACTTGGTAGGTCTCGAATCGCTCTGCAGGGATGAAAACGGGATTAGAGAGCTCAGGAGTTATGTGGAAAGATTTAGTTCTTTAAGGTCGTGGTATAGGATAGCTGACGGGTTTAATCATCTCAATTCAGGAAGGTTGCTTTCAAATAGCCATGGATGGACTAGCCAAGTTGAGTCGCAGTTAAAGGCATTTGAGTCCTTAAAAATAGACCCTTTACTTGTAAAGAATTGTAAAGCATAATTGAGCTAATAATCTTATCTAAAAAACTTATGAATGATCAGAAAAAGTTGTCGGAGATGATGGACACTATGGATGCTCTCGAGGAAACGCAGGTTCTTATAAACAGGGTGTTGGACTATAAAAACCTTTTGTCTTCACTTCCCTCAGAACAGCTTTCAGATAGACAGCAGCTCTGGTTGTTAGCTTTTCAATCCTCAGAAGCCAACTTTTCCCTCGAAACAGAAGAAGGGCAGAAAAGAATGATTACATCACTAGTTACCCTAGATCAAGAACGGGTGGAATTACTTAAAAAAGAAGAAGTGAAGCCTTCCCGCATTAGAAGAGTTATAAAAAATACACTCATATTTATCGCCCTTCTAGTAGTTGCGACATTCATTATTAGTCAGATTAGAGGCTACTATTCAGACGATTTTGAAAATTTACTTATCGGCATAGCTCTGTCTTCACTCGTTGTTTTTGTCTGGGGTAGAATATCTAAGAAATACCTGGCTTAATACCACTAATATGAAAAAAGAATTCTACACCGCTAAAGACTTAGCTGAAAAACTTTCTGTAGATATCATGACAATCTACCGCTATATCAAAGCGGGTAGATTGCAGGCCTACAAGATTGGAAAAGAGTTCCGTATCAAAAAGGACGAGTTTGAAAGCTTCATGAAAAAAGCCTCAACAAAATAGTATTTATGCAGTTTATAACAAGAACCATTTTTTCTATCATTCTCGTTTTTTCTATCGTATTCATCCTCGTATACGGTGGCCTATTGACCCTGGACATGATGAGAATAGGAGGAAATACAGAGTATATAAAAAACTTCTTGGGAGCCTTTTTGGGAGCCTTTTTTGCCTTTCTGTTTGTTATAGTTGGCAACTTTGTAAGCATGATCTACAAACGCCGCAGAAGGCACAGGGATGCAATTGTAAGCCTGGAATACAACCTAAATGAACTTGGTAGCATCAACTTCGACAATCTGTCTCTCCTCGAAGGACTCATCCAGTCAATCAATGAGAAACTTCGATATAAGACAGTATTCACTCCCCTAATTTGCAACAAGGAGATCTTACTTAATTTAGGAAATATAGATCTTATAAATGATACCTTCCTTTTATACTCCGACATTCGAAAAGTAAATCATTCGTTGGAGGTAGCAATGTCTCAGTATAACGACATGTGGACAGTATATTTGGACAAAAAGATCCCAAGAGACAATTTGGAGCAAAACCTTTCAAACCTAAAAAAACAACTAACTGAACTCTTAGGTTTTCTGAAAAGCTTGGACACAAAAATAGAAATCCTTAGTTCGAAATCTACTGCTCTATATAAATGTGACGAGACATACATTGATTGGTTTCTTCAACTACTGTCTGTAAAAGCAAACTACCCCAAAGGCTTCTCGGATAAGTATGAAAAGGAGTTGGAAGCCCTCCGTCAAAGTAGACAGAAGATCATGAGCGACAGTCGGAAAGAAATTGATAAAACTCTTCGAGAAGCCGCAGAAAATATACTATGAAAGCCGTAATTCTTGCTAGAGTCTCAACTGAAGAACAAAAAGAGGCAGGAAACTCTCTCCCCGCTCAGCTTCACCGTATGCAAGAATACTGCAAACGAAAAGAGTTCCCCATTGTAGAAACCTTTAGTTTTGATGAGAGTGCCTACAAAACTAAGCGAGATGAATTCGATAAAATCCTTGAATACCTCGAGAAAACAACGGAAAAAATCGCCGTTGTTTTCGATAAGGTAGATCGGCTGTCCCGTAATGTATTCGATAAAAGAGTTTCGCTACTCTACGAAAAGGCTGTCGCGGATGTGATAGAGCTTCACTTTTCTTCCGAAGGACAGGTCATTAGTTCTTCAATGTCAGCAGTTGAAAAGTTCCAGTTTGGAATGAGCCTTGGACTGGCTAAGTATTATTCTGACGCTATCAGTGATAACGTCAGAAGGGCATTTGAACAAAAATTACGGAATGGCGAATGGATTGGCCAGACTAGGGTTGGCTATAAAAGGATTCGTGAAGATGGAAAGACCGACTTTATTGTAGATACGGAAAACGCTCATTTTATCAAAAAAATGTTCGAACTGTATGCGACCGGAAATTACTCCACTAAAACCTTGCAACAGGAAATGGAGCGTCTTGGCATGAAAAGCCGAAATGACCTGAAAGTTGGATACAGTATGATTCACAAGATTCTTCGCGATAAATTCTACATTGGTATCATGACCTCCAAGGGACAGGAGTTCCCCCACTCCTACCCTAGAATCGTTCCTGAGTCGCTTTTTATGAGGGTTCAAGGGATTCTGAACAGCTATAACAAGAAGACGGTTAAATTTGCTTCTAAGCCCTTTGCTCTTCGTGGAATGGTAAAGTGTGCCGATTGTGGTTGCACCGTCACCCCAGAGATCAAAAAGGGTCGCTATATCTACTACAGCTGCTCTAACGCCAAGGGGAAATGTAAAAAGTTTTGGGTCAGAGAGGAAGACCTCCTTCAGCCTATAAGAGAAGCTTTGGCAAATATCAGACTCCCACAAGAACGTGCCGACAAAGTCGTTACAGCCCTTAAACAGGTCAGTGACAATAAAAACCACTTCCACCAAAAAGCTATTGCCCAGCTCCAATCTGAATACAATCGCCTTCAGACCAATACCGACAGGCTGATTGATCTTCTTGTTGAAAGAAGTATTACTCAGGAAATCTATGACAAGAAGCTGAAAGACTACAAGGAAAAACAACACGAGATCAGCATTAGGCTGGATGAGTATACAAGAGCCGATGAAAGCTTCCATATTGCGGCATCTACGGTCTTTTCTCTGGCCAACAGAGCTTTAGAGATTTTCGAAAGCTCTGAACCAAATGAAAAACGACAGCTCCTGAGTTTCCTTACCCAGAACTGTCGTCTTTCACAAAAAAACCTCTCATTTGAGCTCCGTTCCCCCTTCAATCTACTGATTGACGGGAACAAAGTCCTACATGGCTCCGGCGATAGGATTCGAACCTATGACCTGGGGATTAACAGTCCCTCGCTCTACCGCTGAGCTACGCCGGAATATGCGCTACTGTATGACACACTCTCTACAACAAAATGAGTATAGCCAAGAAGCACGGTTCTGGCAACCCTCGCCTTTCCCTTGTCTTATTTTCCTAAAAGCTCCAGAGCTTTTGTAGCGTAAAATTTAGTTGCCGGATCAATCTCAGGATCGGCAAGGAGTTCTTCTCTGGTAAGCCAGCGACATCCGCCACTTTTTTCATGATTATCCGGCTCAACAATCTGGTCGCTTTCCGCTTGCGCGAAATATGCCAGACTGATATGTCGATGCTGATCATTAATCTGGTGAATATTCATATAGAAGGGCGGAATAAGTTCACGATATTCCTCTTCTGAAAAATCATTGACAAACTGAGGTTTGTTTTCTTGCCAGAGCCTAACAACCAGACCTACTTCTTCCTGTACCTCGCGTACCGCTGCTTCTTCTGGTGTTTCGTCAAGCTCAATGTGTCCGCCGACCGAAAGCCAGAGATGGTGCTTTTCATGCAGTCGCAAAAGCACCTTATCTTGATACACCACGTAAACATTTACGACAAAATCTGTCTGTCCCGGCTCTCTATGAATATGGGCCATAGAAATTAAATTAGTAGTCTCTCAATTTTTTCACATCTTGATGCTCGCGGATTTTCTCGAGCGCTTTGGCTTCGATCTGGCGGATGCGTTCACGGGTCACGCCAAACTCCTGCCCGACTTCTTCCAATGTGTGCGTCACGCCGTCCTCGAGCCCAAAACGGATGCGGAGGATCTTCTGCTCGCGTGGCGTCAGCTCACCCAAAATGTCCGAGATATGGGATTTCAACAATTTGCGCGAAGCCGCCTGATGGGGCATTACCGTTTCCGTGTCTTCGATGAAGTCCCCGAGCACGCTGTCGTCTTCATTGTCCCCCACGCTGGTTTCCAATGACACGGTTTCTTGCGAAATCTTCTGGATGTGACGAATCTTGTCCACTTCCAGATTCATTTCCGCGGCGATCTCTTCGGCGAGCGGTTCGCGGCCCAGCTCCTGCACCAAGCGCCGGGTGATCTGCGCGTACTTGTTGATGGTTTCCACCATATGCACCGGGATACGGATGGTGCGGGACTGATCGGCAAGCGCGCGGGTGATCGCCTGGCGGATCCACCACGTGGCGTACGTCGAAAACTTGTAGCCCTTGCGATAATCGAATTTTTCCACGGCACGGAACAGTCCGATATTCCCTTCTTGGATGAGGTCAAGCAACGAAAGATTATGCGAGCGACCGACATATTTCTTGGCAATCGATACCACAAGGCGCAGGTTGGCTTCGGTCAGGCGCTGTTTCGCGGCAAGATCCCCTTTTTCGATCAGCTTCGCCAGACGCACTTCTTCTTCGCCGGAGAGGAGTGCTACCCGGCCGATTTCTTTCAGATACATCTGCACAAGGTCGGAGGTACTCTCCTCACCGAGATCCATCATCTTGTCTTTGGCTTTCGGCGCTGATTTCTCTTTCTCTTTGCCTTTGCTTTTTTTGCCGAAATTTTCTCCTACCTTGACCGTCTCGATCTTGAGCATCTCTTCCGAGCCGACAACGCGGATGCCGGAAGTTTCCAGATGTTCGTAAAGGTTTTCCAAATAACTCAGGTCCTGTTCGACATCGGGCAAGATATGAATAATCTCATCTTCCGTGATGAAGCCGCGCTGCTTGCCACGGGCGAGCAGTTCCGTCAAGGCATCTTGTTTTTCTTGGATATGCTCCCGGCTTTGCGGAGACTTTTTCTTCGCCGGTTTAGCAGACTTGGCATTTTTTTTCTTGCTGGTCGGCGCTTTCTTGCCGACTGGCTTCTTCTTGGACGGCGGTGTCTTTTTCGTCGGTATTTTTTTCATTGGTTTTTTCGCGGTTCTTTTTTTGGGAGTTGATTTCGGTCGTTTCTTGAGTCCAAGATGACCTCCGCGATTGGTTTTTTTCGCGGTTTTTTTGAGAGCGGTTTTTTTCACCGCCTTCTTGACTGATTTTTTGACCCTCTGTCTTGCCTGCTTGAGGGATTTCTTCAATTTTTTTGGCATACACGCTCTTATTACGAATACTGCATCCTACCAGCTTTTTCAGGATTTGTCCAAAGAAATTTCCGTAAACTGGGCCACCAGCTCTTGCTCCAGCACTTTATCTTTTTTCGCACGCGCTTCACTGATAGCCCGCTCAAGCGCGATTAGCTTCTCGCGTTTGGTGATTTCAATTTTGAGACTCTCGGCATATCCGGTAGCGATACGGAGCATTTTCCCCACCCGATCTTCTTCTGCCACGCCGATAAAGTCGGGCGCTTCCAAAATGCGGAACATCAGCCGTGTCGCCTCGCTTTTCAAACGCTCATCCTCGATAAGCACCAGAGGCTCGCGCGCTCCCGCCTGAAGCAAAAAGAAAAAGAGCGGGTGTTTTTCCAGAAATGTTTTTGTCTCGCCGTCCATCAAAAGACCGAGGAGCGTTTCCCTGACCGTTTTGTCGGCATACATCATTCCGACTAGTTCCTCGCGCAAGAGTTCAGAACGCTTGCCGAAAGAAACGGTGTTGCCGGCGTCAGGCTTGCCGGTCGCAAACGGCGTCGTGCGCTCCCGTCTTTCCCGCGCCAGAAAAGCCGTGTTGACGACGCCTATCACGAGTTTCTCATCCATCTCAATTTCCCGCGCCAATTCCTTGATCCAGTGCGCCCGTTCGATCGGATTCTTCACGAACAAGAGAAGCTCCGCGTACTCATCGACGATCTTGCGCTTGCCATCGGACGTACTGCGATCATATCCTGCCAGAATCGCCTGCAAAAAGTACTGCAGTGCCGGCACAGACTGCGCGACTGCTGTCCGCAGCTTTTCCGGATCATCTTTGCCTACATCAGCGGCGTCTTTGCCGAAGGGCAGGGCGATTATTGAAACCAGCAATTCTTTTTCCAGTGCGAGCTCGGTACTTTTGCGTGCCGCTTTCTGTCCGGCGCCATCCATATCAAAAAACAGCTTCACTTCATTCCCATAGCGCTTCATTGCCGTCAACTGTTCTTGCGTCAGCGCTGTCCCGGAGACTGCCACGGTATTGGCGATGCCTGCCTGATGCATCGCGATGACATCCGTATTGCCTTCGACGATCACGGTGGCGCCGGCTTGTTTCATCGCTTGCTTGGCAAGATACAGCCCATAGAGCGCCCGGCTCTTATGGTAGAGAGGGGTTTCCGGGGTATTGATATATTTGGCCTGTGATTCATCTCCCCCCGGAGCGACGCGCGCCGAATACCCGATAACGCGGCCCAGAATGTCAAGAATGGGGAACATAATGCGATCTCGGAAACGATCGTAGTGTGAGTTGTCGGACTGTTGACTGTTGACTGTTGACTGTTGACTGGTTTTCCTGATGATCAATCCGGCTTGCTCTAATTCTTCAACCTTGTAGCCTTTGCTGGTCAGAAATTCGAGGAGGTGACGCCAGCCATCCGGCGCGTAGCCCAGACGGAATTTTCGGATGCTTTCTTCGGACAAACCGCGGTCTTTCAGATAGGCGAGGATTTTTTCTTTGCCGACGCCATCCCACAACTGTTTTTCAAAAAACTTCGTCGCCAGTTCGAGCAGATCATAGATCCGGTCCTTGGTTTCCTTATTCTGGGTTTCCCCTCTGTACTGCGGCAGTTCCACTCCGGCGCGCTCCGCGATCATCTTGAGCGCCTCCCGGAATTCCAAGCCCTCCATCTCCATCACGAACGCGAACGCATCTCCGCCCTTGGCACACCCGAAACAATGCCACATCGATTTTTCTTCGTTCACCATAAAAGACGGCGTCCGCTCCTGATGGAACGGGCAGCAAGCTTTCCAATGCGCGCCAGACTTATCCAGCTTCACATACGAGCTGATGAGCTCGACGATGTTCAGCCGCGCCTTGATTTCATCGATGGTTCCGTCTGACATAAATAAGATTCTTGCCTTTAGAGTACCGCTAAACAGCCAAATAAAGCAAGAAAATAGCCAGTCCTGTAATCTCTTACTGCATTCTCTCGCTCTTTTTCACGCTTTTCATACTGTACATATTTTCATACGACCGTATGAAAATATGTACAGTAGGAGAAAAAGAAACCCAGACATACATACCTAGGATAAACCTAGGATAAAAAAATTACTGTTTGTTCCCGATGATGATGAGGATGTCGGCTTCCGGTTGGGTTTCACCCGCGGGGAGGGTGCCGACGGTGCCACCGAAGCTGTCGGCGAGGCTTTGCAAAAAATCGGCATTCTTTCCAGACAGATCGATGATGAGATCACCTTGATAATCATTCTTCGCAGCCTTCTCTTTGGCTACCACTTCCACATCGGGGAATTTTGTCTTGATCTCATCTTCGAGCGTACTGGTCACGCCGATCTTGGTAGAACCGTTGTACATTGCGATCCGCATTTCTGGTACGACAGCTTCAGCCTCAGACTGCATCGTTTCAACATCATCCGCGTGCTGATCAGCAGAAGCCGTTGATGGCTCTGACTCTTGATCGTGAGGAGTGACAAGCTCAGATACTGGCGTGCCATCATCCATCGAGGCACCCTGCACATTGAGTTGGGAAATATTAATCAACTTTCGAATGGAAGGGCGATACAGATACGCCATACCCGCCTCCGTGTAGATCAATACCTTATCCCCGTTTTCCGCTTTCTCAAAAAACTTTTTTCCTGCCAGCCGAGAGACATCCGATACGGTAGCCAGTACCGGCGTTTCACTTTGTGGCAAGGCGATACTCTTGTCGATTGCGCCGATGATTTGCCTCATCTCCTCTTCGGGAGTCAGCGCTGTTTGCGCCAGCTGATGATACTGGGCATAAAAATATCCGGCCGTCCCCAAAGCCAGCAGCGTGACAAAAGCCAAGAACCAAAAAACTCCCGGTATCTTGGCACGCGGTGTTTTCCGCGGAGGCACGGAAACCGCATCGACAACAAGCCTGGTGCTCGCCGGCATTCTGGAATCTGACCTTCTCGTAATCATACAGTATTTCCGTACAGCTGATTGTTCCAGTATACACAAAAAACATCCGATTGAGTACTTTCTCTTTTGCCTCCGCCGTTCCCTTATGGCGCGCGCTCAATATCTATCCCGATCATATCTAGCACCTTGCCGAGTGACGGACGGTAGAGGATGGCTTTTCGGGCAATGGGATAGATGAGGATCTTATCGCCATTCTCCACCTGCCTGAAAAACGGCTGATCGTCAAGCTTATGCTTGTTTGTCACGGTTGCTATGGTCGGCGTTTCTCCCTGTGGTAGCGTGACGCTTTTGCCGATGATGTTCGTCCACTTCTCGATTTCTCGCCGTTTCATCGCTTCCGGCGTAAAAGCATACTGATAAGCGAAGTATGCCGCCGCCAGAAGTGCAAGGCACAAGAAACCTGACAAAATAAACAAGATGTGCTTTTTCATAGCGATGTTCTGATAAAAAGATAGCTCACCAGAATATCAATTACCGCTGATTCAAACCGCCACCCGTTTGATTGCTTAAACATTTGAAAGTCCATTCCAAGTCTTGACACTGGCTATTGGCAGACCATTTATCGACTTCACCGACCCGATAGCCAGACCATTGACCGTCTTGATCAGGGAACCAGCGACCGCAATCGTCTCATTCACAAACCCATACCCAGGCAAGAGATTCTGCTTGGTTGCTGTTTCTTGCACGAATCCATAGCCTGGGAGTAAATTCTGTTTTGCCATATTAAGTAATAGTTATCAACGGGTCTACATACAAGGTGGTATTCTTGGCTATCATCACTTTGACGATGATGTATCCTGCTTCCGCAGGGGTGAAACTCGCTGTCACCAGTTTTTGGGTGTTCGGATTGGTCATCCCTGTGGTGTCCCACGTTGCTGACGAGTCCGTTACATCAGCGGGAGTAGAAAGTACATCCGTCATACGAGTAGATATTCTTGTCCCAAGAGGAAATCCTGTCGTACCATAATAGTCCACTTCAAGCCATATCTCATCGTCTTGGAGATTTGTTACACTGTCACGGAGAATTTCTACCGTCACAGTCATTGCACTCAAAGAAGTATTGTAGATGGCGATTTCAGGAGAAATGAGTGGCTTGAAGAGGTTTTCAGCGTTAGCATTACCTGTCACGAGCCACGAAAATGCTGTCCCATCGGCTTGTGTCGCCCCTCCTGTTCGTATTCGTGTACTCGTCTGCTGGACGACACTTCCTTGGTAGCTGTGTTCGGCAAAGCGAATGTGCGTATCGGCACTGTCACAGTTATGGACTTTCAACACTAATCCCCCAGCACCGGTGAAGGTTCCTGTTGTTATGGCTACACCACTAGGCAGCTTGCAATTCCGTACAACCACATCACTTGGAGCGTCCCAGCCACCAACATCAAAAAGATTAGTAAAGGATACACCCGTCAAATTTGAGTTTTCGATAAGCAGACTGTCGGGAAAGCCATTTGACATACTGAAGAGACTAGTCGGAGCTGTTCCTGATCCGTCTAAACTGATGTTCTGAAAGCGCAATCGAGCTGTTCTTAAGACAAAACCCTGCGCAGCATTGGCGAATTTGAAGGAACTATTGATGAAGGAGATGTATATATCAATACCTCCTGAGCTTGTTTGCGAACCCCCGATTACGAGAGCAGCAGAATTACTATTTGAAACCAGAGTCATTTTACAACTCTCAAAAATCATCCCCGAAGCAACGCTACTGGTTGGCGCTATGGTTATATCCGAAGCACCAGAGCCACCCGACCCATCAACAAAACCAATCCCGTAGAAATACGCATAGCCAGAAGCAAACGACATCGTAAAGTTACCCGTAACGGTAATTGTCGCAGTCGTTGCAAGGGCAGTGGGCGGTTCCGCCGCGTCATTCCCACAAAGTATTTTGAGTCCCACAGTTGTCGGTAGTGTCAATGTCATAGTACTCGCCTGCGTCTCAGCGTGGTTCTGTGACACCCAGATAGTATCAGCAGAAGTGGCAATAGCCAATGCTCCAGAGAGAGTCGCCTTCGCTAATGCCCACGTTGCACCTGTGTCGGCATCACTCCCGTCAGTTGAGCGAACGTAAATATTTGCCATAGGTTTATGTGTGAGTGATATAATCCATACTTGGACAGAACATTATTTCATCTGCTGTGAGGGCGTAGCCGAGCACTTTGATAATGTGGTCGGTCGTTGTTGGTTGAGTGACGGTAATATCTCCCGTGGTACTCGCATAGACTACCGACCCGATAGTCAATGCTGGGAAGTTCGCATCAGCCCGGCACGTTCCCATCAAGAGAACGGTGGTAGCTGAAGCGTCTCCCGCCGCCGCTAGAACGCACATCCCAGTCCCGCCTCGCAAATCACCGTCTGCCCCCGCCGCCGCACTCACGCTCCCCTTGAACCACTTTCCTGCCGTTACGTCTAAGACGATCACATCTCCAAAAGCCAGAGCTTCTCCTGCTGTAGCGGTTATCGTAATACCGGTGTATTTCCCATCTGCCGATCCGGCAGGGTCGAGAGCGATAGAAGTATTCTCCCCGAGATTGAGAGGTATACCGACCAACTCCACACGATTTTTGGAAATACGAATAGCCATACTCAAAAATTTTCTTTTTCTATAATCAAAAACTCCTCACCCTCATCGTCAGTCACCCTCAGCTCCTTGCCGGTTTCGGTAACCTTGAAATTACTGAAAAGCGTCTCATTGATGACAGTATCGCCTCGGAGCATATTGACAAACGGTCCGAAATATCTGCCGACCAAAAAAATAGCCCCGCCAAAAACCGTCAGTTTGATAAAATTGCGCCGGCGTATATCAAGAGTGTCATTGCCGCCGTTTTTCTGACCGGAAAAAGCATCCCTCAGCCACCGACCGCGCCCCGACGAAACACCCGCATACCCGGCGAAGAGGGCGGCTGGCAAATGCCGGAGCCATCCTCGTACGCACCTCAAAACATCCGCGATATACCGAAAAATCGAGCGTACCAGAGCGTGAGAATAGTGCTTACTCTTATTGACCCTGCTCATTATTTTTTGTTTCTTCTTTACTATCACCGGCGCGCAATTCCGCCTCCACATCTTTTTTTCCTTTTTTGAACTCCCCTGTTACGCGTCCCAGAGATTTGGCAAACTCCGTTACCTTGCCACTGCCGAAAAACAGCACTCCGACTACCAAGATGATGATGATGATTTCCGGCATTCCCAATCCGAACATACTGGTGAGCATTAATGATAATTACAGCTTGATTATAGCACAAAAAGAGTCGACGACAAAGGCTTCTCTACAGCGACATCTGCCATCACAGAGCCGGTTCTGCCCCATCGGCCTCGGATTGATCGGCGGAAGTATCCGCAGACGCATTTTCTTCAGGAAGGACAGCTTCCATCTCTACACCAGATCCATTTTCAAACTCCGGCATACTCGTATCCACCGCGAGAAATTCAGCGACCGCGGCTACGATCATCTGGCGCACCTCTTCCTCTGAAAGCGGATTTTGGACCGCTGTTTCTGTTTCTGTGTCGCCATCTCCGGATGTGCTGTCTCTCTTTTGATCGGGATTCTGTTCGACATCCGATGTCGGTACTACCTCCTGTCCGACGAGCAGAGCATACTGGGAGGATTCCTTGGTAGCGACCTTCGTATTGGTGATGGCCGCTTGAGCGTCTGCAAGATACTTGTTCTCCCTATTGATCACCTGCTCGATCTGTTCTGTCAGATACGCTTTGAAATCACGCGTGCCGAGCACTTCCTTGAAAATATCCATTTTTCCAGACTTGCGCACCTCGCGCCAGACGCCGCCTGCCATTTCCAACGTCTTGTACGAATATATGACAACGTATGCCTGACTATCCTCTGTAAGAGCATCTATCCTGACAGCAAAGTCATATTTTGAAATATCGGTTGTGATAAGTGCTGATGTATCAGTAGGCTTGACGCTTGGCGGTGGAGTCTTCAGCTGTCCAGAAGACAGGAAATTTTGTCTTACCGTAGAGCTGGATGCCAAAACCGACCCAGCCAGCAACAACACTCCGATAAAAATGAGGAGGGCGGCATTGTTGTACTTCAGAAAATCGAGGATGGGTTTCATACGCTTGAGATCAGTATATCATTTATTTGCCTCGCTGATGTGGATAGGGCGCTGAAAGAGCCCCCACCATATAGAGAGCGATTAAGGGCCCCGAGAGAAAAACCGCGGTGACTCCGCTCCCATCCGGCGTCACGACAGCGGCAAAGATGACCATTGACACGACGGCCCCCCGCCAGTGCCGTCTCCAAAAGGATCTTTCCACAAGACCGATATGCGACAGCGCCATCATCACAATCGGCAGGAGAAAGACGCATCCTGTCACAAGCGTCAGCAAGAATACCGACATCACCAGATCATCGAGAGCAAACAACGGCGCTACATCCAGCGGCGCTGCAAATGCGTACAAGAGGTCAAATGTCTGGGGAATGATGACAAAATATCCGAATGCGCAACCACCGTAAAATAATACCAATGCTGGGAGCATATAACGTGCCAATCCTCGCCGCTCACTCTTGTGGAGCGCCGGCCAAAAGAACCTCCCTATCAGATAGAGTCCGAGTGGGAATGTCAGGAGGATGCTCATCAAGAATGCCATCGTGATCGATGCTGCCAAAGAAGCCATCGGTGAGAGGGCGACAATGGGAATGCCGGCTGGCACCAAAAAGTTTTTTGCCGCGAGAAATATCTGTGTCGCCAGAGATGGAGACCCCGGCACCAAAAACCAGAATGACTGTCCGACAACCGTTATCATCTGAAAAGTAAAGAGGAGCATCGCTCCGAACACCAGAAAAAACGCACTGACAAACAGGAGGACTGAGTGCCTGATGATTTTCAATTCTTCGGCTATATGCGCGATCATAAAACTTTTTTACTGTTCGTCAAAGATAAGCATCGCGTTAGCATCATTATCATAGACTCCAAGCTCTGTCGCCGAATCGTTCTTTATATATACGCCATTGCCGAATTTCAACACATTTTCCACGAAGATGTTGCCGTCGCCAGTCAGCGTCAATGCCGGACAGGCATCATTATCACAGACCCAGAGATTCTCACTGAGCGCCCGGATATCCGTCCCGGTCGCCGCAAGCTGCAAATCCCCCACTGAATCCACCGTGAACTCACTGTAATTGGTGAGGTCCTTGGACAAGCGCAGTTGCGGAGCGCTCGCTGCCTGTACGATATCGAGCGCGCGAGCCGGTGAGGATGTTCCGATACCGACATTACCGGCTGCATCCACGACAAATGGCGTCGCATCACTCGCTTCATCGTTCACCGTCAGCGATACTCCGGCGCCCGTATTCGTGAAAAGAATCTCGCCGGTCGCGGTGATACCGCCGGAACCGATGGAGATACCGGTCGTGACGCCTGTTCCGATAGAAATACCGGTCCCAACATTGTTGCCGATACTGATCGCGGTCGTTATCGTTCCGGCAGTCTCCAGAATATTCAGCGCGTTTGTCATCGTTCCGGCACCGGTATTTTCGATAACGAGTCCGCTTCCGAGTGTTTCATTGATATCGCGATTATCTATATGCGCGAGGGTTTCAGTCGTACCGGTAGTGGCACTGTCATTCAGATTGGCAACCACAAATGCCCGCTGAGTCAAAGTATCTGTGGAGGCGTCATTGGTCAGCGTGATAGTGAGTCCGTCGAAAGCAGCTGCTGTCGCCGCGGTATTCCAATCGAGCGTCTGAACCGTTTCATTCATCGCGATGGCACCATTGCCGGTTGCATCACCGATAGCATCCCATACCGTCGGTACACACGCTCCCCAGCTTGGTGCCACTCCGACACCGCCTGAGATGAGGCAGCTACCGGTTGCTACGTCAGCTAATTTGGCAAGCGTGGTAGTGCCGCTGGCGTACAGGAGATCACCGACCGTGTAGCTGGCGATGTTCGTCCCGCCATTGGCGACCGGCACCGTGGCTGTCGTACTGAGCACTCCGCCGGAAGTATTGGTCACGATGCCGGCTGCACTGAGTCCGGAGAAGGTAATGGTACCACTTGATGTGATGCCGGTCGCACCGGTGATGGCACCGAGAGCCGAGATATCGAGCGTCGGAGTATTGAGGAAGTTGGTGAAGCTTGATCCGCCGGAATTGGTGATACTGATGGCATCGGTAACGACGGTAGTGCCGGTGGTGACGGTATCGGCATTGTCGAGGAGGAGGAGAGCAGATACAGCATTGTCAGTGATGTTGGCGGTGTCTTGATTCTGGATTCTCACCGCATACTCGGAGTTGCCTGCGATAGTCGGATTGTTGGTGAAGTTGAACGTGGCGCCGGTGATGCCGGCGGTATTGGCGAGGGTGGCTTGGCCATTGGTCAGGTTAAACTGCACTGCCGAAAGGGCGGTGTTGGTGGCAGCCGTGTTGGTGGTCGTGACATTGAGAGCGGATCCGGTGGTGAGAGAGTTTGCCGTATAGGTGAGACCGGTGGTGGCCAATCCGGTAAACGTCTGACTCCACGTATTGGTGGTTTGATTCAGAGTGAGAGTGGCATCAAGGTCGAGGATGTCTTGAAATTCCGTAAAATCAAGCGAATCGGCATCTACTTCAGAGGCAGAAATACTGGTTCCCAAAGTCGCCGCAATCGTCACCGTATCCGTCGCGCCTCCCGTGGTGGTGATGCCGGATCCAGCTG
>CAYGEA010000003.1:0-29515 GCA_964348835.1 uncultured Bdellovibrionales bacterium
GTCCATATCCGGCCAGTGTTGGAGTGGATAGATAGTACGGATTTTGAAGAACATCCGAAAAAATTAGTGGAACTGAAACAGTATGACGGTATCATCATCCCCGGCGGTTTCGGGAGCCGCGGCGTCGAAGGGAAGATTGCCGTGATTCGTTTCTGTCGTGAAAACAAAATTCCATACTTCGGTTTGTGTTATGGGATGCAATTGATGGTGGTCGAATACGCTCGGAATGTTCTCGGGTTGGTCGGCGCGCATACGACGGAAATCAACCTCAAAACGGCGTCTCCGGTGGTGGATATTATGCCGGATCAGAAAGAGAATCTGCGCAAGAAAGATTACGGTGCGACGATGCGCCTCGGACAGTACGAAGCGAAGATCCTGCCAAACACTCTGGCGTATGCGGCTTATGGAAAAAAGAGCGTTTTGGAACGTCATCGCCATCGCTATGAAGTCAACCCGGAATATGTTGAGGCTATAAAGAAGGCTGGTCTAGTTTTTTCGGCCGTTTCCCCAAATGGAGTGTTGATGGAAATCGCCGAATTGCCGAAAGCGAAGCATCCCTTCTTCCTCGCGACGCAGTTCCATCCGGAATTCCAATCCTCACTGCTTCATCCGCATCCTTTGTTTGTCGCTTTTTTGAAAGCGTGCAAGTAGGAGGCCAAGAATTAAGAATCGGGAATCAAGAACACTCCATACAAATTCTGTATGGAGTGTTCATTTTCAGCAGAGAAGAAAGATTATTTCTCTTCAATTGTTCGGGGGATGACGTTGACGAACATCCGATTGGCGAGTTTGCCGGTGAAATCCCGCATCTTGCGTGCTTGAAATTCCACCGTGCCAGCGACCAGAGCGAAAAGGGTATCGTCTTCGCCACGCTTCACATTCTTGCCCGGGTGGTATTTGGTGCCGCGCTGGCGGATAATGATGTTGCTCACTTCCACTGTCTGACCGCCGTATATTTTCACACCGAGACGCTTGGAAATAGAATCACGGCCTAAGGCGGTAGATCCGCCTGCTTTTCGTGTTGCCATAGGAGTTATGTATTGAAAGACTTACCGGTTACCGTTGTTTGCTGTATACTGGATGAGTATAGCACATTCTATGATCCTGTCAACGTCTATCACTGCCTTTTTGTATCGCTCCAAAGAATGGATCACAGAGAACCGTCAGAAGCTTTTGTTGTCGGGCGGGTTTCTGATTGTTGCATTGCTGGCTTTCGAGAGTGGACTGCTTCGGGGTGCCTTGACCCAGTCGGCGCCTCTCGTTGTCTCGTTGCCGGCTGTTGTAGAACCTCTGCCTGTCAGTGGGGCGGTAATGGAGAACAAACAAGTGAAAGGCACCGAGCAGCGTGTCGCTGAAACCGCCAAACAGTCACAGCCGTCAGGGGAGTGTCCGTATGTCGGGAGCCGCAATTCGAACAAATACCACCTTGTGACTTGCGCGGTGGCGAAAAGGATCAAGCCGGAAAATCGCGTGTGTTTCACGTCGAAGGAGGAGGCGGAAAAACGCGGCTACGTGCCAAGTTGTATGAAGTAAGTCACTGAAGAGTTCAACTCCTCAGTGACAGGAAATCAGGAGTTATTCATAAAAAAATATAAAAAACATGCATCAAGAAAATTTTAATAAGAACAAGGTTCGTCTGGTGAGTTTCCTTTCATTTTTTCTCGGTTTTCTCGACGCCTTTCTCATCTATATTCTCTCGGCATATTTCGCCGCTGTGACCGGCAGTGACAATGTCGGCGCGTTTTACCTGATTGCTTATAGCGGCGTTCTCCTGTCGCTGTTTTATCTGCAACCGCTGATCCGGACCATCGGCAAGGCGCGGGCGCTGTATCTCGGTCTCGGCATCACGATTCTGGCAAGCGTCCTCCTGATGCGGCTGGAAGCGACGTGGATGTCTGTCGGTATCGCGCTCATTTTCATCGTGGCGACCAATCTGATCTGGGTGACGCTCGACATCCTGCTTGAAAGTTTTTCCGAAGACCGGCGATCAGGGAGAATCCGCGGTTTTTACCTGACGATTATGAATGCCGGCCTGCTCACGGCACCATTCCTCTCGACGCTGACACTGGAACGCTATCAGTATGCGGGGGTGTTTTTCGTGCTGATTCTCGGGTATATGCTGGTGTTTCTCATTGCGCTTCTCGGATTGCGCGGTGATAATATGGTGTTTCAGGAGAAATTGCGCTTGCGCCAGACGATTGCCAAGATGCTGGTGAAAAAAAACCTCTTTCGCATTTACTTCATATCGTTCGCCATGGAGTTTTTCTACGCGATGATGATCGTCTATACGCCGCTGTATTTGCGTTCGCTTGATTTTTCGTGGCACGAAATCGGTATTATTTTCACGCTTATGCTCCTGCCGTTCGTGTTTCTTCAGTACCCGCTTGGCATTCTCGCGGACAAGCACTTCGGTGAAAAGGAGCTCTTGATCGGGAGCATCATCATCGTGATCCTTTCAACTGCCATACTTGGTTTTCTTGGAGCGCAGAGTTTTTTTGTCTGGGGGGTAGCGCTCTTGGTGACGCGCATCGGTATCGCCGGTATCGAAGTCTTGCGCGATTCATATTTCTACAAGCAGATCGACGGCAACCATCTCGATATGATCGCTTTTTTCCGTACTGCCCGACCGGCGGCTAATATTATCGGTGCTTTGCTCTCCACTATTCTCCTCCTCTTTTTTCCGCTCAAAAGCGTCTTTTTCTTGATAGCGCTGGTACTGCTCTTCTCTCTCTTCACCGCGTTTGCGCTCGAAGACACGAAGAGCGAACGCGAGGCTTGAAACTGACCGCTTTCAAAGGCGGTTTTGCTTGGTACATCAGCCGAAAAATGCTATTCTAGAGAGGAAAGATATTTTGTCCCTCCGTTTTTTTATGGCCTACCATATTCAATTAGAGCAATTCGAGGGGCCGATGGATCTTTTGTTGTCGTTGATCGAGAAAGAGAAGCTCGATATCACGCAGGTGAGTCTGGCGAAAGTCGCCGATCAGTACCTCGAATATCTGCGAAATGAAGAATCTATTTCACTGGAGAATCTCTCTTCATTTCTTACTATTGCGGCGCGGTTGATACTCATCAAATCGCGCGCGCTTCTGCCGGTGCTCGACTTCAGCGATGAGGAAGAGGAATCGATGGATGATCTGGAAATCCGGCTCAAGGAATACAAGCGTTTCCGCGAGATAGCCGGGATACTAGGAGGCCTTTTTGCCAAACGACAGGATGCTCGGAGTCGGGAAAGCTTTCTCGGAGCGCAGGTGGTATTTTATCCGCCACCAGGATTGACGGCTGTTGAACTCAGGATGCATTTTTCCAATGTGCTCGGAGGTATACCGATTTTTGAGGTTCTGCCGGAAAAGGAGATAGCAGCCGTCGTCACACTGGAAGAGATGATATTTTCTCTCCAGAATATGCTGGCTGATCGGGTACAGACGTCTTTTGTCGAGCTGACAGGGGGAGTGGCCGATCGGACCACGGTAATCGTCTCGTTTCTCGCGGTATTGGAGATGGTGAAACAGCGAATCGTTTTTGTCGAGCAGAAGCGTTTCTTCAGTGATATTTTTATTAAACGAGTGTAGCTATGACGAGCGAATACAAGGTAGCAGTTGTGGAATCCTTGCTCTTCGTCAGCGGCGAGCCTATTGCTCTTGGTCACTTGGCGAAAATATTGAACATCAGTGAGGATGAGATTTTGGCATTGGTTGAAATACTGGCAGAGAAATATTCGGCTGATGCGCAGTGCGGGCTCCAGATTATTATCAAGGACGGCCAGGTGGAGTTGGCTACCAAGCCGGAGAACGCGTCTTTTGTTGAAGCGTTGACCAAAAGCGCGCTTCAGGA
Organism: uncultured Bdellovibrionales bacterium; assembly: GCA_964348835.1. Classification (GTDB taxonomy): domain Bacteria; phylum Patescibacteriota; class Minisyncoccia; order Moranbacterales; family UBA1568; genus UBA1568. The sequence continues at coordinate 3,835 of CAYGEA010000003.1, forward strand.
AAATTTGAGTAAGACTGCTCTGGAAGTTTTGTCTATTATCGCGTATCGTGCGCCGATCACGCGGGCTGAAATAGAATCGATTCGCGGCGTGAACTGCAGTTTCACGCTTCGTAATCTCCTCTTGCGTGATCTGATCGAACGGGAGGGCAACCCCACGGATGCCCGTGGGTATGTGTACTTGCCGACATTTCGCTTCCTGGAGTCGCTTGGGCTACAACGTATAAGTGAGTTGCCCGACTATGTCACGCTTTCTCAAGATGAGCGTCTGAAAATACTTTTGACAGAAGATTCTTCAGAAAAAGTGAATGAGTATTCCTCACCCCTAAACCCTCTACCCTAAACCCCGCCCCTGCTATGCGCAAGCTGATTCTTTTCACTCTCATCATCGTCGGAATCTTCGTCTTTACTGCGGGAAGAGGAGATGGTTTTTTGGCACGGGGTGAAAATATACGCACTTTTTTTACGGGAGAAAAGGGTCGGTTTGCGGAAGTGCTCGGCGCAACAGATCGGGAAACAATAGTGCCGTTCGTATCTGAGGACCGCGCTTTGACGGCAGGCTTTCGTCCGGAGTTGAAACCGTATGCGCCGGGCCTCTCTATCGTTACGGCGCACGCGTCCATTATCTTGGATGCGGATTCTGGTAGAGTGCTGTATGAACATTCCGCTGATGAGCGTCGGCAGATCGCTTCGCTGACCAAGTTGTTTACGACGACGCTGGTCATTGAAAGAGTGAAGAATCTCGATGAGTGGGTGACCATCGATGAAGAAGCGGTGTATGCTGAAGGCACACGGGTCGGCTGTCCGCGATCGGGTTTTTGTAACGGAGTACGCTTGAGCGTAGGAGAGCAAGTGAGCGTGCGCGATCTTTTGAAGGCCGCTCTTATGAATAGCGCCAATGATGCCGCTATCGCGCTTGGCAAGCATATCGGCGGGACACAAGAAGGTTTTGCCAGGATTATGAATGCCCGTGCCAAAGAGCTTGGTCTTCAGAATACGAATTTTTGCACGCCTTCCGGACTGGAGCCCGACGGGAGGGAAAAGGAGTGCTATTCTTCCGCGCGCGATGTGGCGCTGATTACGGCGCATGCCCTTAAGTATGATATCCTTTGGGATACGATGCGTATGGAAAAAACATTCATTACTTCACGTGACGGTCAGCGGAGTCACGAGATTTTCAATACCGATGAATTGCTCGGGCAGTTTCCCCACTTGATTGGAACGAAAACCGGTTTTACGCCGCTTGCCGGCTATTCGCTTCTGGCAGTGGCTGCCGATCAGAGTCAGAATCACAAGGTAGTTGCTGTCCTTCTTGATGACCCGTATCGCTGGCAGAATATCCGTTCGATGTTCGATTGGAGTTTTCAGGCAGTTGATTGGAGATAACACGCTACGAAGTACAAAAATCAACAAAGCAGGATTTGTATATTTGTAAAAAGATTCGTAATTTGTAGGAGAAATAATTTTGAATAATATATGGAAACACAGATTGCTCAGATACAGAGTATCCCTCTCGTTATCAACACTCTCAAGGTACTCGTCACGGGGTTGCTCGGATTTCTCTTGGCGTTTTTTCTGACACCGCTCTGGACGCATATCCTGTACAAATATAAGATCGGTATCAGAATCAAAGAACATTCCGTTAATGGTGAAAAGCTCTCCGTGGTGAGTACCTTGCATGCGTCCAAGGCGGGTACACCGACGATGGGCGGAGTCATCGTCTGGGTCGCCGTATTGCTACTCGCCCTGCTTTCGCACTACGTCTTTCCCTACATCGCGGAGTGGACAGATACGAATTTTATCGTGCGATTAGATTTTTTCAAGCGTTCCCAAGTGTGGCTGCCGCTTTTCGTTTTGGTGACGGCGGGTATGCTCGGGTTGCTTGACGACTATATGAGCGTTCGGGGCAAGGGGACGAACAAGGGCGGAGGAATGCGCTTCGCGTTTCGTTTTTGGTGGTTGTTCGTCATCGCCTGTGCCGGCGCCTGGTGGTTTTATTCAAAACTGGGGTGGGATCAGATCCATATTCCTGCAGTGGGTGATTTTTCTATCGGCTGGTGGTATATCCCGCTGTTTATTTTTGTTATTCTTTTCTCGGCTATATCGTCCAATGAAACGGACGGGCTGGATGGGCTGAATGGTGGCGTGCTATTGACAGCGTTCAGCTCATTCACGCTGATCGCCTTTATGCAGAACCGAATGGATTTGGCGGCGCTGTGCGCGGCAATTTCCGGCGCGCTTCTGGCATTCCTCTGGTTCAATATCTATCCGGCGCGCTTTTTTATGGGTGATACCGGCGCTATCGCGCTTGGTACGACGCTCGGCGTGGTGGCGATGTTGACCAATTCCGCGCTCGTCTTGTTTATTATTGTCTTCATCTACATCCTCGAATCAGGCAGCGTCGCCATCCAATTGACGAGCAAGAAATTTTTTGGACGAAAGGTTTTTCTCGCGGCGCCGCTCCATCATCATTTCGAGGCCAAGGGTTGGCCGGAACCGAAGATTGTGATGCGAGCGTGGATCTTTACGGCATTGACGGCGCTTATCGGAGTGATGATCGGCATTCTCGGTATGGGGACCGCCGGTTTCGGCAAATAAATAAAGGGATTATTATTTAAAAAAGAGCACGTCTATGGAATTGAGGAATATCGACGAAGTTCCATTCGAAAATGCGCGGGTGCTCGTGCGGGTGGATTTCAATGTGGAGCTTGATCAAGTGGCAGAGGTTCAAGAGCACTTCCGTTTTGATATCGCTAAGAAAACCATCGATTATATCGCTTCGTTTTCGGGTGTTAAAATTGCTCTGTTAACGCATTTCGGCCGTCCGACAGGCAAAGACGAGGACTGTTCCGTGAAGCAGATCATTTCCGCCGTGGAGCGGGCACTCGGTCGCACAGTTATTTTTGTGCCTGATTGTATCGGGGAAGCGGTCACGGTGGCGCTCACTACGTTGCCAAAAGATGCGGTGCTGTTGCTCGAAAACGTGCGCTTCTATCCTGGAGAAGAAGCCAACGATGAAATATTTGCTCAAGCGCTTGCCAAACCTTTTTCAGCGTTCGTCAATGAGGCTTTTAGTGTCTGTCATCGTGCGCATACTTCGATGGTCGGCGTACCGAAGCTGTTGCCATCGTACGCGGGATTCCGTTTACTGGAAGAAGTGGAACAGCTTGATCGTATCCGTTTTTCGCCGAAGCATCCCGCTATCGCTCTTATCGGCGGAGCCAAAATCGAAACAAAATTGCCGTTGATCCGGGAGTTTGAAGAAACCTATGATGCTATCCTGGTCGGTGGCAAGGTGGCCAACGAAGCAATCGATAACAAAATAATGTTCTCTGAGAAAGTGCTCCTCCCGAAAGACTTTGTTTCCTCGGAACGTCTCGATATCGGTCCCAATACGGTGGCATACTATACCCAGATCATTAAGATAGCAAAAACAATCGTTTGGAACGGGCCGATGGGTAAGTTCGAAGAAAAACCCTACGACATCGGAACAAGCGCCATTTTGCACGCTATTCTCGAGAGTGATGCGTTCGTGGTTATCGGCGGAGGGGAGTCGCTGGCTGTTTTGGAAAAAGCGGATGCAATGAGCAAGATAGGCTTCGTATCTTCCGGAGGAGGAGCGATGCTCGGGTATCTGGGCGGTGAGGAACTTCCTGGCCTGGAGGCTTTGAAAGCGTGATATACTGTAAGAAAAGATACAAGATACAGGATGCAGGATACAAGATAAAAGGGGAATAATTATTTTCTTGAAATTATGGCGAAAATTACCGCGGTCAAGGGCAGGGAAATATTGGATTCTCGTGGCAATCCGACCGTCGAAGTGACGATAGCTTTGGAAGACAGAACGATGGCGCGTGCCGGCGTGCCATCAGGCGCTTCAACAGGCGCTTTTGAGGCGGTAGAACTGCGCGATGGTGATCCGCATCGTTATGGAGGACTGGGCGTCTTGAATGCGCTTTCCCATATTGATGGAGAGTTGGCAGAAGCGGTCATCGGTATGGAGGCAGGTGATCAGAAAGCGCTGGATGAAAAGATGATCGCGCTTGACGGGACGGAAAACAAATCCCGTTTAGGAGCCAACGCCATTCTCGGCATTTCACTGGCGGTCTGCCGGGCGGCCGCTTTGTCAGAGGGCATCCCTCTCTATGCGCATATCAGCAAGCTCTACGGTAAAAGGAAAAAAACTTCCGCATTCCCCGTGCCGATGTTTAATGTCATCAACGGTGGCAAGCACAGCAATTCGGGACTTTCCGTGCAAGAATTCAAGATTGTCCCTTCGGGTATTGTTTCCTTTCCACAACAACTCCGCGCCGGAAGTGAAATTTTTCATTCTTTGGAAAAAATACTGGATACGGAAGGTTTTCCGACGGGCGTGGGAGATGAGGGCGGGTTTGCGCCACGGGTTGAAAGTCATAAGCGACAACTGGAACTCATCAGTGACGCGATTAGCCAAGCCGGGTATACGCGCGGCAAAGAGATCTTTCTTGATTTGGATGTTGCGGCGGATTCTTTCTACATCAAAGAGAAAGATCAATACGCGCTCCGTCCGGAAAACGCTTTCCTGACCAAGGAGAGTCTGATCAATCTCTATCGCGAGTGGATTCACGCGTTTGATATTGTCTCCATTGAAGACGGGCTTCATGAAGAAGATTGGAGCGGGTGGGCAATGATGTGTGAAAAACTTGGCAAAGAGACTGCCGCATGGGGGAAGCCCCTTTTATTTGTCGGGGATGATCTCTTGGTGACGAATGTCAAGCGCTTGCAAAAAGCCATAAAGAACAAATCTTGTAACGCGGTATTGATCAAGGTCAACCAGATCGGCACGGTGACGGAAACGCTCGCCTGTATGCGACTAGCGGAAAAGGCAGGCATGCAGAGGATTATATCGCATCGTTCTGGAGAAACGGTAGATGATTTCATCGCTGATCTGGCGGTCGGAGCGGGAGCGGAGTTCATCAAGTCCGGCTCGCTCTCGCGCGGCGAACGCATCACGAAGTACAATAGGCTGTCAGAGATATTCGAAGCAAAAAATACAAAAAAGTAAAAGAATAAAAATACACGCTGCTATGTTTTTTCGCAAAAAATCGTACGAAGTTATCTGTGTCGGATCCGTTTCCAAGGATATTTTTCTTCCGACGGACGAAGGGGTGATCATCGAAACTCCTGAAGATATCATCTCAAAACAGAAAGTCGCTTTTGAACTCGGTGGTAAATACCGGGTAGCTGATCGTTATGAGGCGGTGGGCGGCGTGGCGGCAAATGTCGCGCATGGTTTGACGCGTCTCGGTCACCGTGTCGGCTGCTACAGCAAAAAAGGCAATGACGATATCGGCAAATGGATCGATGCAGAATTCAAGCGTGAAAAAGTGTCAACAGAATTCCTGTGTACGGATACGGAAGCGAGAAGCGATCTCTCGGCGATTATCGTGTTGACCCAGAATGGCGAGCGGACTATTTTCCACAACCGAGATGCCAATGAAAAATTGGAAATCATCGATGAGCGGTTTGCTCATACGGAGTGGGTTTTTATCAGCGCGCTCAACGGCGACTGGAAGGGTAACCTGAAGAAATTGCTCGCCGCCAAAGAACGCCACGGTTTTTCTATAGCGCTCAATCCTGGTCAGCACAATATCAAAGAAGACACTGGACTGATGATCTCAATACTGAAACAGACGGATATTCTTCTTCTCAACAAGGATGAGGCGATCGAGATTATTAGGAAAACACAGGAAAATATTGGTCAGGAACATCTGGAGGACGAGCTGTTTCTCCTCCAGACACTCTCCTCTCTGGGAGCCGGTATCATCGGTATGACCGATGGCAAGCGCGGTGCGTGGGCTTTCGATGGCAAGGAGTATTGGCACTGTCCGATTCATACGTTGACGACCGTCGTTGATAGTACCGGTGCCGGGGATGCTTTCAGTTCCGGATTTTTTTCCGCTCTTTTGGATGGTCAGCCGCTTTCGCAGGCGCTCTCTTTTGGAATAGCCAATAGCGGAAGCGTGGTAGGCGCGTACGGTGCCATAGAAGGGCTTCTCTCAAAAGATCGGATGAAAGATATCACTGCCAATATTACCCCAGAACGCTTGAAATGAGAATCTTTCGAGGCGCATAAAAAGAGAGAATAGTGTATACTGAAACAAACAAAAAGTAACGCTTTTCGTATGGGGCTTTTTTCAAAACTAACGTGGAAACGAGACTCGGATCTGGTGCTGGCTCTCGATATCGGCACTGAGGTCGTCAAGGCGCTTATTTTTCGTATCGATCGCAATCAGAAGCACGGCGTGGTGATAGGAGTTGGGCGCGTCGCTCAAAAAGCCGGCAATATGCAGAGCGGTGCTGTCGCTGATATCAGCGGTGTCATCGCATCTTCGCGGGAGGCTATCGTTCTTGCCAAGCAAAAAGCCGGAGTGAAGCGCGTCGAGAAAAGTATCATCGGTATCGCTGGTGAACTGGTTAAGGGCACGACGACTACCGTTCATTATGAGCGCGTCAATCCGGAAATACATATCGGTATTCCGGAGCTCAAGATGATCATTCAGAAGGTCCAAGAAAAAGCCTATCAGCGCATCAAGCGTCAGCTGGCTTGGGAGACGGGACAGGACGATATCGATGTGAAGCTCATCAATGCCGCCATCGTGGACGTGCGTATCGATGGCTATCACGTACTGAATCCCGTGAATTTTCAGGGACGCGATGTCTCGATGAGTGTTTTCAACGCATACGCGCCGATGATACATTTGGGCGCTCTCCAGACCATCGCTGATGAGCTCGATCTCGATCTCCTTTCCATAGCGGCTGAGCCCTACGCTGTCGCACGTTCTATCGAAGTGGAAGATATGCTCGATTTCAGTGCTATTTTTATTGATGTGGGCGGAGGAACAACGGACATCGCTGTCGTGCGCAATGGCGGATTGGAAGGAACGAAAATGTTCGCGCTCGGCGGAAGAGCGTTTACCAAGCGTCTGGCCCAAGAGTTTCATCTTGGTTTTGATATGGCTGAGCAGATGAAAATCGATTATGCCAACGGTCGTCTCAAGGGGGAGGAGGCTGGGCGTATCAAAGCGTTGTTCGAAGACGACTGCCGCGTCTGGCTTGGCGGTGTGGAGCTTTCGCTGTTGGAATTCGCGGAAACAGATCTTCTTCCGCCACGGATATTCCTGTGCGGAGGCGGTTCGGCTCTGCCGGGTATCAAGCAGGCGCTACTCTCCCCAGACTGGTGGTCGCAGAGCTTGCCGTTTGCGAAACAGCCGCAGGTGGGTTTTTTGCAGCCGCGGGATATCACCCGTATCACCGACGTGACCGGTGAATTGAATAATCCTCAGGATATTACTCCCATCGGACTTGCCAATCTGGCGTTGCTCGATCATATTGAAGAAGAAAAAATGCTTTCCAGCATCCTGCGTCGCAGTATGGAAACCATAGAAAAAAAGTAACATAAACATAACCCGTATGCCACAGACTTTTTATATTGAATCTGACGAAGAGATTATTTCCGTCATCGGTCGTTTGCGTACATCTTCCGCTGAAGAGAATGTTTTTGTTTTTCCGAAGCGCGCTCTGGTATTGCAGAGCATCGTCAATCTGCGTCTGTTCCAGCGTGAAGCGGAGAAACTGGGGAAAAAGATTATCATTGTCAGTCAGGATGAGATGGGCAGGATGTTGGCCGAAAAAGCCGGAGTGGCGACAGAAAACTATTCTGAGGATTTTTCCCGCAAAGAAACTCACTTGGAGTTGACCGCTCATCAGGACGCTCTCGCACCGGTAGCTCCTCTTGCCGTGGAAACACCTCCCGGGATGCCACGCTCCGACGCTATCGGAAGCGCTGACTTCTATGCTTCCCAAGGGAGCGCCGTATCCGCCTCGGTCAGCAGTACTTCCAAGGTTTCCCCCCAACTCTCTCGAGAAACGGATCAGACGATGTTACGTGTCCGCAATGCCACCCCGGACAAGCTCACCAGTCTCAATTCCAAGCGTCTGGAGGAGACACCAGCACCCACACCTGCACCCAATAGGCTGGATATTCCTCTCCAGTCGGCACAAGTTTTTTCACCGGCGCCGACTTTTCGGTCGGCAGTTTCACCGGCGCCATCCTTCCAATCAAAATCTGCCGGAGATGATGAACGCAATAATCGGCTCAAGAATTTCTACAATGGTACGCGTTCGATGCCGGAAGCGCTTTCGGAAGAAAAGCCGAGAGATAAAAACGTATCAATTACCGGCAAGAAAGCGCATACCATCTTTTTTGTTTTGGGCGGCGTATCACTTTTATCACTTATCGGAGTGATGTTGTTTATCTTTCTTCCGAAGGCTGAAGTGCATGTGACCCCGTATACGGTCATCCAGCCGACTGACGTCGAAATGACGGGGCGCGTTGCCGATGCCTCCGGTTCGGATGACGCGATTATCGCTGTGCGTGTGCTTGAGAAAGATATAGAAACGATCCTGACAGCTGCGACGACCGGCAAATCCGGCGGTGTCAATCAGAAAGCCCGCGGGTCGGTGATCATTTATAATAATTTCAGTACTGATCCCCAGCCGCTCATCGCCACCACTCGTTTGGAGACCGCAGACGGCAAGCTCTTTCGTCTGGTGAACGGCGTGACGGTGCCGGGTATGACGAATGCCGACGGCAAAAAAGAAGCTGGTGTCATCGAAACGACCGTCATCGCCGATCAATCAGGAGAAGCGTATAATCTTGATCCGACGACGTTCACTATCCCCGGTTTCAAGGGTAACCCGAAATATGCCGCTTTTTCAGCAAAATCGACGAAAGCTATGGTTGGCGGCGGGGATGCCGGCACTTCTGATGTGACCGTCGTCGCCAGAGTCGACCTCGATACGGTGGAACGTGAAGCCAAAGAAAAAGCGAAAGAAACATTTCTGAATGAAATGCGGAGCGGGATCAGTCCTGACGAAAAGATACTTGATGAACAGATTGATATCATGTCTCTGTCTCTCGTTTCTCTTCCAGAGATCGGCACCGCTCTCAACTCGTTTGAGTACAAAAATACTTTCAAGGTTCGCGCTTTTGTTTTTTCAGAAAAGGCGGTTCGTGAGAAAGTCGAGAATATGATCAAGAAAGATATGCAGGGGATAACCCTAAAGCCGATATCATCCAGCATCACCTATAGCGAATCGGTCGCCAACTTTTCCGAAGCGACTCTGCGTCTTCGGGCACACGCACTGGTCACAATGGAATCTGATATCGATCGCGATGCTTTGAAAAAAGCGCTCCTCGGTCAGAGTGAAGACGCTATCCAAGAAGTTCTCAATGCTTTTCCGGCCGTGAAGAAAATCAGCGTGATCTTTCATCCGGAGTGGTTTGTACGGAGCGTCCCGTCTGCCGAAGACCGGGTGATGATTCTTGTGGAACCCGGGGAAGCAGTCGAGTGAGTCGACTCTTGTTTGAAAGGTATTCTTCTGGTATTATTTCTTTTCAGAACAGGAGAAAGAAGGGCGTATGAAAAATAACCTGACACCCGAAGAGATATCCCATCGTCAGACGCAGTCGCGTCGCTTGCAGACGGAGCTGTTTGGTTTGCAGTCAGACCATGGTCGTCTCGCACGCAAGCACGTCGATCTCGTAGCCGAAATCCGCCGTCTGAAGACGGAGCTCTCTCATCTTCAAAAAGATGTAGCGGAAAAGGAAGCGCTGGAGCGTTCGCTTACGAGGGAGATCGAGCTGGCGGAAGAGGCGATAGCGCACACCAAAAAGCAGATTGATACGCTGTAAAAATATCAGGCAATATGACTCAAGATACGTTCGTGAGAATCATCCGTTCCGTCATTCAGGAAAAAGGAGTGAATCTTTCCGGTTCAAGGGCGTCAAAAGTGAATGCCCTTGCCAGACAATACAGTCGTGGTGAGACTGACATCGACCAGGCTATCGAAACATTGAAGTCGATTTTCGCGGATGATTTCACTATTGGTCATCATGAATACGAAGCAATAGAGAAAAAGTTGAGACGCAGTTAACCAGTCAAGGAGAGGAACGCTATGGAAAGTAACGACATCAGAAAGGCTTATTTGGATTTTTTTCAGAAAAAGGAGCATGCTCTCATACCTTCGGCTCCGCTCGTGCCAGAGAATGATCCGTCGGTACTCTTCAATACTGCTGGGATGCAACCTCTTGTGCCTTACTTGCTGGGCAAGCCTCATCCTATGGGCAAACGTATCGTCGATGTACAGAAGTGCGTTCGAACCAGCGATATCGACGAGGTAGGGGATGACACTCACCTTACGTTTTTCGAGATGCTTGGAAACTGGTCTCTCGGAGATTATTTCAAGCGAGAATCCGTAGCTTGGTCATGGGAATTTCTGACTAGCAAAGAATGGCTCGGGCTCGATCCCGCGATGATTTCGGTTACGGTTTTTGAAGGAGACGACAACGCTCCGCGAGACGAGGAATCCGCTGAGATTTGGAAATCAGTCGGCATGCCTGCGGGAAAAATCGCCTATCTCCCAGCTGAGGATAATTGGTGGGCAGCTGGTCCGACCGGACCGTGCGGACCGGATACTGAGATTTTCTACTGGGTAGGCGAAGGTGCACCACAGGGAAATAAAGGCACTCGTCCGAAAGAATGGATGGAGATCTGGAATAATGTTTTCATGCAATATAACCGTATTGATGCACAGACGCTTGAAAAACTACCGATACCGTGCGTTGATACCGGTATGGGACTTGAGCGCACTATTGTCGCATTGAATGGTATGAAAAGTGTCTATGAGACTGATGCGTTTGTCGATGTGCTTGCAGCAGTGAGAAATATCGTCGGAACAGAGAACTATAATGAGCGTGGAGCGCGTATCATTGCTGATCATCTCCGTGCCGCGATGCATATTATTTCGGATGGTGTCGTGCCGAAAAACGTCGATCAGGGATACATCCTTCGTCGTCTCATCCGTCGTGCAATCCGTGAGTTCTATAAGATGGGCTATGAGAAATCTGTCATTGCCGAGATCTCTAAGCTTTACATTACTAAGTTCGAGGATATCTATGAACCTGTAAAGAAGAATGCCGAAAACATTCTCGCGGAGCTCACTAAAGAAGAGGATAAATTCCATCAGACGCTCTCGCGTGGTTTAAAGGAGCTTGAGAAATTTTTTAGCAATCCCGAAGGGAACTATGCTACTAGACGAGTTGGTGATGAAATTCAGAAGGCTGATGTGTATATAAATGATGAAATTGCTGATATAGTTTTTGACCTGTATCAAACCTACGGCTTTCCGATAGAACAGGTTTTTGAAGAGTTTCACGAATGGGGAGTTGCTATCGATAGGGATAAATTGCAGAATATGTTTGATATCCGTTTTAAGAAGCATCAGGAGCTTTCGCGGACGGGCGCCGAGCAGAAGTTCAAGGGAGGATTGGCGGACGCGGGAGAAGAGACCGTGATGCTTCACACTGCCACGCATCTGATGCTTGCCGGACTGCGCAAATACTTGGGTGACAGTGTGCATCAGGCCGGATCGAATATCACTGCAGAACGAACGCGTTTTGATTTTACCTATCCGGAGAAAGTGTCGCGGGAAGTCTTGGACCAAGTGGAGGCGTATGTCAACGAAGCCATCGCCAAAGGATGCAGCATAATGATTGAACAGATGCCGAAAGATGAAGCCAAGAAAGCCGGTGTGGAGGGGAGCTTCTGGGAAAAGTATCCCGATGTCGTAAACGTCTACACGGTCCGCGCCACTGATGGCAGCGTGTATTCCCAAGAATTGTGCGGTGGTCCCCACGTCGCTGATACAGCAGCCATTACTGGTACATTCAAAATTATCAAAGAAGAGGCAACATCTGCCGGTGTCCGGAGGATCAAGGCGACGCTAGCGTAAGTCAGGAAGATGCTGGCAACCGGAGCAGGAGGTTATCAATCCTCAATCTTCATCTGAAGTGTACTGTTACTCATCTCAATTCAACCGCCAAAAAATTCTTTTGGTGGCTGAATCATTGCCTATCGGAATGGAATGTAAGAATTGCTGTTTGACAGTTTTCGAGAAAGAGTGTAGAGTATGTAGGTATATAAATGGCTTATTTATCGAATATGTTGGCAATTATCAGGACTGGCGGAAAGCAGTACAAGGTATCTCTCGGACAGAAGATCAAGATAGAGAAACTGACCGACGAAATCGGGGGAACCGTGAAATTTGAGACGCTCTTTATCGGTGATGACAAGGAGGTGCATATCGGCACGCCGGTATTGGAGGCCGCTCTGGTCGAAGGCAAGGTGCTGGTACAGGATCGTGCCAAAAAAGTCACCGGTATCAAGTACAAGCCGAAAAAACGCTACCTCGTCCATTATGGCCACCGCCAGTCCTATACCGAAGTCGAGATCACGAAGATCTCTGTGAAATAATGAAAACAGCCTGTACAGAGATGACAGGCTGTTTTTTTGTGAGTGACAATGCACTGACGCATTCAGTGGATGTTTTTCGGAGAACTGATGATTTCATAAGGAGGCATTGCCTGAAAGTAACCGAACCAGAAATGAAGCAAGATTGGTTCCCTCCAGTGTTTTTTTGGGTCACAAGACCGGAGTGCGACACAAAACTTGAGATATTCGATATCTGAGTATATTTGTGCCGCGTAGCAATCTTCTCGGAACGCAGATCTGGTTTCTAGGCGAGCCGGAATCACGAATCCTGATCCTTGGAGCGTCAGGATTTTTGTCTGCTGCATTGAAGCATTAATCAAGCGACAGAGATTTTCGCAGTACTCTGAATACCATGCAAAGTTTGAGACAACTGCATGATTCTCCGAATCGAGGGCTCGCTGAATACGTTCGTTTCGGATGTGTTGCATTGATGGTGAGCACATACTTCTCCCTCTCCCGTGTAGTTGAGTTCAACTTTTTTTAAAAAACAAACACTATTTTTCTACAATGTTATTATACCAGTTCTTTGCGATTTGTCAAGGAAGCGATGAGGGTCAGATCGTCGGCATATTCGATGTCGCCGCCGGTCGCCATTCCACGTCCGATGCGGGTGATTTTGATCTGGTAGGGCTCAAGTTTCTTTTTGAGGTAGAGCGCCGTCAGGTCGCCCTCGGTCGTCGGATTGGTGGCGAGGATGACTTCTTTGATGGCTTCATCCTCGACGCGTTTGAGAAGTTCGGCGATGCGGAGGGTGTGACTGTTGTCGTTTCGCCCGCTTTCGATCAGTCCGCCGATGACGTGGTAGAGTCCTTGGTATGATCCCGTGCGCTCGATGGCGATGACATCAAGTGGTTCTTCGACGACGCAGAGGGTATCGGTGAAACGTTTGGTATCCTCGCAGATATGGCAGAGCTCCCGCTCGGCGATATGAAAACAGCGCCGGCAACTTTTCAGATGGTGGAGCGCCTCGAGACTTTCAGCAAAGCTTTGGAGCTTCTCCTCGTCCTGTTTGAAAAGATACAGTACGACGCGCTCGGCCATCTTCGGCCCGACTGAGGGAAGAGAGGCAAAATGCGCGATGAGCGATTGGAAGACTTTGGGATACTGCATATGAAGAAGATACAAGATAATTGATACAAGATACAGGATAGAAGAAAAGAATCAAAAGGAAAAACATGACATAAAAGGTGGAAACAAAGATAAGCTACTCGATTGTTTGTTTGAAAACATCACTTATCAATTATCCTGCATCACTTATCTGCCCTCATGGATTTTCTCCAGTGATTTGAAGGTCGTGGAGTTTTCGTCGAAGTAGAGCTGGACTTTTCCCACGGGGCCGTTTCGGTGCTTGGCGACGATGACATCGGCGATGTTTTTGTTAGGAGTATCCGGCTTGACGCGGTCCTCGCGGTAGAGAAACATCACGACGTCGGCATCCTGTTCGATAGAACCGGACTCCCGCAGGTCGGAGAGTTTCGGTATCTGATCTTGGCGGGATTCGACCGCACGCGAGAGCTGAGAAAGCGCTATGACGGGAATATTGAGTTCGCGAGCGAGTTGTTTCAGTCCGCGGGAGATTTCGGATATTTCTTGGACGCGGTTGTCGCTGCCTTTGCTACTTCGTCCTTCCATCAGCTGGAGATAGTCGACGATGATGAGACCGAGGTTGTGTTCGGCCTGTAGCCGGCGCGCCATCGTCCGCATCTCGAGTATGTTGAGCGAGCCGGAATCATCGATGAAGATCGGCGCTTCCGAAAGTACGCCCATCGCGTCTGAAATACGTTCAAAGTCATTGTCCGGACCCTCGCTCGAGAGTTTCCCAGTGCGGAGTTTCCAGAGATCGACACCGGCCTGCGCGGCGATCATCCGATCCACGAGCTGATCGGAGCCCATCTCGAGGGAGAAAATACCCACCGGCACTTTTCCGTGGACGCCGACTTGGCGGGCGATATCGAGGGCGAGCGTGGTCTTGCCGATTGACGGACGGGCAGCGAGGATCAGGAGATCGGATTTCTGGAGTCCTGCCAAGAGGTCGTCGAGGTCCGGGAAAAAAGTCTGGACGCCGCGAAAGGCGTGATCGCTCTTGTGCAGCTCATCGATGCGGTTGAATGCCAGTTCGAGGATGGATTTGATCGGGATGAAATCCTGCTTGATGTATTTTTGCGAGACGGCGAACACTTTTTGTTCAGCTTCATCGAGGAGTTTCTGGACATCTTCGGATTCGTCATAGCCCATCTCGACGATTTCGCTCGCCGCGCTGATGAGCCGGCGCAGGAGGACTTTTTTCTGCACGACTTTGGCGTAGTGGGCGACGTTCGTGGCGGAAGGAACGGAATTGACGAGCGAGGCGAGGTAGCTCGATCCGCCGACGCGTTCGAGCTGACCTTTTTCCTCGAGTTTGTTGGCGAGCGACAGGACGTCGATCGGCTCACGATCTTCGTAGAGCGAGAGCATCGTCTCGTAGATCAGATTGTGGTCGTCTTTGTAGAAATCGCCGACCTTGAGGAGGTCGGCCACTTTGATGACTGCGTCTTTGTCGAGCATCAAAGAACCGAGAACGGAAGTTTCGGCTTCGAGGTTGTGCGGAGGCACGCGCAGGTGTTCGGTCTTGTTTGCCATAGACTCCAGTATACAGCGAGACGGGTGAGAATTCAACCGGGGCGAGTTCTATTGACAGAAATGAAATTATGGTGTATAGTGGAAAAAAAAGTAGGGAGTGGTTCCCTAGACGGTTGGTCAAGTGTTGGTCAAAATCAGAAGGAAGAGAAAATGCCGATGACCAGAGAAGATCCTGTAATTGTTACACCTGTACAGGTAAAGGAGGAAAAGTGTTTCGGTAGTGCTCGCCATGTTGATGCTTTTCTCAGGACATGGTGGAAGGAACAAGGCCTCTTCTATCACATTGAGGAGGTTTTGAGAGAAACTTTCGACGATGGTCGTACAGGCCTGACTATCAGGTACTACGAAAAGTAAAAGCAGTCGAAAGAATAAAACGGGCCGCGAGAATCATCGCCGCCCGTTTTACATTTTTTTGCTAGATTTTTCTGAGCTGGTAGCCGGCGCCAGCGTCTTCGACTTTGTAGCCTTGGTGTTCGATTTCTCCACGCAAACGATCGGACTCAGCAAAGTCTTTGGCTGCCCGTGCTGCTACTCGTTTTTCTGCCAACAAAGCAATGGCTTCTGGTACCTCATTCTCTTCGTAGGTGAGTCCGAAAACAAAGAAGACGGTTGCAAAAAATTTTTCGAGCGCGTCTTTGTCTACCGGTACTTCTGCATCAAGGAGCGTGTTCATTTTTTTGATGCATTCGAGGACAACAGCCAAAGCTTCCGGCGTATTCAGATCGTCACGGAGCGCCTCATTTACGCGCTCCAAAAAATCACCGCCATCAAAAGCCTTTTCAAGTTTTGGGATGTCATCGGTAAGGTTACGCACGCGTCTGACGGCGCCGAAAAGCGTTTCTTTGTTTTTCTTCGCCTGCTCGAGAGATTCCCATGTGAAGTTCATCTGACTGCGGTAATGGGAGCTCAAAAGGAGGAGGCGCAGATCCATCGGGTCGAAACCGCGGGCGATGATATCTTCGAGCGTGTAGAAATTTCCTTTGGACTTGGACATTTTTGCTCCATCGACGAGAATATGGCGGGTATGGAGGAAGTAGTGCACAAAGGGTTTCTCGGTCACGCCCTCGGACTGGACGATTTCCGCCTCGTGGTGCGGAAAGATGTTGTCCTCGCCACCGGTATGGATGTCGAGCGTATCACCGAGGTATTCCATCGCCATCGCGGAACATTCGATGTGCCAACCGGGATAGCCTTCGCCCCACGGTGAGGACCAATGCATCAAATGACCCAGAGGGGCTTTGAGCCAGAGTGCGAAATCCCACGGGTGCAATTTGTCGGGATGTTCTTCGAGACGCGCGCCGACTTTCAGGTTTGCCAGCGTGTTGCCGGAGAGTCTGCCGTATTCAGGAAACGTGGTCACATCGAGAAAGACATTGCCGTTTTTCTCGTAGGCGTGACCGCGGGCGATCAGCTCGCTGATGAGGGTGATCATCTGTGGTATATGGGCGGTAGCGCGGGGAAAGTAGTGCGCGGGGAGGATGTTCACCGCCTGCTCCGTCTGGTGGAAGTATTGCTCGAAAAAGAGGGCTATTTCCTGAGGGGTTTTTCGTTCAGTTTTGGCTTTTTTGGCGATTTTGTCTTCGCCGCTGTCGCCCTGACCGATATCATCCGCCGTCAGGTGACCAACGTCGGTGATGTTTTTGATAAGGCGTACTTCGTAGCCCGCGTCTTCGAGCACGCGCCGGAGCGTATCAGCGAACGCGTACGCGCGGATATTGCCGATATGGATGTAGTCATACACGGTTGGACCGCAGACATACATCCCGACTTTGCCAGGATGGAGCGGAGTGAATGTCTCTTTGGATTTTGTGAGCGTATTGTAGAATTTCATACACATTCGAATCAGGTAGTATATATATATTATGTATCAAGCACGACTTCTTAAAAAATCTGCATGCACATGATACATTATACAAAATACATGATACTTTGCTTCAAAGCCACTTTTTGATTTTGAAAATCGTCATTGTGAAAAGGGAAAGCAGTATCATAAATCCCGTGTGGATCCAAAAGGCATACGGGCTGTGACCGAACGGGATTTGTGCGCTCATCGCGAGCATATTCGAGTAGACGGTCATCGGCAAGAGAACGGCCGAAAATATCGTGAGCACTTTCATCGTCAGGTCGAGCTTGTTGGAGAGGAGTGAATTGTTCGTCGCTTCGAGGGCTTCGATGGTTTCTTTCTGACTCTCCAGAATGTTCCAGAGCCGGATATTGGTGCCGATCAGGTCCTGGAAGTAAATTTTCGTTTCGATCGGAATAAACGGATGTTCTTTATTGATAATGGACTCGATGATGGATCGCTGGGGTTTCAGTGTCCGTCGGAAATTGAGAATGTCTCGTTTCAGGACGGAGATCTCGAATACCATCTCCTTCTCTTTTTCCGCGAATACCTGGGTTTCGATGAAATCGAGTTTTTTGTTGATGTGGTCGAGGCGCGGGAAACAGGAATTGACGAGAATCTCTATGAGGGCATAGAGCAGGTGAGCGGGGGTTTCCTCGAGATAGGTTCTCCTTTTCCCCTGGCTTCTTTCCAAATCTTCGAAAAATTTCGTCAACTGATAGATGCTCTGCCGGTGGCTCGTGATGAGGTGGCCGTTGGTGAGAATGATATCGAGTTCGCCGCCGTAGGTCGTCCGATGCTCCACGTCGAAGAGGGGGATATGGATGGAAAGGAACAGGCAGCTGTCATACTGGACGACTTTGGGCTGATAGGTCGGCGTGACGAGCTCCTCGATCGCCAGCGGATGGATGTTGAAGTTTTCTTGCAGATAGGTGATATCATCCTTCTGCGGATCTTCAAAATCGATCCAGATTATTTTTTTGTGTTCGATGATGTGCATCTGTTTTTTTCTCAGTATACCAATAAAATATCTGATTGACAAAGTCATACGATGAGATTTGCCTCTGGGCGTAAAACCCGTTACAATTTGAGAATGCTCAAACAGCCCATACTGTTGCTCATACGATTGTATCAGAAAACCCTCTCACTCGAGCACGGGTTTCTGGGCAAGGTCTTCGGAGAGCGCTTCTGTCGCTTTTATCCGACGTGCAGCAGTTATACCTACACAGCCATAGAGCGTTATGGCGTGCTGTGGGGCAGTTGGCTCGGAGGCAAGCGCATCTTGCGTTGCCATCCATGGAATGCCGGGGGGTATGATCCCGTCCCGGAGAAAGAGTAATCTTAACAAATGGAGCAGGGGAAAAAATGACAGAAGATGTAAGTCTTGATAAAGATCCTATGGTAGGAGCACCGAGCTCTTTCCGTATGGTGGTCTGTAGGTATTTTCATGAGAGACGCGGTGTTTCCGGAATCAGGACGTCGATTTTGGCTTCTGAAGCAAGGAAATTGCGGAGTGATGAAAATCCGATATGCAACATATGCGGCGGTAAATGTCTTGAATGAGGTTCTCCTAGAAACAAAAGGCTGGATGCTAACGCACGTCCAGCCTTTTCCTTTTTTCAATGCCATTTTGTGTGTATCTGGCAGTACTCTGGAGCAGTTTGACAAAAGAAGATGGGAGGACTATTCTCAAAAAGTGTTCTATCGCTTTTAAGTGAGAAAAAACACCTGTCAGGCAATCTGTACAACGTTATGGCGTTGTCTGCAGTTTTCGGGGGATCAGGACGTATTCTGTAAGGGGGTGCGGTTTGGTGCCGTAAAGTAAACTTCAAAATAGAGGAAAGAGGAGAATGAGTCAAAGCGCAAGAAAGCCCCACGACCAGGGGAGCGGGAGAGGACAAGTGATTCCGGTAGCGACACAAATGCCTAGCGAGAAAATCATCTGTTGTGAGGCGACGTTTGAGGATCGCGGGGTTTTGCGAAAAGGCGGTTATCGGGTGGAGTTGCCTCTTTTTTCAGCAAGCCAGCACTTTAGTACCCGAGGGGATGCCTGTTGCAGGACGTGTCAGTATAGAAATTTTTGCGCCGAAATAAAGGCTGCAAATCAATAAAGGAGGGTAACACCCTCTCAGAGGCCGGGATGCTTTATTCCCGGCCTTTTTCTTTGTTATTTTAGATGCATTTGGCACTCTACTTGACAGAGTGCCAGATTTTTTTTATACTGTATTCAGATGTGATATATGATAGTAAATATTTCTCCATCACACATATTTTCTTTCATTATAAGTGTATGAACGACCGTCAACAAAAAGTGCTTTCGGCTATCGTTGAGCTCTATACGGAAACCGCTCTGCCGGTCGGGTCGCAGGCACTGCTCCAGTATTCGGGATTACCGGTGAGTGCGGCGACGCTTCGGAGTGATATGGCAGCACTGGAAGAAGCGGGCTATCTCTATCAGCCTCATACTTCTGCTGGACGCATACCGACAGACGCCGGCTATCGCATCTATGTGGAAGAGATGATGGGCGATAAGGACCTCTCACGCGAAGATCAGCGTCATCTGCAAAAAGAACTGCTTCTGATGAAAGCCAAGCAGGTACGGATGGGACGCAGTACCGCCAAGCTTCTCTCGGCGCTCTCCGGCAATCTTGCTGTTTCGGGGATTATCGATAAGGACGAGATGTACGACTTCGGGATGAAAGAACTTTTGGAGAAACCGGAATTTCAGGAGATTGATGAGTTGTGCCGCCTCGTGGAAACACTGGATACGCTCGATGAGAAGTTGGGTGAGCTCATTATCAAGCTCGCAGACGGGGAAACGCATATCTTCATCGGCGACGAGAATCCGATAGACGGTATCAATAATTGCTCGATGGTCGTAACGCCCTATCACAACAAACAGGGAGAGCGCGGAATGCTCGCCATCATCGGACCGAAACGGATGGACTACGCGAAGAACAAATCCCTGATAGAATATATGAAGAAGCTCCTCTCCTCCTCGCTCACCATTATCATTACCGGTAACATAATATATATAATACGCTAACGTTATGACACAAAAACAGACCGATACATTTGATGAAAACGAAGCGATAGGAAAGAGCGAGATAGCGTATGAGGATATCACTGCCGAAGAAACTAAAGCGGATATGAACGCGGTGAGCGGAGAGGCTTCTGGAAAAGAATGGGAAGCCAAGGCAGAAGAATACCTCGGGGACTGGAAGCGGACGCAGGCGGAGTTCGAGAATTACAAGAAACGCCAGGCATCGCAGCAGAAAGAGCTCGCGGGTCATCTCATCGAAAAACTCGTGCAGGGTATCATACCGGTACTTGATAATTTCCGTCAGGCGACGGAGCATGTTCCGGAAAAAGAGAAGGGGAGTCCGTGGGTGACGGGTATTCAGTATATCGAGAAACAATTGGAATCAGTGCTTTTGGATAATGGCATCGAGCCGATAGCGGTAGAGGTAGGGGATAGGTTTGATCCGAGTATTCATGAGGCTATCGGACAGACCGCTCGTATCAAGCCTCATAGTCACGGAGAACAGTCGCGAGAAGTCGCTTTTGAAAAAGAAGAGCAGCTGAATGTGGTCACTCAAGTCCTGCACAAAGGCTACAAATTCGGTACCAGAGTGGTGCGGCCCGCCAGAGTGATAGTCAATTAAGAAGTATGTATTAAGTATAAAGTATAATGTATCAAGTGTGCGGCAGAGAAATCACAGTATACATCCCAATAAATTTATCATTAATAATTATTTAGTAACAACAAACATATGGCTAAGATACTCGGAATAGATCTCGGGACGACGAACTCGGCGATGGCATTCGTCGAAGGCGGTACGCCGTCCATCATCGAGAACAAGGAAGGCAATCGCACCACGCCGTCGATGGTAGCGATATCCAAGACCGGTGAGCGCCTCGTGGGACTGCTCGCCAAGCGTCAGGGTGTGACGAATCCGGAGAACACGTTGTTCTCGGTCAAGCGCCTCATCGGACGGCATTTCAACGACGAAGAAGTCAAGCGTGATCAGAAGACCTTGCCATACAAAATCATCCAAGCCGGCGAGGGCATCAAGATCGTGATGGGTGGCAAAGAATTCACCCCGCAGGAAATCAGCGCGATGATTTTAAGCAAACTCAAAGCTGATGCTGAAGAGAAGCTCGGCGAGAAAATTACCGACGCTGTCATCACGGTACCGGCGTATTTTGACGATTCTCAGCGCAAGGCGACCAAAGAAGCCGGAGAAATCGCGGGCTTCAATGTCCGCCGCATCATCAACGAGCCGACGGCAGCAGCCCTCGCCTATGGTTTCAACAA
The DNA here is from genome assembly GCA_964348835.1 of uncultured Bdellovibrionales bacterium. Lineage (GTDB taxonomy): Bacteria > Patescibacteriota > Minisyncoccia > Moranbacterales > UBA1568 > UBA1568. The sequence continues at coordinate 24,986 of CAYGEA010000003.1, forward strand.
GAAGAAAGATGAGAAGATCGCGGTCTACGACCTCGGTGGTGGGACGTTTGACATCTCCATCCTCGAAGTCGCCGAAGACACGGTCGAAGTGAAGTCCACCAACGGTGACACGCACCTCGGAGGCGATGACTTCGATCAAAGGATTATTCACTGGATTATCGATGAATTCAAGAAACAAGAGGGTATCGACCTTTCCAAGGATCCGCTTTCGCTCCAGCGCATCAAGGAAGCCGCAGAAAAGGCGAAGATCGAACTCTCCACCGCCAATGACACCGAAATCAATCAGCCGTTCATCACGAGCGATGCCAATGGTCCGAAGCACTTGCTGCTGAAGATGACGCGCGCCAAGCTCGAAGAACTCGTGCACGACCTCGTAGAGGCGTCATTCGAGCCGGTGAAGAAAGCGCTCGCCGATGCGAAGCTCACGGTCAAGGACATCAATGAGATCGTGCTTGTCGGAGGAATGACCCGGATGCCGCTCGTACTGTCATCCGTGGAGAAATTCTTCGGCAAGAAACCGAACATCACTGTCAATCCTGATGAAGTCGTCGCGCTTGGTGCCGCACTGCAGGGAGGCGTACTCGAAGGATCGGTCAAAGACGTGCTGTTGCTCGATGTCACTCCGCTGACATTCGGTATTGAGACGATGGGAGGCGTGCGGACTCCGCTCATCGATCGCAACACTACCGTACCGGTATCCCGTTCGCAGACATTCTCGACCGCTTCTGACAATCAGCCATCGGTGCAGATTCACGTCTTGCAGGGCGAGCGTGAGATGGCATCTGACAACAAGTCTCTCGGACAGTTCATCCTCGATGGTATTCCGCCATCACCGCGCGGTATTCCGCAGATCGAAGTGACGTTTGACATCGATGCTTCGGGAATATTGTCTGTCACGGCGAAAGACAAGGCGACCAACAAAACCCAGTCCATCCGCATCGAATCGTCCACCGGACTCTCCAAGGATGAGATCGAGCGGATGACCAAGGATGCCGAGCTCCATGCCGAGGAAGACAAGCGCAAGAAAGAACTGATTGAAGCCCGCAATATGGCGGACAGCCTCGCCTACACGACTGAGAAGTCGATGAAAGACGCCGGTGACAAGCTGACCACAGAAGAGAAAACGCCAGTCGAGGAAGCTATCACGGAGCTGAACAAAGTCAAGAACGGCGACGATCTCGAAGCCATCAAAAAAGCGACCGAGAATCTCTCCGCCGCCGCTCAGAAGATAGGGGAGAAGCTCTACAAGGCAGCCACCGACGCCGCGAACGCTTCGTCGAGTCAAGCAGGATCCGAAGGTGCTAAACCCGAAGGCGAAGGTACTGCCGAGGCTCCGAAGGATGCCGAGACAGAACCAGTGAAGCCAGCTGAAGGCCCTGAGCCTGTCGAAGGGACCGAAGGTGGTGAGCCTGTCGAACCAAAAGGTAAATAAGGAGTATACTAAGAGCGGAGGTTTTTCCTCCGCTCTAAAATATAATGATTTATGGATGGGACATTAGGAGGTGCGTACAATTCAGCAGTCGACTATTACAAAGAAACACGAGAAAAGGCTCGACAGCACAGCATATCTTCCCAACAAAGTTTGGATAAGATGTTACTAACACTCATTGCAGGAGTGTTTGTGTTGTCTGTAAATGTTGTATTTAATAAAGAACTAGATTTTGTTTTCTCTAACCTACTTATAGTCACATGGGTCTTGTTAAGTATTGCAATTATTTCGCAAATTATAAGTTATGTTTTTACAGGTTTACAAACAGAAGATCAGCTTGAGAAGATTGATCAGTGGCGTGATCGTTGGATAAGTAATCCACTTATAACAAGGTCAGATTTTAAAATGCCAGAGAAGTTCAATCGACAAATAAAATTTGCTAACTATACTACGATTACAACATTTATTATTTCACTTTTGATTATTCTTGTCTTTTCAATTATTAACTTTTCCTATATGTACAATGGCAAAAAACCTGTTTCCCAACAGTCTGTAGAAAAGGCTGCTGAGAGCAATCTCGAATCTTATATCTCACCTCAGGCAGAACAAGCGAAGCCAGGTTCTCCTGAAGTACCAAAACAAACTGAAACAGAGCCTGCTTCGGATACAAAAGTAGACGGGAAATAAGGAGTATACTAAGAGCGGAGGTTTTTCCTCCGCTCTTATTACTTGGTGTTATAATGTGATGGCAGTGCTCTCATTCTATAAACCTATAAAAATTATGAAAAAGTTTTATTTTCTAGGACTTGCTTATTTTTCAATTTTTGCACTGCCAATTCTCTTGTCTATTTTTCTAGTTAATTTTCTTAACACAAAAAGTATACAAGATTCTATTCAAGACTCCCTTGATAGACCAATACAACTTATAGGATTAACACTTATTGTTGGACTATTTTTCTACTCATCCTACAAGCTCTTTCGTTTACGCGTAGGTTATTCTACACAACTTCTTCGTTTCCTACCTATTATTTTTGGGGTCCCTTTCTTTATTTGTTCATTGCTATTCTTCACGGTATATAGTAACAGTGATAATTTAATTTTTGTTATCCTGTTATTTGCCATTCCTCTCACATTGATCGCTCCAATCATTGGCTCCACTGCATTCGCGTTATTTTCAGAAAGAAAATATTTTTTGTTTTTTTTCTACGCTGTCGTTCTTATGTCTATCATTACTCTGCTTTTCTTTATTACCAATGTAGGTGCCTATCTTGAGTAGTTTTTAAAAAATCAGCTTTTATTTCAGAAGAAAATGGGTCCCTCCGGAGGCGGGCAAGCAAGTACCCTTTTCACAAATAACAGCTATGGAATTCATCATCATCTCCATCCACGCATCAGAATTTGAAAGAAGCCAAAAAAATGGCTGAGGCACTGCTTCGCGACAGGCTCATCGCCGTTTGAAGTTTTTGGTAGAAATGCTATAATAGAGCCATAACATCATAGTCGAATACGTATGCAGGTACTGACAACTCCTCTCAAAAAATCAGATCTTCAGCCAATGGCGGAGAGGATGTTTGGTAACATGGTCAAAGCTGTGGTAGATATCGAGAAAAAAATTGTTGCCATCGATGCGGAAATGCATGCTGACCTAGAGCAGCTACTCCTCGAAAGTAATTCGGAACAGAAGAATCTTTGGGGTATCAACTTTTATCCAGAAATGACAGGAGAGGACTTTGTGGAGTTTGACTCGATGATCAATGTTCGCCCGTCACAGAAGAACAGGAGTCGCGGAGTAGATGATCCGGAAATTCGAAAGAAAATCATTGAGGTTGTGAGCGTATGGATAATGGAGTAAGGGTTCAGCATACAGACCTGGCGAACGGACGCTGGCGGTCGCTTTCTCTTATGGCGCAGCTTGGCAATACCGGCAGTGAGGTGGAACGAGCGCTCAAGTGGCAAGAAAAAGGAAATGAGGAGTATGTGAGACTGGCTTTCGAGCGGGCTCTAGAACTTCTTGATCTGACCATCGCTGACCCAAACAATCGGAAACGTCTCAAAGAAATCACCCGTACACGAGAGCTTCTGGTAGACTATTTCTTTGCTTCTAACACATTTCAATCAACACCGCAGTCTTGGCGGAATTATTTTCTCGCTTTTGCCGTAGCGGCACGCGCTGGTGTCCAGCTATGAAATTCATCATCGAATCCAACGAATCCTACGCCGCTTGGATGAGAAAGGAAACAAAAACAAAGTAAATTTGGAAGTTCGATTCCCAAAAAGAAAACGGATCACCAAGTGGTCCGTTTGAGTTTTTTTTGGGTGGAGGAGAAAAAGACTCTTGTCCTCAGAAAGAAATCCTTGAAGCGATGTGGCGAGCACTTCCTCCTTTCTTTGAAGGAAAGTTGATGCGATAATTGCCATTCTCTTCCTGTGTGAGGTATAGCCCAAGAGTCTCATACAACGTTGTATCAGCCGGCTTTTTGTCCGGTGCGTCTATGAGCCCCATAGGCTCGAGGTGCGTGCAAAGACTCTGCCGAGCGTAGGAGATGATTTCCCGCAGCATAACCTCGGCTACACTGCTTTGAAAAGGAGTGGGGGAAGCATGCTTTACCAGAACCGTTGCCTTTTTCCGTGTCAGTAGCTTTCGGCAAAAATATCGAGACGGTCAATGTGTATGCCGTGTACGGCATTGCTGCTTTGAGCCACTCGGTGGAAGCCAAAATGAGGATAGAGATCACTGGCTTTTTTCTCGCCGGGAGCGCTCTCCATTTGGATATACCGTAGTCCTTTTTGCCGTGAGTAGGCAACGATACGTTTCATTATCATTACGCGCAGTTTTTTTCTGAGATCCTTCTCATCCAGTGTTTCACACAGATGCACACCGTATACTACGCCGAATGCCTTCGTAGGATCCATGTGATATGACGGGGATAAGGAGGCTGTGCCGACTAAGGTATTTTTTTCCGTATCCCGGAGAATCCATAGGATACTGTTTCTTTGGTGCTGATGCATACGTGGAGGGCAATCTATGTCAAGGAGTCTCTGTATCGCCATAAGCTCATCAGGCGACCAAGGACGCCTTTTCGGGCATTTTTTAATAATGT
>CAYGEA010000004.1:0-25769 GCA_964348835.1 uncultured Bdellovibrionales bacterium
GCACACGGTACAGCTCCGCCACCGCTTCCGGCGAACGCGCCAGACACACGATGCCGTAGAGCGTATCCGTCGGGATGACGGCGAGATGGCCTTCCCGAAGCGACTGAACGACTATTTCAGAAAAGAGCATATTCAGTAGCATTCCTTTGAATAATCACTTTCACCGTACTGACTTTTCTTGCAATTGCCAGAAAAGTCAGTCTCACAAAAACTTTCAACCTAAAAGACGATTCTTACGAAGTCTTTCTTGCCAACTTTCATTACCTTGCCGTCGTGCAGGTCTTTGGATAAAATCAATACTCCGATAGGTATTTTTTCTCCATCAATGGACACGCCGCCTTGCTCTATTTTTCTACGAGCGTCACTCTTGCTCTCAGCCAATCCGATACGCGCAATAAATGATTCAACATTCTCATAACTTTCTGTGGCTTCCGTCCATTCTGCCTTCTGTTCTGGAATATTACTCGGAGTCTGTTTTTTAGAAAAAGTCTCAACGAAATACGTTTCCGCTTTCTCTGCTTCGGAAGCGCCGTGATAGAGTGTGACGATTTCCTTCGCCAGTCTCACTTTGGCATCACGCAGGTTTTCCGCTTTCATAATTTCCTTGATTTCAGGAAGCGGCAAATATGTGCAATTCACCAAAAGGATTTCTATCATTTCATCAGGCTGTGCCATAATCTGTCCGAATTTTTCGTTGGCTGTCGTATCTAAAAATACTCCTGTTCCCTTACTCTTCGACATGAGCTCTTTGGTCTTCGGATTCTCCATAAGCGTCACTGCCACCACAAACTTTTCCTTGTTTTTCAGTTTCTTGAGAAGCGTCCGTCCGGCAAGCGCGTTAAAAGTTTGATCGGTTCCGCACATTTCGACATCCACGTCCATCGCCACGCTGTCATAGCCTTGCATCAGCGGATACAAAAATTCATGAAGATACACCGGTTCGCCAGTTTCGATTCTTTTCTCAAACATATCCCGCTCCAGCATCTGCTGAACCGTGAAATTCGAAGAAAGATGGATAATGTCTTCAAACGTCAATTTGGAAAGCCAATCGTGATTGAATTTTATCTGAGGAGGATTTTCTTTGTCCTCAAAATCCATAAGCGGTCTGATGAGCTCTCGCCATATCTCGACATTTTTAAGAACGTCTTCACGGGAAAGCTGCTTACGGGTTGATTTTTCCCCTGACGGATCCCCAATTCTCGCCGTAAAATCACCAAACAACACTATCACTTCATGCCCAAGCTTCCGAAACTTTTCCAAAAGCATGATATTTTTCGCGTGGCTCAGATGAAGCGTCGGCGCCGTAGCATCAAAACCTATATAAAAACGCAGCTTTTCATTGAGAAGCCGCGCGCGAAAGCTTTCCTTGTCAGGCAGAATCTGGACAATCGTCCCGCGCTCTAATATTTCATCGATTTGTTGTTCCTTGGATACCATAAGTATTTATTATATTTCAACGCGTTTCAAAATGCCATCTTCTCCTATCTCTACGGCCTCAACATTCCCTATACCATGCTTGCCAGTATCTTCTTCCAAAGCTTTCCCCATATAATTCTCGTGACCGAAACCGATGACGCTCAGTCTTTTGCCTTCTGGGGTCTTGGTGCGCGCCAAGCGAGCCAGACGTTGGATATTTTGAAACTGAGTCTTGTGTAGTTCCTCAGGCGTTTCCAGAGCGGGAATGATTTTTTTCACTGCCTCGGCATGCGCATAAAAATTCGCTCCCCAAGAACCCTTGTCGTCAGCCAGCACGATGGCATGAGCTTTTTCCACTAAATCTCTTGTCTCAGGATCCACCTCTGCCCAATTAACCGCTGGGCGTTGCGACGGCGGGTTGAAAATCGTACCAAAAACCTGATTTTGAACAGTCAGATACTTGCCCTCCGTCATAGACAGAGTATCAATAGACCTGACTGACCCTCCGCCTACCTTTTTTGCGATTTCGGTGCCGGTCTTTTCATGCTCCACGACTTCCATGCCCATAGCCCTTGCCGTATCGGCATAGATTTTCGCTGTCTCCAAAGCTCTCATCTGCGTACTGGAGACGATGAAAAAGATATCTTTCCCAGCCTCAAACTGAGAAAAGAATTTTTGCGCCTCTTTTTCTGCCATTTCTATCCCTTCAGGCGGCAGATCCCTTACCTGGGATTCTGGGTCAAAAGGCGCTTCTGGATTGTCAGAAGCCAGTGTTTCGGCGGCATTCTTATAGGTGGCTCTTGAATGCCGGATAAAAAACACTCTGGCTTGCGGACCTTCTTCTTGCTCGGGACTTTTGGGTGCTTCTTTTGGTGCCTCAAACATAATTATCAGATATGTTGATTATGCGCGTTTCATAATTCTTATTGTACCACTATCTGTATCAACCTCCACTACATCGCCATCCTTAAAAACCTTCGTTGCAATTTTTGTTCCAATAACAGACGGGACCTTGAGTTCGCGAGATACAATGGCCGCGTGCGAAGTAATGCCTCCTGTGTCCGTCACGATAGCAGTTGCCTTTTTCATGAGGGGGACAAAATCAGGTGTTGTTTCGTTCGCTATGAGTATGTCTCCTTCCTCAAAGCGCGAGAAGTCGGATGGGCCGAGTATGATGCGCGCCACCCCCTTCACAACACCGCCCTTGCTCGCAACCGTTCCCCGTACTTCTGAAATTGACGTGTCAACTTTTGGAACTACGGTATTGATAAGCTCGTCGAGTTCTGCGCCGGTCACGATGTATTCGTTCCCATCATCAATATAGATACCATATCCTTTCTTGCGTTCTTCGTAGTTCGCCGGCAGATCAACACTCACAGCACTCTTTGCAAGAGCAGCCAGTATTTCTCGATGGGAAAGAAGAAGAAGCTCGTCATAACTCATGCCCCACTTGCGGGCGACGCCTTCCAGTCTACCACGAGAAGCGAATACCACTTTCGCCGTCATCTCAGCACAATGTGTTCTCCAGTATGTGAAGAGTGCAAGAAGTTTCCATATCATTTCTCCCCCCTTGTTGGGAATATCCGATTCCACAGGGGCATCCTCAGCCGCTCCGTTCTTGAACGTCCTTTGTATGTCCTCTAAACATTTCTCAATTGAGTAACCCTCACCCTCCCAGTGATGCGTGCCGAACCAGGCAAATTCACGCACATGGTTCTTCACCCTCTGCTGAAGTTCAGAGGATAAGCTCTCAAAAGTAAGCGCTATGGAACCGGCTCGCCCTTCGGCCTCTAGCGTCCGTGCCATTTCTTGTATCTCTCTGGTCTGTTGTTCGAGCCATGTCGTGCGCGCATAGGGACGCATGTGAGCGAGCATCTCGGCATCAGAAGCAACTGTTCCGTCTTTCACTACGGCTTCCTCAAGCGGGATAGAGAAACGAAAAAGGAAGCTCCAAGAACCAACAACATCGCGGTATGAAGCAAACAGCTCTTCAAGATACTCAAGGTCTGACTCGGGATTTTTCTTAAGAAGTGCAAGGTGCCGTTCTTCGGCTTTTCTTGATGCCGCTTCAAGTTTCTCGTAGAGTGACTCAAGTGCATTGTTTTTATAAGCCGAATTGAGATAACGCTTGACTGCTTCGTTGCCCTCGTCATGCGTGAGATGGTAGCCGTCCAAGAAAATGTCCCGTGGCGCCTCTACGCCAAGCAGTGAACCAAGTTCTTTTGCAAATCCCGATTCGCGGAAATAGGGCCAGAACGTGCCGGACAGGACAGGTTGCTTCCAACGCCCGTAGAGAAACCATGTACTCTTGAGAATTTCACTTTTATTCATAATTGTCGTGTTTAAATTCTGGAGCAAATTCTTCAAGCACTTTGTCTATGACAGCGACAGGGACAACCTCATCAAACTTGTACTGACTCTCGCCCTTTCCCACTGTAAATAATATGCGTAGTCTCGGCTCTTCATCTCTGCTTCTGGCTACGATATCAACATCCATTCCTTCATTATAACCGACTCCGTTCGGAATCATAGCAATCAGTCTTTCAACTTCCGTTTCACCCCGTAGTTTCCGCACGAGCTCAATCCAAAACGATTCTTGAACTCCGCCGTGAGTACCGAGGAATCGCTCTATCGCGTGAGGTACCGTAGGATTTTCAACGAGCTTAGGGGTGATGCGAGCATAACGAGTGATGATCTTTGCAATACCATATACCTGCTTCGCATGGATGGATGAGCCTCTCGGCTTGCTTGCCTCAACTCCTTCCTGGTGAAGTTTAAGAGACTCTCTCATATACTCATTTCGATTGTATGCCTCAAGGATACGGTCAACTCCATGTGTTTCTCCTTTTGTAAAGGGCATCGCAAGACCCTTATTGATCCACACACGGGCTGAAAGATCATCAGTCTCGCCAAGTGCTGTTTCTAGTTCTTTCAAAGAACGTTCCTGTCCAGTAATATTTGGTTGTCCCGCGGCACGAATCGCTGCCGCAGTCTGCCGCGTACGCAACCGGTCACTTCCCACCGCCGCAGTTTGGGCATCAGAAAGGCGCTCAAGGCGCTCGCCTGTCGCAAATGACTCTTCCCAGCCTTGAGAGGTTATCTCCATTACAAGGTCTTCTTCATGCGGAACCTCATTTCCTCCTGCCTTGCGCGCGTGCCGAAAAAAGTGGAGTCTGGCCTCGGCCTTTGGTATCTTCTCAGCAGCAGTTGGGTCTTTTTCTCCTGGAGACGAATTGAATTGACTTGGAAATTCTGGAGGCATAATCTTATATTTGTTCAATAATTTTTACAATTCCGTTATCCGCATCCACTTCCACCAGATCACCCGTACGCACAACCCGAGTGGCTATTTTCGTCCCCACGACACAAGGCAGCTTAAGTTCCCGACTGACGATAGCGGCATGACAAGACATACCCCCTTCGTCCGTAACCACCGCCGCTACTTTTCTAAAAACAGGAGTAAATTCAATAGTCGTCATGTATGTTACCAGCACTTCACCGTCTTCCAACAGGCCGATCATTGAGGCATCTTCAAGGACTCTCGCCTTAGCTCTGATAATCCCCCGAGACGCTGACAATCCCTTAAATTCGGAAGTACGGGCAAGCTTCTCAAATGGCTCAGAGATACCCTCTTTTTTGATACCGTTTTGAATTTCCCGTTCGCCGGTTATCAGGCTAAATTTTCCATTTTTTATAACTATCATAAAACCATGAGTTTGGCGATTCTCCACCTCTTCCTTCGGTATAAGTTTCCCTGTTTTAATCGCCTGTTCTAACTCAAGATACGAGTAAAACAACAGGTCGTGACGAGTCACGCCAAGACGACGTTCAATGTCATCAAGAAGCCTATTATAAGAGAGTAACGCGCGAGTAAAATACCCCTTTGTCCAATCCCGCTGAGCAATCAGTTCCGCCAAAGCGTCGAGAGCGTGCCGGACATCTTTTGGTGGATTCAGTTCTTTGACTGCTTTCTTTCTCTGAGCATTCTGTTCTTGGAACTTCAAGAGAAGCTCTTTGAGTTTTGATTGCGGCGATGATTCTGACAATATCGCCTTTTTGAACAAGTCTATCCACTGTTCCCGTGACCAGCTATTACTTACATACTCCGTATTTAGCCATTCATACTTTTTTATATGCTTCTCCAACAAAGAATTTTCCAGAGGATGGTTTTTTAACTCCTCGCTTATGAGTACCTTATCATCAAGACTAAAAAGCTTCTTGACTACGGGATTTTCAGACAACCGTGACGCGACTTGATAAAAGTTTTTCTGCTCAGTAAAGGCCACTGTCTCACCAGTATTTGCTAAAAGTATGCTTTTATACATCTCAAATTCCTCCTCCTTCCCTTGTTCTTGCAGACGCCTCTTGAGAAAAGTGATGATTTTATAGTGTTCATCAAAACACGCCTCAATGCCCCATAGTTGCACGGTAATAATCGGGGCTACCATAACTGCGCTGATGAAGTCTTTGTATATTTTTAGGATTTCCTTATCAGAAAGAAGAATCAGGTTTTCCCTATCAATGTTAAGACACTGAAAAAAAATCGCTCCGAATATTTCTTCCGTTCTCCTGCGAAAATCACGAACTACATTGGAATTATTATCTATGCTCTCCTGTATATCTTTATACTTTGCTCCAGACTTCAACTGGTCTTTATCATAAAATACATAACATCCTTTTTCGGGGATACCTACAACAATTTGATTATCAAACCAAAAATTTATTACAGGCAGCCATCCCTTACCGGCCAGTCCAGACATAAGAAAACTGAAGTGGTTGAGACTCGCGTTCCTTCTGTGTGCCCAGAACCAGTTTACTTTGCCACTGCTATTCATATCCCGTCATAAGAATACAATCATATTACGCTCCGGCGCACTTCTAGATCACCCGTACCACGCCGCTATCCGCATCCACTTCAACCAGATCGCCGTCTTTCAGCACTTGGGTAGCAGTATGTGTCCCCACCACGCAAGGAATGCCAAATTCCCGAGCGATGATAGCGGCATGACAGAGCATCCCTCCTTCGTCGGTCACGATGGCAGAGGCACGGCGCGCAATATCCACAACGTTCGGTTGCGTCATCGATGTTACAAGAATACCAGAAGTGAAGGATTGACGGAAATCTCTGGTAGCGTCGGGATCGTTGACTGTAAGGATATGCACTCGTCCAGTCACCCTTCCTTTGTGAGCACCCTGCCCTTTCAGTTCAGTAGTTTCTCCCTGTTTTTCTCCGCCTAACAGCCTTTCCTTCAAAGCAAGCGCTTCTTCCCCCACATAACTCGTGAACACCCCATCGGCAAGCTCATAGGCCACGCAAAGCTTCCGCTCAAGAACCTCTTCCTCTGTCAACACCCGCCCCTCTGCCAAGAGGGTTTCTATATCCTCACTTCTATAAAAAAGTGACAGTGCCTGAAAATTCACTCCTTTGCGTTGAGCGATTTCTTGTAAAAGAGGATTTGCATAGTACCCTGTCGCCGCCCAACAGGCTTTTACTCGAGGACGAAGCAGGGCTAACTGGTGCAGTATTTCAACGTGTCCAATAAGTGTCGGGTATTTCTTCAGCAGTACTTCTTGCCTTTTTCGTAACTCCTCTTTTTCTGCTTTGATATTTCGTGACACATGCCCTTCCAGACGTTGTTCCAGCTCATCTGCTGTTTCTTCGTAGGTCATCATATTCTGGAATAACCACGGATGATTTGCCAGATGCTTCAAAGCTTTTTCTTTCGTAAACCCACTCTCCACCAACACTTCCCAATCCACTTCCTCTTTATTTATTACATCGAGCTCTGGAGACATAAGAAGATCCGAAACTTCCTCTGGCGTTACGACATCTGTTACGGTAGACACTATCTTACGACTTGGCTCCTCTTGGGTACTGCGGAAATAAGCCGCTGAATGGGCATAATTATCAACAAGATCCTGCCATAACTGAAGAAGTTCCTCATCACTTGCCGAAGCGAGGTCCGCTCTTTTGAGAGTTTCAAAAAAATTGCGGTGGTTTTGGCATTGTTTTAAAGCCTCCTCGATATACCGCTGTGTCTTTTCTTTTTTGAGAAATAATACTCCCTCTGCCACATGTTTTTCAAGATCTTGTTCTGAAAGATAGCAACTCATTAAGTTACCCTCTGAAACTTGAAAAACATCCGCTCGGTTAAAAGGAATGGAGCGGTACTTTCTATACGAGTCAATATTGCCAAACATATAGAAAAGCTGGTGCGTGTTGGACCAATAGAAGTGGTACTGTTTCATACGCCGTCTCAGACTTTTTCAATTATCCTCACCACCCCGTTATCCGCATCTACTTCTACCAAGTCCCCGTCTTTCAGTACTTGTGTCGCGATTTTGGTACCGATGATACATGGTTTTTTCATCTCACGGGCAACAATAGCCGCATGACACATAATACCACCCTCGTCTGTCACAAAAGCTGCCGCCTTCTGCATTGCCGGAACAAAATCTGGAGTGGTCATAGGCGAAACCAGTATGTCCCCCTCTTGTACCTTCGCCATTTGTCTCATGTTTTTAACAATACTAACCATTCCTTGAAGTTTACCACTGTATGCTGTCTGACCGGAGATCTCTCTTACTTGTGAACTCTTTACAAAGAGACCTTCAAATGCGAACTTTTTATGCGTATTTGCAAACTGTTGGAGTGAAGAAAAGGATACTTCCTTGCCATCAATCACAACTACTCCGGAGGCACGCTTCTCAAGCACCTCATTGGATGGAATATCAGGAAATTCATCTGACAACGCCAGATTGGAGAGGGCTCTTTTGACACCCAGAGATTCAAGACATTTTTTGATAAATTCATCATTACCGGCAAAAAAATTATCTTTCTCACGAAGACTGAGGACCAACTTTTTAACGGTTTCCGGCGTACGATCATCCACGCCACTGTAATACCAGAGCGAAAAAAATGACACTGCTTTTCGTAAAGTCTTGGCATACTCACGGAGCGCCTGCTTATCTTTTATAGCTCCTCTTTCCCAATATTCCTCAATCTTCACGAGGAGACTCCGATACTCCGAAATAATCTGATCGATAAAAGCAGTTCCTTTTTGGTTTTTTTTCAGGAGCCAATCAAGAAAATAATCTAACCCTTTTTTGTGCTCCCAAATCTGCAAGTTCTCACCTGTAGCATACAAAACAATCATCGGTTTATAGGGATTCTTGAATCCAAAACGAGCAGCCATATCCTCGGTCAATCCAGATGCCCATGGCTGTTCTAGAACGAGAGTGAAGTCACGCTCATATGACTTGGTAAGTAGTATTCTTTCATTCAAATCTCCCCTCTCCAAAATCCTCACCACCCCGTTATCCGCATCTACTTCAACCAGATCGCCGTCTTTCAGTACTTGTGTGGCAAATTTTGTACCAATGATACAGGGAATTTTTAACTCACGAGATACAATCGCGGCATGACAGGTAACTCCCCCTTCGTCTGTAACAATACCAGCAGCTTTTTTCATAAGTGGCACAAATTCTGGTCTTGTCATGCCGGTGACCAGGATTTCTTTATCCTGGAAACCATGATTTGAGTGAACATCAAACACAATTTTTACCCTGCCTCTCATAACACCCCTGGACCCAGTCTGACCCTGAATAGTATCCCCATCCTTTTCTTTATTCTCAAAATTCATAAAGAAAGAGTTGACTCTTTTTGCCGCTTCTTCAATTTGTGTGTTCAGCATCCTAATCTCTCCAGAGTATTTAATGAGCAACTGAAAACCATTCTTTCTACCTTCCAATGTGTCTTTACTATTTTGAAGATGCTCTAATCCAAGCAATAGTTCATCTATCGTGTAATAAGGTATCAGATCTTTTTCAATCCCGGCACTAGAGAATATTTTTTCAGCTATTCTGTATACTACCGTTAGGCCTTTATTAAGAAAGCTTTTTCTTCTGTCCCTGAGCAACATAACAGAATGCAAATATTCTGCTAGAGTTCTTTGATTTTTTGGTAAACTATTCAACCACTTTTCATGCGAATCAATTGTTTTCTTTATTTCTGATGACTCTGATTTAAGCTTTCTGGTAGCATCCTCCGGATTATCTATAAAATTGCTATACTGTTGTTTTAAACTGTCTCCAACAACCGAAAGATCTTTCGCAGAATGGTAGTCAGTTAAATAGTACTGGCACCTTTCAACTATCTCGCTCCAAGCTTGTTTGCTTATTATTAAACTTAAAATTTCTTTAAGTTGTATTTTGTCTATGGACTCGAATGCGGGCTCACTAGCCTTCTCCCATAGATTATCAAACTCTTTTTTTGTTAATTCAAAACCCTCATATTCTAGAACATTCCAACACATCTCTTTATCAATATCGTTAACACAAATTAATGGAGCGTTAACAGACCACGTTAAATCTCTTAATTCTTTTAAAATGAAAAGCAGTTTGTCGGATTTTAATTCGTTTATTTTTTTGGAATCGTATTTTGAATAGAATTCATCCATCTTTTTAAGATTTTGGTTGAAGAAATCTATTCTTTTCTGAAACTTATCTTTATTTTTTATATATTCCTGTAAAGCAATTTGAGACGTTAGTTTCATATATTCTTCAGGAAACCAAACCTGAGAAAATCCTTTTTTCATTAAAATAAGGACATCAAAACTAACACCTTTTCCATACCATCTTTCACAATATTTTTTCAAATGAAACCCAGATCCAAGCATGAAAGCAGAATAACTCTGTAAGGCAGGGTAAAGTTTTTTTCCTTTATTCATTTCAATGAAGACCTCGACTAAGTCATTTTTCGTGAAGGTCCCTGTTTTTTGAGCCAATGTCGTAATCGGTCTGCTCTGGACAATATAAAATTTTCCTCCCTCAAATGCCCATTCTATGTCGCAGGGAAATCCGTAGTGGCTTTCGATGCGAAGAATAATTTCCGAAAGTTCAAGTATCTGTTGTTCAGTGAGTTTTTGTTTTCCTCCGTCTGATCCGAGGTCACGCCACACGTTACCCCCCGAATCACTCTCACGATAGAGAGCGCGCCCCTGTTCGCTTACGTTGGTATCCACAATCCTTCTTGGCTCTTTTTCTACCACATAGCTGTCAGGTGTGACGGCACCGGAAACAATTGCTTCGCCGAGGCCCAATCCCGCTTCAATAATCAGCTGGTTGTAATCTTCAGTGACCGGATGAACAGAAAAGGCAATGCCGGAAATCTCACTCTCCACCATTTGCTGGATGACTACAGCCACAGAAATACTCGTCCCATGAAGGCCTTTCTCAAAACGGTAAAAAATGGCACGCGGAGTAAACAGTGACGCCCAGCATTTTTGGACATGAGCAAGAAGAGTGACTTCCGTGGTATTGAGATAACTTTCCAGCTGTCCCGCCCAAGCATGCTCGGCTCCATCCTCAGCTGTGGCACTGCTCCGCACGGCCACATATCTACTGCCCAGTTTCTTGAACTCCTGCATTATTTGCTCTCTAATGGCCTCGGGCATTTCCTGTGCCTCAATCAAATTTTGAATTTTTCCAGAGGCATGCTCTACGGTATGAATGGCCGTATGATCAATGGTATGCAAGATACTGTCTATTTCTTGCGTGAGGTCTGTCACTTCTAGAAAATGCTCAAACGTTTCCGCCAAGACGACAAAGCCATCCGGCACGGGAATATTATTTTGAAGCATTTCTCCCAACGATGCCCCCTTGCCTCCCGCTAAATGAGCATCATTTCTCCCCAGTTCTTTGAAAGGCTTGGTGTAAGTCATAGTAATTCGTTATATGCAAAAAAAATTTAGCATACTTCATACTCCGCACTCACTTCAATCCCATTTTCTTTTTGGTCAGGCGATACTGGTCATCGGAAATCTGACCGGATTTGCGCATCGCCTCGAGAGATGCGAGAATCTCCGCCTTGTTTTTTTCGATGTTTTTCGGGGTCATCGCTTTCTTCATCATTTTCTCGCGCTCCGCCGGACTCATCTTCATCATCCGCTTCATCGCGAAACGCTGAAACATATTGAGATCCTTCATATCGGGCCAGCCCGCAGGAGTTACGCCTCCAGCGTTTCTGGCGGGCATCCCGGGGATATTCGGCAGCGCCTTCTCCTCGTCATCATTTTTTTTCAATGGATTCCACATATTTTTTTAGTATAATGTATCAAGTATAACGTATTATGCGATCCTCAGGGTATTGACTCACCCATACACAATACATCATACATAATACCCCATACATCATTTCATCTTCATCTTATACCGGGTCACGAGCAAAGCGGAAGCGATGTAGATCGAGGAATACGTACCGAACGCCACACCAGCCAAGAGCGCGACACCGAAATAGCGGATGCTCTCCCCGCCGAAAATGACAATCGCAACGAGCGTGATGATCACTGTCATCGAGGTATTGATCGAGCGGCCGAGCGTTTCGTTGAGCGAGCGGTTGACGGTGATCTCAAAATCTTCTTTGCGCTGCGAACGCATCAAGTTCTCGCGCACGCGATCATACACCACGATAGTATCATTGACCGAATAGCCGAGAATGGTGAGCAAAGCCGCTATAAAGGGCACGCCGACTTCCACGCCATAATATCTTCCTAAAATAACAAAAAGTCCCAGTACGACAATAATATCATGCGCCAACGCGATGACCGCTCCGAGACCGTATTCCCACGACGTCACGACACCTGAGACCCGCCGAAACGCCCACGCGATATAGAGAGCGATGCCGAAAATAGACAAGACGATACCGAGGATGGCGTTTTTCTTGATCTGACTCGATACCGAAGCTCCGATGAAATCCGTTCGCAACTGCACCAGTCCCGGATCGAGCGCCTGAAGTGCCACCAAGACCCGTTCATTGGCGGTTTCGTCGGACGCCAGATAACGCAAGAGTACCCCGCGCTCATTGGTCGGCTGAATAGTGAGGCTTTTGAGATCAATCGGCGCCAAACTCTCTCCGATAACTGACACTGCCGGAACCGCATCAAGAGAAAATTGCACTTCCATCAGCGTCCCGCCCTTAAAATCAATGCCGAAATTGAATCCCCACAAGAGAATCAGCACGATACTTGCCAGCGTGATGATGCCGGAAAACCAGTAAGCGTATATTCTTTTTTGGATGATCTGGAGCATATTATTCGAGACGCTTTTTGGGTGATACAAGGAATTGCGGATATTTTTCCATCCACGAAGCGGTGAGGAATATCGTGGTAATCCTGACGAGTACGACGGCGGTAAACAGCGACAGCAACACGCCGAGTGCCAGAATAATCGCGAATCCTTTGACAAAACCGGTACCGAATCCGATCAGGATAAACGTCGTGATGAGCGTGGAGATATGTCCGTCACGAATACTCGGCCACGCCCGGCGGAAGCCTTCACTGAGAGATTTGTAGACGTTCTTGCCATACGAAAGCTCCTCGCGCGTTCGCTCAAAAATGAGCACGTTGGCATCTACGGCGATACCGATGGACAAGATGAACCCCGCGATACCGGAGAGCGTCACTGTAATGGCAAACGGCGTAAAGACGGAGAGTTTGAAAATTGCCAAAAGCATCGCCGTGTAGAGGAGGAGAGCAAACACCGCGATCAAACCGAGGAAACGATAATAAAAAATCATAAAAATGGCAACCGCGCCGAGACCCACCAGTCCGGCCAAGAGACTCTGCTGGAGCGCGCTCTCGCCGAGGCTGGCATCGACGCTCTGCTGACCGACCAGTGTAATCGGCACCGGAAGCGCGCCTTCATTCAAACGCTTGACCAGGTCGTTGGCTTCCTGCATCTTGTAATTGCCAGTAATGACCGCCTGCCCGCCGACAATCTCCTGCTGAATCGTCGGAGCATACGGCGGATCCAACGCATCGATAACACCATCACCATTGGTATCGGTAATCGGCAGTCCATCAAGCACGATGGCGACGCCTCTGCCGACATTGCGCTTGGTGATTTCGGCAAAGAGCTGTGTCCCCTCGTCGTCAAAACGGAGCGCGATCTGCGGCGATCCGACCCCCTGACTCTGATAATCCACGTAGGCATCCTTGAGATTTTTCCCCGTCAATCCCGTCGCGACAAAAGCCAGTTCCGGATACTGTCCGATGGAACGCTTGAGAAAAAGAATATGTGAGGCGCGTACTTCGTGATTCTCTCCTTCTCCTCGTTCTTCAAGCTTCTTAATGATATGCCAGCCGAACTGACTCTCGACAAGAGTGGGGTATACTTCTCCTGTTTTCAAAGCATCTCCGAATACGACATCGTCAAACTCAGGGACGAACGTGCCTTTTTTTACAAAATCCAGATCGCCACCCTTATCCTTGGAGCCCGGATCCTGACTGTACTGTGTCGCCAGCGTAGCAAAATCTTCCCCAAGTTTCGCGCGGATCAAAAGATTTTCCGCATCACTCTTGGACTTAGCGTTCACCTCATCAAATTGTTTCTCGGCTTCCGGCCCAGCAGGTTCGCGGAATTCCAGAAACGGAGTTTCCTTGATGACTTTCTTGGCCTGCTCGATGTCTTTGATGCCGGGAAGTTCGACGATGATGCGCTGTGTCGATCCTGAGCGAGAGAGCTGTACCAGCGGTTCACCGACACCGAACGCATTGACCCGCCGCTCAATAACCGCTTCAGCGGCGGCAAGCGCGTCGTCTTGTTTCGCTGCATCCAGCTGGGAGACATCCGCCTCATATTCCAAGTGAATCCCGCCCTGTAGATCAAGCCCCCTATTCACTTGCATCCCTTCCAAAAAACCAAAAAGCGGCGGAACAAACTTGACCGCGGGAGGATAGGCGATGACGCCGCACACCAAGCCAAGCGCCAGCACCCAAGCGAATTGGAAGCGAATTTTTATCTGCTGTTTCATAGATGCTAGTATATCGGAAAGTGTACTGCTAGGCAACTAAGAGTCTCTCTCAGCCTGCCAAGACAAAGGAAAAGGACGGTATAAGCATTCATATACCGTCCTTTCAATTAGTTCTCTGACACCAACAATCAAACCCGAAGATCAATTGGAGATGCTTCTGAAGTAGTCGCTGATAACCACCCTTGCCCCAACTCGTACTTTATATGTAGGCTGAGAGAGCCATTCGTCCCAGCTCATCCACCCCACAGCTTGAACTCCAGGATCGCTGGGTTCAAACCGATGCCATGGATGGCCATGGAATTCTCCCACGGAATACAAAACTTTGTGCTCAGGCTTTGCCCGAACTGGGGTGAGAACTGTCCCTATATCAAATATTTTCACCTGTTTTCGACCAATTCCTACCTCTTTATGTAAGAGACGCCTGAGAGCGGTCTCAATTGAAAGATCTTGCCACTGTATTTCTACCAAAGGAGTGCTGAGCATTCCTATTTCTTTTGCTCTAGCAAGCTTGGTATATTCTTCTTGGATAACAAAAATTTCCCGCCTCTGAGAATTGCGAAAAAGCAATAACGCTAAGCTAAACGTTAATCTGGCATCTTTCCCCATTTCTAGATCCCCTTCGTTGTTGATTGATAATGCTGATACTATTTTTCCGCCATCGGAACCTTCACTAAAAAATTCTGACCGGAAGTAAAAAGTATTCTGCTTCTTCTGGTTGGTAAAGATCTCCGATAGCCAAAGACTACAAGCAAGCAAACAAACTGTCAATGCTTCACTGGCACGACCGCCACTTCATTTTTGATGCTCGTCAGCACTCCATCAGCAAGTAGATAACGCTCTGTCAAACGCATCCGCTCCAAGAAACGCCGGTCGTGGGTAACCAATATAATAGTACCGGTATAGGTTTCGAGCGCTTCTTCAAGCGCCTCAATGGCCTCGAGATCCAGATGATTGGTCGGTTCATCGAGTATGAGGACATTGGCTGAGAGGGCTGAGAGGAGCGCGAGGATGAGACGCACGCGCTCACCCGGACTGAACGAGGCGATCTTGTCATCCAAGACCGTCGGCGAAAATTGAAATTCCGAAAGATGGAGGGCGATGATATCACGATCGAATATATCGAGACGTCGCTTGAACAGCTCAATCGGCGTGGTCGCCCGCGAAACATTCTCGTGTTCCTGCATCAGATATCCGAACATCAGTTGCTTGCCGCATATCCGCTCTCCGAAGAGTGGCGCCAATTCCCCGCTGATAGTTTTGAGCAGGGTTGATTTTCCCACGCCGTTATTGCCGAGAATGGCGATACGGCTGCCGAAAGGAATCGTGAGATTTATCGGCCCGCCTACGAAAGTCTCCGGCGAGGCAAGCCCACCCTGAAAACCATCAGGATAACCGAAACGCAGTTTTTTGAGTACAATACTGCCCTGCTCCGCTTTCTCCAAAGACTCGTCAAAAGTGATGATGAGCGGATCGCGCACCGAAGGTCGCTCAATTTTTTTCAAACGCTTCTGACGCTCTTCCAGCGCCTTGGCTGACATCGTGAATTTTTTTGTCGCGCGCTCTTTCTTGAAATTCGACGAAAGCTTGTCATGATCGGGAGCGCGTTTCCCTTTGACTCGTTCTACCCAGTCCATCTTCTGCCCGATGGAAAGCAAGAGGCGTCCCCGCTCTTCTTCCTGTGCGCGGTACTGTTCCTTGTGCTTGCGAATACTACGCGCTTTCATCTCGGCAAAAGCACTCCACCCGCCCGTGTACATCGTGACGTCGCGCCGGTACCAATCGATTTCCAGCACCTTTTTCACCACGTTGTCGAGAAAACGCCGGTCGTGCGACGCGATGATGACGGTCGCCCGCGAACGATTCAGATACCGTTCAAGCCACAGAAGCGCCGGCAGATCGAGATTGTTCGTCGGTTCATCAAGGAGCAACAGATCTACGCCGCGAAGCAGCACCCCCGCCAACGCCACCTTGCGTTTTTCTCCGCCGGAAAGTTCCGAGACGAGACGATCCGAAGCGATATGCTTGAGCATCAACCCTTCCAGAATATGATTGGACTGGCGCGCGAAATCGTAGCCGCCCAGACGCTCGTACTCTGACTGAAGCGCCTCATACGCTGTCATCACTTCTCCTTGGTCCAAGCGCGGTTCCAGTCTCGCCATTTCTTTTTCCAATGTCTCCAGTCCGGCCATCTGGCGCAGGTAGCTCATCAGCGTGACAGCAGACTCGGCGACGGCCTCTTGGGGCAGGTATCCGATCAAAAGACGATTGGGCATCACGACTGTCCCCCGATCAGGCGTTTCCAGTCCGGCGATGATTTTGAGCAAGGTCGATTTACCCGAACCGTTGAGTCCCACCAGCGCCACTTTCTGCCCCTCGCCCACCGAAAAAGAGACCTTCTCGAGGACGCGCTCCGTGCCATATCGTTTCCTGACGTCTCTGAGTGTGAGCATAAAAAAAGCTTTTTAGCTTTTTAGTTTGTTAGCTTGTTAGCTTATAAAACAGAAGAAGAATAGTACAACAAAAAAACACTTCTGTAAAGACACCATGGTTTTTTCAGAAAACCACTCTCGTCTGCACAAACTCTTGAAGGAAAAACTACCGCTTTTCTTCTAATTTTTCCAAGTCCCGCTTCGTGCCTTCCGTTTTGGGAATGATGGGAATATGCATCTCTTGCGCGAGGAGAATTTCCTGCTCCATCCCAGCGGATATTCTCTCGCCAAAGAGCCACAGCTCGTCTACGTAGTGCCGGTGGAAACACTCGTGATTGGCTTCCATACCCAGTTGACTATCTTCAGTCACTTCATCATTCAGATACTGAAGCGAGATGAGATACGGCGCGACCGGAATAATCTCTTTGGTGTGCGCTTCGGCGCATATCCTGAGCACTTTTTCGACATTCCCCTTGACATCTCCGGCGATAGGATGCCCGATAAAAACAGTTTTCTTGCTCATACTTATTTTTGTCATTCTTTCAATGAGACGGCATAGATTTTTTCAGACGATAACAATTTTTATGAATCTCCCACGAGCTTACGCTCGGGGTTTCATGCCCTTCGAGCTTCGCTCGCCACGCTTGCGCGTGGAGCGCCTCCATCCCACGAGCTTACGCTCGGGGATTTACTTGCGCAGTTAAAATAATTCTTACTTTTTCTCTACAACAATCAAACTTTGAGGGGTATTTATATCTCGATTACTTGGAAATCCAATGAACTTTTGTATCACTATCATAAAACCGCTTTTTTCTAAAACATCACCCCATTCTTCAAGCGTTCGATACGTGCATGGTATTGGTTCTTGTTCTCTTTGAGCAAGCACTCGATTGGCAACCCAGTCGTAAACTGACATGATCTTTTTTCGTTGTTCAATATTCCATTCCATAAATTTTCCATATTTATCGGCTCCATTTTCTGGCGAAAAAAGAGTCGAGTATGAATCTTCTAAAATTACAACTCTAGCACCGCTTTTTAGATTTTCATAAATATACCCAAGGTAGCGTTCTTGTTCGTCATATTCCATATGATGGAGTGCCCATGTAAGCACTATAGAATCTGGTTTTTCAATGTTGAGAAAACTGGTAAATGTATCTTCTTTTATCACATCAAATCTTATTTTTTCATTTTGAAATATTGCCCATTCGGGATATCTATTTATATCAATACCAATTACCGTGCCAAACCTGCCATCTTCTGCATACAATTTGTCTAAAATTCCTGTTCCACACCCTACATCAACTATTTTTGAAGCTGACGGAGTCATCGGGACAACATAGTCTGAAAAATACTTTGGTACCAAGTCCTGAAAAAACCCAGTCGAGTATTTTTCCTGAAGCTCTCTTTTCCATTTTTCACCAAAGACATTTACATCAAGAGTCCCTAAGCTCGATAAAAGCTCATCCAGAAAAAGCTTGGAAAAACCTATTGAAGAAAGGCTACTCCGTAAATTTTCCAGTATAAAATCAGCGAGATCACTGTCACTTAATAAAATTGCTTCTACATCCTCACTCTGGAGATTTTTTAACATATAATGCTGAGATCGACTTTGTTAGACTTAAACATTGAACATCTTTTCCGTTTCGATGAGCACTCGGCGGGCGTTTGCAAACGTCACCTTGGCGAGCGCTTCTGCATAAGGAAGCCAGACATATCCGATATGCTCGTGGGAAAGCTTGACTGTTTGCGTCTCCGTCCGTGCCGGATAAAAATGCACCTGCTTGAATATCCATATACCGCGACGGAACTTCAGGCGTTTCCGGCGTTCATTGCCTTTCGCCACGTAAAAATAGCGGATACTGACGCGCTTGGGCAACACCGTCAGATCAGTAATTCCCGTTTCCTCCTCTGTCTCCCGCCGCAGCGTCATTTCTTCGGTTTCTCCGGCTTCAATGTGTCCCTTGGCAAAATCAAAATGCCCGCTCGGATACTGAAGCAGAAGGTACAGACGCTGATGATCTTTCTCACGAAAGACGACGGCACCGACGGAGACTTCCCAGACAACCGGAAAACCAAACGCCCGAAGCGCCCTGTACAGCGGTTTGAAAACTGGTACATGCATAAAACAATATTTCAAAAAAGAAGTATCTTTCTCATAAGGTACAATAGCGGGTATTGCACCGCTGAGCAAGCTATGCTAGTATTTCTTGCTATCATCTTCTGATATATCGCATACCAATAATGAAGCGTCCTCTCGTATGGGAAATCATCTGGATCGCCGGTCTGAGTATCGGAGGGATTATATTGGGTATTCTCTCTGTTTACTTTTTTGGTACGCGAAGTTCCATCAACATCACGGATTATCCCCTCAAGCAACCATCCATCCTGTATGACCGCACCGGCACGCATGAGCTCTATCGTCTCTATGATGAAGAGAACCGCGTCATCATAGGTCATCAAGACATACCCGATGGAATCCGTTTTGCCACTATTGCGGCAGAAGACGCTCATTTTTATACACATCACGGCATCGATATCACTTCTATGGCGCGCGCCCTCAAAGTCAATTTTGAAAGCGGAGAAATACGCCAAGGCGGTTCGACCATCACGCAGCAATTAGCGCGTATTCTTTACCTGACACGAGAACGCACCATCAAACGAAAAATCAACGAGATGTTTCTGGCGCTCAAAATAGAGGCGGAGTTCAGCAAAGAACAGATTCTCGATACCTATCTCAACGCCGTTCCTTATGGATCCAATGCCTACGGCATCGAAACCGCCAGCCTGACATTTTTTGGAAAAAACGCGAAACAGCTGACGCTTGCCGAGAGCGCGCTCCTCGCCGCCCTGCCGAACGCTCCCACCTACTATTCTCCTTATGGCAACCAGAACGATCTTCTTCGCGCAAGACAACAGACTATCCTCAGTCGTATGTATGAATTGGGATATATCACATCTCCAGAGCTGGCAACTGCCCGATCAGTCGATATCATCGGCGAAATCATTCCCCCAAAAAATCACATTATCGCTCCTCACTTCGTTTTTTACGCATTGGAACAACTCGCGAAAGACTACACCAAAGAAACGCTCCAAACAGAAGGGCTGCACATCCGCACCACCCTTGACCTCGATCTTCAAAACAAGGCTGAACAAGCGGTCAGGAACGGCGCGAAAAAAAATCTTGCCCGCAGAGCGGAAAACGCCGGATTGGTCGCGCTGGATCCGCGATCGGGAGAAATATTGGCGATGGTCGGTTCCAAAGACTATTTCGATGCGACCATCGATGGCAACGTGAACGTCACGACACGTAGGCGCCAACCGGGATCGGCATTCAAACCCTTCGCGTATGCCGCCGCGTTTGAGAAAGGCTACCAGCCAGAGTCCCCCATCGAGGACAAACCCATCAATTTCGGTCCGGACGGCAGCGGAAAACCCTACACTCCCCGCAACTACGACGGAACATTCCACGGAATGATGACGATGCGCGACGCGCTGGCGATGTCACTCAACGTACCAGCCGTACAGACGCTCGCCCTCGCCGGTATTGAGAACACCATACGACTTGCCACTCGTCTGGGAATTACCACGCTCGATGATCACAAACGCTATGGACTCGCTCTGGTCCTCGGCGGCGCCGAAGTCAGACCGCTGGATATGACGAGTGCTTTCGGCGTTTTCGGATAAGAAGGTGTCCGTCACAACATCCATCCATTTCTCGAAATAACAGATCAAAAAAATGAAGCGCGGGAAACCGGTTTTGATCAAGAGGGTATCCGTGTCCTCGATACCGACATCGCCAGAAAAATAAATTCTATCTTGTCTGACAACAAAGCGCGGACGCCTATCTTCGGACCGAATAGTCCGCTGGCTTTCCCTGCCGGTACCATAGTCGCGGGAAAAACCGGTACCACGCAAAATTTTCGTGACGCGTGGACTGTCGGGTATACACCGTTCATTGCCGTCGCCGTCTGGGCCGGCAACAACGACAATCGACCGATGGCGGAAGGAGCTGATGGGATTTTTGTCGCGGCTCCCATTTGGCGGGAGTTTATGAACGACGTGCTCATACGCTTTCCACAAACAGGTTTTACCGCCTACGCGCAGAGCGGCACCGCTCCGACCGGCGCGGAACATTTCAATGATGCTCCCGAAAGAATGATCTATTTCGACAAAAAAACAGGCCGGGAAATTTCTCCGGAAAAAGCCAGAAAGATGAAAAAAGGACGAGTGGACGTTCGAAGTACCCGCTGATATTTTTCAGCTCACTCTTTGCGAATGGCATCCATCGGGGTGAGCCGGGATGCTCGGTATGCCGGAGCGATACCGAATATCAGGCCGACAATCATCGAGAATCCGGCACCGAGGAAAAGAGCATTGGGAGAAAAATGGACACTGAGCGGAACTCCCAGCTCACTGAACACCCAACTCAATCCGAATGAAAGCCCGACACCCAGCGCAATGCCCAGAATACCGCCGAGCAACGTGATGATGAAAGCCTCGAACAAAAACTGTGCCAGAATACCGGATGATTTGGCGCCGACCGCTTTGCGCAGACCGATCTCGCTCGTCCTCTCCGAAACGGCGACATACATCACGTTCATAATGCCCACCCCGCCGACAACGAGAGAGATGGATGTCAGTGCCAGAAGCAATACCGTCACTGATCCCAGAACATCATCCAGCGTCTTCCGCGCCTCTTTGGTGGAGGTCACCGCGAAATCGTCCTTGGTAGCATCATCGATATCATGACGCTTGCGCATCAGGGCGATAATATCAGCAACGGTTGCCGCTTCTTGATCAACGTTCTCCATCTTCACCGAAATGAACTGGACGTGATCGACTCCCAGAATTTTTTTCTGCAGGGTCTGAACCGGAACATACACGAAAGTATCCAGATTCAACACCGCTATCGATCCACGCGGTTTCATCACTCCGATAACACGATATTTCTCTCCTTTTAGCGTGATGGATTCTCCGACGGCGTTACTTCGTCCAAAAAAAGTTTCCTTGGTCTCTGAGCCCAACACGACGACTCGCGATAAGTCATCATCTTCTTCTCTGGTAAAAAAACGTCCGCTGACCACATCGATATTCTTATCCACGAGCGCGACGTCCGCTCCCGTTCCAAACAAAAGCACACGCTTGGCAACCGATCCGTACGTCGCCCGCTCCTGTCCGATGGTACCGGCGTACCACGCCGACACATTGGGCAGTTTTCCGATAGCGTCTCCGTCTTTGATCTTCAGTGTGGTGATTTGCGTCCCCTGGGATCGTGATTGCGCGTTCTCCTGCGACAGCGCCGTGGCGCTCGGTATCTTGACCTCGACCTGTACCATATCCGTGCCGAAACTCTCCACCTGTCCGGTAATATATCCTTTGACACCGTCTCCGAGCGTCATCACGACAACCACCGCGAAGACACCGATCACTACCCCGAGCAAAGAAAGCAGCGTCCGTGCCGGATTGATACGAATCGCCCGCAACGCGAAACGCAACGGTCGCAAAAAAAAGGTTGGGTGAAGATAATTATTCATAGCGTAAGGCTTCCATCGGACTGACTTTTGAGGCTTTGAGTGCCGGATACAAACCGAAAATAATACCGATACTCACGGACACAAAAAATCCCAGCGCGAGCGACATCGGTGGTACCAGAAAATCCCATTCATATCCAAGTCTGACCAATATCAGGGATGCGATGAATGTCAATATGATACCGAGTATGATGCCGATGATTCCCCCAAGAACCGTGATAAAAGAAGATTCAATCAGAAACTGAAACACAATATGCTGCCGGCGCGCTCCGACCGCTTTGCGCAAACCGATTTCCCGAACGCGCTGAGAAAGAGAAATCAGCATAGAATTCATAATCCCCACACCACCGACTACAAGCGATATGGAGGCGATGGCAACCAAAAAATATTTGAGAACATCGGTGATGCCGGTCAATACGTCAAGCGCGGCCGCCGTACTGCGGACTGAAAAATCTGATTCTTCATCTTCCTCCAGATGATGCTGCTTCCGCAACGAGAGCGTAATGTCGGCAATAGTCCGATCAATATTTTCCGGCGCATCCACAGTGGCACGTATCGAATTGAGATAATCGATACCCAAAAGAATTTTTTGGGCGGTCAACAGTGGAACGTACACCAGCGTATCAGGATTGGAAAACCCAGATGATCCGCGCTCTTCCAGAACACCAATCACAGTGAACAAGTTGTCTTTCAGCGTGACGGTCTGCCCCAATGGATCACTATTTGGGAAAAGTTCTCGTGCTCGGGTACTGCCTAATACAATGACCCGCGCTAAATTCGTCTCTTCTTCGGTAAAAAAGAAACGTCCCGAAGCCAACGTGATATTTTCAATATCAGCCGTCTCCATCGAAACCCCCTGAACACTCACCGAGAGTGAGGCGGCCGATGATTCAATGGTTCCTGATCCGGTGACGTATCCGGACAATGCGGTCAGATGAGGCGCGGAATAACGTTCACGAAGCACTTTCAGATCAGTATTTTTGAGCGTCGTGGTGACGATACCAAATGCCGAAGCCGGAGGACCATCTTCTTCGGATGCGCCAGGCAAAATGATGAGAATGTTGGAACCGGCTTTTTGAACCTGCGAAAGCACCAACTGCTGAGCCGAAGCTCCGATACTCATCACCATAATCACCGCTGACACGCCAATCACCACCCCCAACACTGTCAGAAAAAAACGAGTTTTTGAGGCGGTCAAAGAGCGATAGGAAATTTTTATCGGATCGGATAGTTTCATACAGGCATACGAATATCAAAAAACTATTTCAGCGTCCTTTCTTTGCCATCAGCGAACTTCCGATTCGCGACCGGCGTATCACTGACAATCTTTCCATCAATCATAAGAAGAATCCGCTTGGCGTGTTCGGCGGTAGCCGTTTCATGCGTGACCAGCACCACGGTTTTACCGGTATCGTTGAGTTTTTGCAGAATGGCCATCACCTGCAAACCGGATTTGGAATCGAGATTTCCAGTCGGTTCATCAGCGAAAATAATATCCGGGTCATTCACGAGCGCCCGAGCGATCGCCACCCGCTGTTTTTCACCACCAGAAAGCTGATTGGACAAGTGGTTGGCGCGGTGTTGCATACCGACCGCAGTCAAGGCGGATCGTACCCGTTCGCGATTATCTTTTTCCGGATGATTATCGTACAGCAGTGGCAGTTCCACATTGTCGGAAACGGACGTTTTAGGCAAAAGATTGAACGATTGAAAGACGAAGCCGATCTTTTTATTCCGAAGCGTCGCAAGCTCATCATCGGAAAATTCCGCGATATGCTTGCCATCCAGCCAGTAGTCACCGGCAGTTGCCCGATCCAGCAATCCCAAGACCTGCATCAGCGTCGATTTTCCCGACCCCGAAGGTCCCATAATCGCCAAAAACTCTCCCGCCTCTATGGAAAAAGTCGCCTGCGCCAGACCAACCGTCCTGACTCCGTCATTGTCATATATTTTTTCCAAATTCTTCGTGGCGATCAAAGTCATTTTTTTTGTGTAGAAAGAATAGTAACCGCATCACCTTCCTTCAAGCCGGATTTAATTTCCACTGTCCCTTCATCCCCTTCCAGCCCCACCGTCACTTCTTTTTTCGCAAAAGAACCGTCATCCTGTCTGACTTCCGCGTATGTTGTACCGGCTTCTTTCGTCAGAGCCCGAAAAGGCAGAATAAGGACATTTTCACGCTTGGCGGTCTCCACGTCCACATTGACAGTCATCCCTTCCTTGAGACGCTGATCGACCGTCAAAAGACGAAACGTGACGATGTAGGCGACTACTCCCTGCAGTACCGTCGACGAGGGTTTTATATTCACTACTTCGGCAGAAAAAACCTCATCGGAACGCAAAGCGTCGAGTGTCACGCGAGCACGCATCCCCATCGATACCTTGGCGATGTCCGACTCCGGCACTCGCGCGTCAACAACAAAGTCACCCGGACGAATAATCCGCACCACTGATTGGTTGATCGTTGCTATCTCTCCTACTCGGGCATCCAGACGCGATACTACGCCATCAAAAGGAGCAAACAATACCCGATCGCGCATCTGCGTTTCCAGCAAACGCACTGCCTCCCGTGCCTGCTCGGTAGCCAATTTTTCAGACGCCTTTTCTTCCGGATGCAGATCATCCCAGCCCCGTCGCGCCAACTTCTCACTCTGTTCGGCAATTGCAAGTGCTATCCGCGCGCTCTTCAATCGTGACCACAAAACCTCTCTATCCAACGAGGCTATTTTCTGACCAGCCTTCACCGTATCGCCTTCGGCTATCAATACCGCATCTATCATGCCCGTTTCATGGAAAGACATATCCGCGTACTCAAGAGGAACGTACTCTCCCGTGACACTCACCGTTTCAACAACGTCTCCTGTGCGCACCGTTTCTGTTTGAACGACTTCATCCGTCCGTTGGCTCCGATAATAAAAATACCCTCCGACAACGAGTACGACAATAATAATACCGCTCATACCCCATCCTTTGATTTTCATTCCCGTAATACCAAAAATTAAAAAAGCTCCTGTTTTTTTCCTCCACGATCCATCGCCTCATTCGCGCAGGCATCGGCGCGCGTATTGAATTCCCGCCGAACGTGCACGAATGTCACTCCCGCGAAATCCAAGCTCAGATTCCACACCGCCAGAAACAGCGGTTGAAGCTTCTCATTCTCGATCTTGTACTCGTGATTGAGCTGTTTGCACGCCAGTTCGCTGTCCATCCGACACTCCACGGCGGTTTTTTTGGCCTTCGCCTTTCCGATGAGCGCCTTGATTTTTTTCAAACCGAAAACAATCGCCGCATATTCGGCTTCATTGTTGGTCTTGGTTCCAAGAAATTCACCGTAACTCTTATCGAGCGTCTCGATGTATACACCCAGAGCCGCCGGTCCCGGATTGCCCCGCGATCCGCCATCACTGTACATCACGATTGTTTCCATATATTCTTTGCATATATAAAACCAGCATCACTCTCTCAAAATACCATACTCGGTTACTTCATACCATATCTTTAAAAAATCACTTCCCTTCTTTTTTTCTCATATCCAACACTTTCAGCTGAAGCGTCGTGGAACCATTCCACGTGTTTTCGCTC
>CAYGEA010000004.1:25869-29411 GCA_964348835.1 uncultured Bdellovibrionales bacterium
CATATCCAACACTTTCAGCTGAAGCGTCGTGGAACCATTCCACGTGTTTTCGCTCAATTGAAAAGCGACATCAAAGACATCTCCCCTCTGCAGATCAGGAAAAGTCTTGCCAAGAGAAAAACCGATGGCCTCGAAGCTTTGCGAGCTCCCATCAGCGGGTATGAGTCGGAGCTTCCAATGCTTGCTACCGTTGCCTACCAAGCGCGCTTCTTCAATCCGCATATTTTCCAGTGAAAAAACCGGCTCAGTATTCCCTTCGCCGAATGGGGCGAACAGCATACTATCGCGAAAAAGCTTCGGCACGATATGTGAAGGCGTGAGGCAAACATCGATCCATAGCTCCGGCTCTGTCACGACACCGGAAAGCTTTTTTGTCACCAGCGCGTTGAAACGCTCATAAAAAATGTCCAGATGTTCATTGGCTATCGTCATCCCGGCAGCGGCAGCGTGCCCGCCGTATTTGACCAAAAGATCCCCGCATTCTTCGAGAGCCTCGATGATATTGAGTTCCGGAATACTACGAAACGATCCCTGGCTGGTCGTCTCCCCTTTCGTCATCACGCAGGTCGGCTTATTGAATTCATTGGCGATGCGACCCGCGATGAGACCGACGATACCGTACGGGAAGTGCTCGTTCACGGCAAAAATAAATTTCTTATCGGCATATTTCTCAAGAGCGATGGCCCGGACTTCATCGGTCACCGCCAGACTGACTTTCTGTCGAGCGACATTGTGCGCGTCAAGCTCAAGGGCGAGCAGGCGCGCTTCTCCCCGATCAGTTTCCATCAGAAGATTATGTGCCAGCATCGCGTGCGCCATCCGAGAAGCGGCATTGATGCGCGGGGCGATCTGAAACCCGATCATCCGCACGTCGGGCTTTGTATTATCATCAATCTTTATATTACCCACGGCAAACATCTCTTGGAGTCCCACTCGACGCGTCTTCTCGAGCACGATCAGTCCGTATTTCACGATGACACGATTCTCACCGATAAGCGGCATCACATCTCCCACCGTCCCGATCGCCACGACGTCGAGAATCCACTTGAGCTGTTCTTTTGCTTCCGGCGCAAAGCGCATACAAAGCGCCTGAGCGACTTTCCAGCTCGTCCCGGCGCCACACAGCTCGCGAAACGGGTAGGTTTCTCCGGGAAGTTTCGGATTGATGATAGCGAACGCTTCCGGCAAGACTTCGGGCACGTGATGATGATCGATGACGATGATATCGATGCCGCGCTTCTTGGCTTCGCTGATTTCGGTGTGATTAGTCATCCCACAGTCAAGCGTCACGGCGAGCTTCACTCCCTCACGCTCAAAAAAATCAACGGCGTTCAGATGTAGTCCGTGACCTTCGGTTAATTTTTCCGGGATATACACCGAAACCGGAACATTAATCAACGTCAATGCTTCACGCATAATGACCGAAGACGTCACCCCGTCGGCATCAAAATCGCCGAACACGCCGACCCGTTCACCGGATGCTTTCGCCTGACCGATGCGTTCCACGACGCGCTCCATTTCTCTGAACAAAAAAGGATCGTGCACATCACGATCAAAATTGGGAAACAGAAATCGCTCCCGCGCTTGGTTGTCAGCATATCCCCGATTCAGGAGCAAAGCCTCCGTCACCGGATGGTACTTCCCCTCTTTTTCTTCTGCGAGACCTGCTGGCAGATCCTCAATCCGATATTTCCACACTGCCATAAGAAAAACAAACAAGAAAATAAACAGGGAGCCTGTTACGCAAGAATTTTACCGGGAGAGTTGAAGTTTTTTCGAGCACGGTGCCGTTCTGTTAAAACAGAACGGATCGAAAAAATTTCATAAAGGAGTTCGTCGCTGGACGAATGACTGACTCCCGGGAAGATTGCTTGCGTAACGGGTTCATTCCTCATAGTAGATCCACAAACGCGCTAAACGCACACGATTTCCGCGTCGAAGCCCTTGTCATTGCCATCCTGCTTGCGTAGTTTCAGTGCGACGCGGCCATTCCCTTTTTCTGCAGAACACACAAAGTCGGGATTGAGATTGAAGTCCCGCGCGAACCTAGCCGCATCAAAATTGAAGACATCGATGCCCAAGACATATTCTTTGGATGTCAGAATGTCATTGATACGCTCTATCATATCTCTCGGCGTTGTCATATCGCGTATCAGAAAGCCCTTGACACCCAGTGCCTCAGCCCGTTCCCGGTCCTCTTCGCGTCCCAAGTGAGAAAGAAAAAGAATCGGAATATGAGCCGTCGCGGTATTTTTCTTCAGCTCCTCCACGAAACCGAAGCCGTCCATCCGCGGCATAATGATACCCGTGATGATGATATCAGGGGTTGATTCATTGACCATCTTCAGCCCGTCCAGTCCGTCGCCTCCCTCGCGCACATCGAAATTGACCGCACGAAGTGACTCAGCGTACAGATTGCGGGTAGTGACATCATCATCGACCAACAACAGCTTGATACCGTTCTCCATAGTGTTTATCATTAAGGTTTCATACGTATTGTAGAGGAAAAAAGACCTCTCCGCAAAGAGAGGTCTAGAAAATCATTACCATGGCAGTAAAAATCCGCCCTACTCCTTCGTGATTTTCCCGAGCTTTTCGATAAGCTCTTTTTCTTCACGAGATAATTTCTTGGGAACAATAAGCGCTATGGTAACCAATTGATCGCCGCGACCAAAGCGCCCGAGATGAGGCACTCCTTTGCCTCGAACGCGAAACACTTCTCCCGGCTGAGTACCGGCAGGGATTTTCATCGTCATATCGCCCTCGATGGTTCCGATAGACACCTTGTCCCCGAGAGTCGCCTGAGCGAACGTGATATCAAGGCGCGACACGATATCATCCCCGCGCCGTTTGAGAAACGGGTGCGGACGGATATGCACGTTGATAAAAAGATCTCCGGCAGGCGCGCCGTGTTCTCCGGCTGCTCCGGCACCCCGCATCGACAAAGTCTGACCGTCGTCTATGCCGGCTGGAATATCGATAGAGAGCTCTTCTTCTTTCTCTAGACGAGCGGTTCCGTGACAAACGGCACATTTTTCCTTGTATATTTTTCCACGACCGAGGCAACGCTCGCAGACAATCGCCTGTTCAAACGTGCCGAAAATCGTCTGCACCGCGCGTCTGACCTGTCCCGATCCACCGCAATCCGCGCAGGCAGTTTCCGAGGAACCGGGTTTTCCTCCAGTACCGTGACAGACATCACAGGAAGAGAGTTTGCGCAAACGGATATTCTTTTTCACACCCTGCACCATTTCCTCAAAACTAATCTCCACATCTACTTGAATATCACTCCCGGCGCGCCCATGACCGCGAGCGCGACCGCCACCTCCGAACATCCCCGAAAAAATATCTTCCCAGCCCGAGGCTGGTCCGCCTTGGGCGGAAAATCCTCCAAAATCAAAGTCTTGAGATGAAAAACCGCCGAAACCCGGTCCCCGTCTTCCTGAACTTGATCCTCCGGTATTCCCGTTCCCACTGAAGGTCTGCCCAAACTGGTCATACTGCTGACGCTTTTCCTTGTCGGAAAGCACCTGATAGGCTTC
>CAYGEA010000005.1:0-20774 GCA_964348835.1 uncultured Bdellovibrionales bacterium
GCTTCCGGATACATCTCATCAATAAGCCGGAAGATGGCATTCATCCAAAATATGGATCCTCGAACACCTCTTTCCCAATCAGAATTTGACGGACCAAAAATCTGATCAAGGCGTTCCTTATAAAGAGGATAGTCGGGAGTGGTTATAAGATTTTTTTGAACATAACCCGGACATAAGCGTCTCATCTCTTCTTGGAGAAGCTCCTCATACGCTTGTCCTCCAATCTGTTGGACCAGCGTTATTTCGAGATCATAGGCATAGAGCTCTGCGAGTGTACGGATGACCCTCGGATTTTCAATACCTTCGAACGCATCCCCGGCGTATGCCAGAGCATGACTCCCCTCGTGAATCAAGATCAGTCCTCGCCAAACTTGTGAAAACTGGCTGTATTCCTTCAATACGATGTATGGCTGCGGGCTAAAATTGTATATCGCCGCAAGGTGATTGTTGTCATATATTTCCTTCCACGCACTACTCAGACCTCTGTCAGGAACCAACAAAGGAACCAACCACAAAGGGATGTCCTTTGCTCCCTCGACAAGCTTGATAGCCAGTCCCTCTTCGTGAGAAATGGGAACGCCAAGAGAAGAAGCTTCATGCAAAAATCGCATAATCACCGAAGCGTCTGCATTTCCTGTTCTTCGTGCTACCATATCGCCGGCAGCCAGCCAACCCCTGATTACTTCTTTTCGTTCTACCGTCTCTGCCGTATCGTCAGCAAAAGCCGAAGATATGGATAGCGCGACGCTCATAAAAACAGCAATAGCAATGAGCACTTTGTTCATTTGTCCCCTCCTTTGAACCCTTATTACAGGGAAATTGTTAAGTCAACAACAATCCTTACTAACCATACATTATACACCTTTATAATGATTTTGTCAAGAGAAAAATTCCCCTGTCAAAATTTCCCCATTTCAAATGCGGAGTTTGTTTACTCTCTGTCATTTTTCCAATCTCTCCACCTCTTACTGCTCATAGAGTGAGGTAATCTCGTCCCCTTCGCTCCAATCACCACTCATAGTGCCTATTTTGGTATTACTCGCAAGATCGAATATATCTATTGATACAACATCATAATCTCCGCCCGGAAAACCGCATTGATCTCGATAATTCTTAGCCTCATCATTGCATGTTTTTACAACATTTTTAACAGCAATCACTGTCGGTGTCACCCAAACACCACTAATGGCATTATCCAAAACCTTACTCCTTGTCTGTGTATTCAAATCATACAACCACACTTGAGCATCATCATAAACACTATACAACATCTTGCCCTCGCCTTTTAAAGGCGAAGCATCAAACTTCGGAGCGCCCGCTTCAGTTTTTGACTTCACTGTTTGAGTATTTATAGTATACTCATAATAATAGTATGGGGATGGTAGATTCCCATCCCTATCTTTATTAGCACCCATATACCCGATTGTCACGTTATCTATCCATACCGGACTCCATACATCAGCAATCACTTGTCGCGAACCATTGGCCAAATTATAAAGAAAGACGTTGCTCCCCACCCCCTCCCCACTCAGCTCTGCTGCTACATATTTTCCGTCTGGTGAGAACTGTGCCTCGACGGAAACATTGCCTGTTTTAGTTCTTTCCTGGATATTCTTTACAGATCCGTTCTCCATAAGAGACACTTCCCATAATTGCATACCCTCTGGATCATCTACAACAACAGCATAAACAAATCTGTCAGTCGAAGTGAAATCTAGAGAAGAAAGCTGCATATCCTTATCCAGCCTTTTCTTTTCGGTGATCATTTTCGTTCTGAGATCCAGAGTATAAATACCCTCGCCAGAGTCATCCGCAAGGATATTATCACCTCCGAAACCAAGAGTATTTTCATCAATCACTTTTATATTATCGAGATCGTGAAATGGGCCATCTAAATTTCCATCGGCATCTTCTTTTTGTTGGGGATAGTTCGTCCATTGCACCGTTTCCCCGGTCTTTGTATCATAAGAAAAAATATTATTATTGAGGGTAGATCCGCTATAAAAGATTTTGCCCGTGGCTATACCATCATGACGGGCTGCACCACCTGCGGTCTCAGTATCGGACACACCAACACCCTTTGATGACGTTGTTTCTTGACCAGATAACACATTGGTCTTCACTCCACTCATTAATCGTTGAGCGACAAAAACAAACAGTCCTCCCACTATCACCACGATGACCAAAATCACCGCCACATTTTTCCAGCTGACTCTTGAGTCCATATTTTTATAATTATAGGTAAGAATGAACAGTGTTGTTTACACTTCTTTATTTCCATTACCAGATTCAAAGAGATGCCGTGACACGCAATACTATTCGGGCAACTATCATTTACTGAGTTTGAACGATGCAAGTATTTTTGGAAAATTATCCTTAGTTGTCTTATTTGCTTCACTGCCCGCAGATATAGTGTAGGTATATTTATCGTCTGTGACAACATACACACCCCCTTCATCCTGATTATATACCCGCCACTTAAGGCCATTAATAAGTATGTCTTTTTG
Source organism: uncultured Bdellovibrionales bacterium (assembly GCA_964348835.1). GTDB lineage: Bacteria > Patescibacteriota > Minisyncoccia > Moranbacterales > UBA1568 > UBA1568. Next base: position 2,508 of record CAYGEA010000005.1, read on the forward strand.
TGAAATTGGATCCATACCATTAGGTTCTGCCAAATGATCATCAGCGATACGAGTTCCTGCTTCTATTTTTCTAACAGTGATTATAATACCCTTTTCAAAATCAGTCTCAAAATCTGCTACTGTCTCATCACCTAATTGGAGGAAATAAATAACTCCTCCTGCTGATTCTTGTTCGGTATCAGTTGCTTGAGTTTTATAATTTCCAGGATAACTGAAACTAAATCCGTACTTTTGGTTCTGATAAAATTTTACAGCAGGCATGATTGGCACAACTTTCTCGCCGACATTCTCGCTTGTTTTTTTGATTCCTGACGGCATATTCAACGACTGTACCGACGCACTATCTTTCTGCTCAATCATTTGTTTGGCAATAAAAACAAAGGCACCCCCTATCACCAAGACAATTATCAACATCACTCCTACATTCTTCCAATTGATTATAAAATTCATACATTTTTTATTTTGAATTAATACGAATACACGCGTTACTATAACATAAAAAAATGACTCTACCACCTAGGTCAATTTGCCGTCTTCGCTGACTTGGTCGAGACGGATGGAGAGCAGCTGGGAAACCCCATCCGCGCCCATTGTGACGCCATAGAGCAGTCCCGCCTGCGACATCGTCTCGCGATTGTGGGTGATAGCGATGAATTGCGTCTCTCGGGATAGCTCGCGGAGCATCACTCCAAAACGTCGGGAATTGGCTTCATCGAGCGCGGCTTCCACTTCATCCAGCACGGCAAATGGCGGCGGATTATGCGAGATGATCGCAAAAAGGAGCGCCAGAGACGTCAGCGAACGCTCGCCGCCTGAGAGCATCGAGAGGCTGGTGATTTTTTTGCCGGGCGGACAGGCAAAAATCTCTATTCCCAGCACATCACTGTCTTGCATTTTTTCATCAACACCTCTCCCCTCTCCCCTCTCCCCTAAAACCTGTTCAGTCGCTTCCTCTTCAAATGCTTCTTCAACACCCCTCTGGCGCGGACGAATCTTGACGACACTGAGTTCCGCTTTGCCTCCGCCGAAAATAATTTTGAAATACGCGGTGAATTTCTTCTGAATCTCTTTGAAAGCCTCGTGAAAAACCGTATCGATTTTTTGTTCCATCTCCTTGATCACCACCCGCAAAGATTCCGTTGCCTGCTTGAGATCCGCCGACTCGCGCGTCAAAAATTCAAAGCGCTTCTCCGTTTCCTGATATTCCTCCACAATCAGAGGATCAATCGTACCGATATGTTCGGCCTCCACCTTGAGACGGGCGATCTCGTGCTCCAGCCGATCGCGTTCCACGGGCGTCCCATCGTATTTCAGGTCATTGACATCCATCAAGAGCTCCTCACGGACCAAGAGAATCAAGTCCTCCTCACGGACCTCTACCCGAGCCAATCGCACTCTCACTTCGTTCAATTGATCTTTCAAGCGCGTCAAGAGTGCACTTTTCTCACGCCATTCTTTTTCTTTGGCAAAAAAAGTCTCCCGACTGGTACGATTGGCTTCACGGAGAACAATCAACTCCTGCTCCTTCATTGCGATAGTGTTCTCCAAGATTTCCAAACGTTTGTCGTACGATGCTTTCTCTTTCGAGAAATTATCCAAACGTTCATTACTCATCCGCATCGCATCATCCGGCAGGACAACCATCTGCGATTCTTTGACGCTTCCCTCACCGGCTTTCTCGTGAATATCGTAGAGTTTCTGTTTGATAACCTGCGCGAACTCGCGGATATCCTGCAGATCTTCGAGTTTTTCGACATTCTCCAGACGCTCTATCAGCACGGATTGGTCAGAGCGAATATCTTCGAGAGCCCTTTGTACATACTGCAAATCTACCGGTATGACGCGTACGACCTCTTCAGGTTTCTGGCGTTCTTTCTCAATCTCGATTTTTCCGAGAATAATACTCCGGTCACGGTGAAGCGTATTGGCTTCTTCGCGGGAAAATCGGAGCTCTTTATTGAGCTTCTCTTCTTCGATTTGATTTTCCATCGTTGCAGAAGCTTCCGTCACAGCACGCTCGAGTGTGTTGGTTGCCACTTCCAGATCAAACACTTCCCGCTCTGCCTTGTCACGTTCATTCATCAACGCACCGCGCTCGTGCTGGAAGGTATCCCAGAGAAAACCATAGAGCAGCAGCTGTTTTGAACGAAGTTTTTCTGCTACGTCCTTGCCTTGCGACGCTTTTTCCGCCTGACGGCGCAAATTCTTCAGATGTGGTTCAATTTCCGCGGTCAAGCTGTCTACTCGCACCAGATTTTCACGCGTGCTCTCCAATTTGCGAAGCGCGCGCTCCTTTTCGATCTGGTACTGCTTCACGCCTGCCGCATCTTCGAAAATAGAACGACGCTCGATCGGCGTCGCAGAGAGTACGGAGTCGGACATACCCTGAGTAATGACACAGTAGCTATCCTTACCGATACCGACTTTCGCTAAAAGATCCACGATATCAAGCAGACGCACACGGGCGCCATTGATCAGATATTCACTTTCGCCGCGGCGTGTTATTTTTCTCGTAATCGATACCTCCGAAAATTCTATCGGGATGCGCTTGTCGGAGTTATCAAAAAAAATCGTGACGGATGCGGTGCCGAGCCGCGCCTTCTTATCAGTACCAGCGAAGATCACGTCTTCGGATTTCTTCCCGCGCAGGTTTTTCAACGACTGCTCGCCGATCACCCAACGTATCGCGTCAGCCACATTGGACTTACCTGATCCGTTTGGACCGACAATCGCCGTAATACCGCACTTTTCACTACTGGCAACATCGCAATCAGGCAAAAAATCCAATACCGTTTTATTGGCAAAGGACTTGAATCCGCTGATTTCTAATTTCTTCAAATACATTTTTGAAACAGTATCAGGTATTAAGAATCAAGTATTAGGTATGAATGCAAAGAAAATACTCAGACTCTTTGCCTGATACATAATACATACTACCTTATTCTTCTGTAGTATACCTCATTCCAAGGCAAAAGAAAAAGACGCGAAAATTCGCATCCTTCGGCTTTTCGCTTCACAAAGCTCATACCCAGCCCTTCTTCTGCAATCCTTCTTTGGCCGCTTCGCGCTGGGCATCTTGTTTTGAGGCGCCCTCACCTTCAGCGATGAGCGTCTCCTCCAAAAACACCCCTGCCGTGAAATGCCGGTCGTGATCCGGCCCCCACTCCTTCAAAACCCGATAATTCGGAGTGATGCCGGTTTTTTCTTGGGCGAGTTCTTGAAAACGGCTTTTCGGATCGGTGTGCAGACCTTGCACTAAGACTTCATCAAGCCGTGTCATTATATGCTTCGCAATGAAATCATCGGCCGCATCATACCCCTGATCAAGGTAGATCGCCCCGATAACCGACTCCATAGCGTTGGCTATCAGATACCCGCGCGCCCGACCAGTATCCTTGGCCTCACCGCGACTCATCAGGAGAAAATCCTGCAATCCGAGCTCCCGTCCGATGGTCCCGAGCATATCGCCATTGACCAGTGCCGCGCGGAAACTGGTCAGCTCTCCTTCCGGGTTCTCAAAATGGTCGAACAAATAGCGCGTCACGGACAATTCAAGTACCGCGTCGCCTAGGAACTCCAAACGCTCATTGTGGGGGTGCTTGTACTCTTTGTGTTCATTGAGATATGATCGATGCGTCAGCGCCTCCTGAAAAAGATCGGGGTTCTTGATATCGATCGCCAGTTGCTTTTTGAATTTTTCCAAATCAATCGGGCTTTCCATCGTGTTTCGTACTGTTCTTAAGAAAAAAGCGCGGAAGTGCTTGAGTATTATGCCTTCTTTTTGGCAGAAATCTTCATAGTCTTGTTCGTCGATACTGATTTTTCGCCAATGTGCGCGCCTCTGGCAGATTTCTTCGCTGTTTCCTCAAGATTACGCTTGTGATTCTCCGAGATATCATCTTTCATCGGCTCCCCCATTTCGCGGTAGATCGTCCCCAGTACGCCATTCACGAAGCGCGGGCTGCTGTCGCTCCCGAACGTCTTCGCCAGCTCGATCGCCTCATTGATAGCCACCTTGGGAGGAACTTCATCATAATTCCCGAACATCAGCTCATATATTCCCAGACGGAGGATATTGCGGTCGATGACGGTCACCTGTTCGAGGGGCCACTCCGGCGCGCATTTCTCAATCAACTTGTCGATAGTGGCTCGTTCCTGAAGCGTCCCTTCCACCAAATGATTGGCAAAAACTGCCTCCTCCAATCCCGGTCCGAATTCAAGCAGGTTGCGCTTGAGCATATCACGAGAACGTTCATCGTGTCTCCCGTGAAAGTCCCACTCGAAGAGAGACTGCATCGCTATTGATCTTTGAAGATGCCTATTTGCCATTTTGATTTTGTGAGACAAGCTCTCAGAAAAAAGTGTGCGTCTCTAAAGCGAGAGGACGCTTTTTTGATCTTATGCGATTTTTTTCTCTTTCTTGAGTTTTGGTGCGGTAGATACCATTTCCCTGCCCTTATACGTTCCGCATTTCGGACACACGCGATGCGTCAGTATCGGCGCCTGACATTTCGGACATTCGGTCGTATTGACGAGCGTGACATCATACTGTTTGCGGGCGCGGTCGCGGCGGTGTCTTGTATGTCTTTGCTTGGGATTTGCCATATCAGTACAAAATTATTAATGCTCTCACTGTAACATCCCTCCTGCTTTTTGACAAGACGCATAACTTACATCCTATCCTGAATCATAATAGTCCAGCCGCCAAAAGTAATTTTTTGTCTCCATTTCACCACTCATCAGGACCTCTCGGTTACCGGAAACATCAGCCCCCAATCAACGGCGGAAAAGCTCATTTTTCCGAACCGAGAGGCCTTCTTCACACAGTGTGAAACGAGAGCCAAAAAATTCTTTTGGTGGCTGGACTGAGGTGAGTAACAGTGAGCTTCAGATGAGGATTGAAGAAGCCTCTCCCGATCACCAGTCACCGCGTTCCGGGTGGTCTTCCGCCAAAGCCGCCGTTTCCGGTTGCCGCAAAATCTTACAGAAGAGAAAACGTCGCACCATCTGCAATTCTCCCACCTGAAACCAGTGGCAGAAAAAAACAAATGATACGCCGCCGATTGTCAGTCCCACCGCGAGCTGGAGAAACACCTCGACAAAAGTATCCAGCTCATTCGTCGTGAGCGCAAAAACAGATTTCGAAGCTTGAGCGATGATTCCCGCCGCCGCCGCCGCAAAAAAGATCTTGGTGATCGGCAGAAAAAATACGCGGTCATTCCACGCTGAGACCTGCTTCCTCAAGGCGATATACAAGAGCACGATGTTGAGGATGCTACCGACAGAAAACGCGATCGCCAGCCCGAGGACCGCATATTCCGGAAGGAGAATCGGAATGAGGATGATATGTACCGCCTCACTGATGAGAGCGATGTACAGCGGGGTTTTGGTATTCTGAAGCGCGAAAAAAGCACGCGCGAAAAGCGGTATCAGGCTCTGAGCAAACAGGCTGATAGAGAGGAATTTCAGTACTTCGAACGTCATAATGGTATCTTCCCAATTGAAAGAGCCGGCACCGAGAATGACACGCACGAACTGGGCGCGGAAAATAATCATAAAGATGCTGAGCGGCAAGACGAAGAACAAGATGCGCTGCGCAGTCTGCGAAAGTACCCTAAAAAAATCTTTTCCCTTCTTTTCGGCGATAAGCAGGCTGAGCGATGGAAAGACGGCGAGCGAAAAAGCGATGCCGAATAATCCCAGTGGTACGCTCTGAATGTTGTTTGCCAGAGTGAAGACCGCGAGGCTTCCGGACACGAGCGTCGAAGCGAACAGGGTAACCAGCAGCAGACCCACCTGACTGACCCCCATACCGAGCGAACGCGGTATCATCAACTTCATCACGCGCCGGACGGACTGATCTTTCCACACATCCAGAAAATGCCATTGATAGCGAAATCCGGAACGACGCAGGGACGGATACTGGACGAGCATATGAAACAATGATCCGATTACCACGCCCCAAGCCAACCCCGCTTCACCAAAAACCGGCGTCAGAAAAACTACTCCAGAAATGATACCTATATTGTAGAGTATCGGCGCCAGCGAATAAGCGACAAACTGTTTGAAAGATACCAGCACTCCTCCGAACACCGCGCTGATCGCGAGAAAAATCGGACTCAGCAGCATAATACGTGTTAGCAGAACAACCAGCACTTGTTTCTCCTCGTCGAATCCCGGAACCATCAGATCCACCAGCCAGGGAGCAAAAATGATGCCCCCAAAAGAAAAAACTCCCAAGGAAAAAAGCATCAGATGCAAAACACCTGACGTCAAGCGCCAAGCTTCCGCTTCTTTTTTCTCGCTCATCAATCCGGTAAATACCGGAATAAACGCCGCGGAAAGCGCGCCCACTACCAGCATACTGTACATAAAATCCGGTATCCGGAATGCCGCATAGTAGGCATCAAGCGTATCTCCCGCACCAAACTGGGAAGCCAAAATGCGATCACGCAAGAATCCGAGTATCCGGCTCACGATACCCGAAAGAGCGATAAGCAGAGCCGCTCCCCCAATCGTTGTGCTGGGTGAGCTGCTCCAAAAAGTAAGCGTGCCGATAAGTCGTCTGACCATATTGTTATTTATTTGATGCACCAAAAACCATACCGGCAAAAATATCCGTTTTCATCGATGTTTCAAGTTTCCATTCACGTCCATACGGTAGCAGATTTCCATTCAACTGCCAAACTGATTTGAGCGTCTCCGGAAACACGACCGAGGAAAAGAGCCGGCTTCCAATTGAGCCGGATTGCTTCTGATAGAGCACGGAGTACGTGCCAACATCGCCAGCGCTGATCTTGTCCATAGCAACAGCGAATGGCAGACGATAGCGGTACTCGACGGTGACCGATTCTTGGGGACTGACATATACCCATGATCCGAAGACGGTCTTGCCGGCATCCTGATAGATGCGCGTACCGCTTTTCTCATCGATGGTAAGGTTCTTTTCTTCGCGTTCCACATCGGCATCGCGTCGAAAACCGAGCGCTTCGTAATTGAGCGGGGCTAGAGGAAATTCCCACGTCGTCCCCTTGACAGAGAGGAGCTCCGACCCTTGTGGCACATACACGCGCAGATAATCCGCATTCACCCTATTCCACCAATCGTACGGCGTCTGTCCGCCACGGTGCGTACGCGTGATCGAGAGCGTATCGATGATGGAGCCATCCGCGCTGATTTCCGCCTGATGTCTAATAGTCTCATCGATGACGCCGTCCGTCTTGTAACCGTTGATATTCGTATGAATAACCGAGAGATAATCCTTGCTCGCCGAAAGCACCCGACCCGACCAACCAGCCGCGTCAATGAGCGCTTCCGTTTCCGGATGACGCATATAGAGGAGTATCTGTTTTTCATTGAGCCCCTCGACCAACGCCTCCAAAGTCCGATACCATTCCGCCGGATCCTGAGAAGCGAATACTTTTTCGAGGAGCAGGACAGAAAGATCCGCCAGTACTTTCTTCGGCTGATTCTCTTCCTTATCGTACTTCGTTTCTACCTGTTCCTGAATGATCGGGATGAAATTCTCAGCATCCACCGTCAACCCATACTGAGGAAGCGTGATCGGTCCGGTCACGGCGAGCAGCTTCTGCATCACGGTCGGCGTCAGCGTCATCACGCCATCGACGGTCGGTCCGCCGGTTTTCTCATAGAAAAAAATAGCCTTTTCCGCCGAAACCGGAAAATCCGGAAACCAATTGCTGTCGTGGAGACTCCATCCGGCGCTGATCTTCTGAATCGGCTGGGGCGGAACGATATTTTCTTTCAACTGGCCGTCGGGATTGAAAATACCGTCGATGAAAAAGCGCCGAACGACTCCGTCATTGACATCAAGTAATGCGTAACTCCCGATAAATCCCCCTGTCGCGCGCAACTCGTGGTTATTCTGAAGCAAAAAGAGGTACTTGCGCGGTCCGTTGCCGCCCAACAGCTCTTCCAGCAACACTTCATTCTGCTCGAATTTTTTGATAAGCCCGATAAGCACCGGGAGATTTTGCCGCATCAGAAGGAATGTCTCGCGCTTCTCCTCTGGAATATCACCAACACTCACTTTTTCCAGCGCTTCATTACCGAGAACCAACGATGCGGTCGCTGTACTGAGAGGAAGCTTGATACGTTTCAAGAAGTCCAAAAGCGATATTTTTTCGCCCTGCGCGTACGTTTCCTTGGAAAGTGAAATCTCCTCGGCAACTTCTGCCAGCGGTATACCTGCTTCTGCAAAATATTTCCCCGCCAAAAGCGCATTTTTTCCGGAGGCGACACGGGAAAGTCCAGGAATAAAACGCGTCGCGTCAATCAGGAGCCCTCCCCATGATGAGAGATCGTCAGCACCGCGAGAAAATGCCTGATATGCCTCGTTGAAATGCCCCAGCGATCTGTCAAACTGCTCTGCCTGAATAGTATCGACCGCCAAAGCGAGATTTGCATATCCGTTCTCCCCGTTTTTCTCTCTATTTTTTTTACTCTCCAGCACGCTTTTCACGCCAAAAAAGATTCCCCCGACCAGCAAAAGAATACCTATGATTGTAGCTGAGACAAAACGCAGGCGCTTCGAAAATCGGCCGCGCGTTCCGGCATACCTCCTGTTCGAGGAAGAACGCGACATCCACACGGGAGGCACAAAAGGATCGGCATCGCTTGCACAATAAGCGGAAGATACCGTCTCTTTAGGAAAAGCTCTTGCTGCTTGTCTTTCTGTCTCTCTCTCCGACGAAAGAAAGATTCCTGATGACGATGATGGTCCGATCTCGCCGCCCGCTTCACCGAATCGAGGCAGAGGTCTAGATGGACAAGCCTCGCCGAGTCTAGGCGGGCGAATATCCGCAAGATGAGCAGAACGATTACTATGAGGAGAAGAAGCCATACCGATTGTTCATTTTCATTTTTTGTTTTGAATACTCTCCTGGTACAGCGCCAGCGTCGCTTTCGCCATCGTTTCCCAGCTATAGCGGGCGGCCTGCTCGTACCCCCGCTCCGAGAGCTCACTTCGCAACGCCTCCGATCCGAATATCGCTGCCAAAGCTTTTTCGAGCGATCCCTCGACTTGCGGATCGAAGTAGCGCGCCGCACTCCCGAGAATTTCCGGCAACGATCCCCGATCCGAAGAAAGTACCGGCAGACCGCGCGCCATCGCTTCGAGGGGTGGCAGACCGAAACCCTCATAGAGCGACGGGAAGAGATAACAGACCGCGAATCGGTACAGAGTGTTCAGCTGATGGTCATCCACGAAACCGGTAAACAACACATTCTTCAACCCTCTCTGTTTTGCCGATTGTTTCAGTCGCAAATAGAAATAATCCTCTTTGCCGACCAGTACGAAAATCATATCAGGAAAAACGGCGGCCGTCCGTAAGAGCGCTTCAAGATTTTTATGCGGGTAGGCATTGCCGACATAGAGGACGTATGGTCGTAGTATATCACGCGTCTTCTTTTCTGGCATAGCCTGAGTATCCGATCGTAACAGCAAAAAACGCCCGAGCAGCGCTCGTTCTTCTCTCGGTAACACAAACGAACAAAACAAATCAGTCGCCTCGTAGGTCACGGACATTTTTTCTTGGGCGAACGGGTAGCGTTCCGCTATGTCTTGCTCCGTAAACTGAGAAACAGTGATAATATGCCGTGCACGACGGATGGCTGAGGCGATGATGAGACGATAGGCTCTGAATTTGATTATGTACAAGAGCGCGGGGCGGGTCGTATTCCTGAGTGTCGGATAATGGAGGAGGATCAGATCATGGATAGTCACGATAAATTTCTTCGGATACCAAAAGGGAACATTAAAATGAGGGAAGTGAACCAGATCGAGACGATAGCGGAGGAGTAAAAACGGAAAGAGGAATTGCTCGGAAAAACCATACCACGGATACCGTGCCAATACTTTTTTGAAGCGAGGGTGTTTCGGTATGTATTCGCCAAAATTCTCCCGTCCCAAAAAAATGAAATATTCATTGTCCGTATCAAACGCCTCAAGACCTTCAATGAGTTTCTGCGTATACCGACCTAAGCCCTTGCCAACTGACCCATAGAAACGAGCGTCTATTCCGATGCGCATAGTTCATTTTTTTACAGAAACCGGCTGCTCCTCCTTGATCACGGAACGCTCGAGAGAAAACAAGAGCAGCGCCTGCGATGCCAGGATTTTGAAAACATCCGCGTCTTCTATGTGATTGCTCGTCTTGTAAAATATGATATAGGCCGCGATGCCCCTCGCCTGCAGAGGCGACCTCGCGATCGCAAAATTTTGCTCTTCCCAAAACGTCTTTTTTGACGAAAGAAGCGTCTCGGCATCAAATCCGTCGAATGTTTTGCCTCGACTACTCTCCAGTATTTTCTTGATACTTTTGGTTTTCGTGTCGATGAAACGAAGCGACACTTTCTCGGATTTTGCAAACACCTGCGCGGCTTCAAGAATCGATTGGAATGATTCGGGTTGTTTTTTTCGGAGCGTCTCCGCAGTATCTTTCGGGAGACGGAAAATAAGCTCCTTGACAACGTCGAATTTCCGGTTCAATCCGCCGATATAGGAATAAGAATCCGAAAGATCCTTGGTAATAATGTTCTTCTGCTTCTGCAGATGGAGCTTTTCTTGAAAAGTCCGGAGTAATGCCTTCTCCTTGGCCAGATACAGCGCAAACCCCAATACGCCGAAACAGAATATGACCAGCGACTCGATATCTTCTTCACGAAAAAACAAAGCTCCCCCCTGAATGATTTTGGGAGTCAGGATGATGAGCACGAAAAAAGTCAGGTATATCCAGTACATAGATTGTAAGTGACTCACTCTATTACCAAAAAATACCTATAAAGAAAGTTTTCTCAGATAATCACGCAGACGCTCGCCGATTTCCGGATGTTTCAGTCCCAGATGAATCGTCGCGCACAAAAAGTTGAATTTGTCCCCCGTGTCGAGCCAAGTGCCATCGAGCATCCGTCCGTAGAGCGGTTTCTTCTCTTCGAGCATGATTTCAAACGCGTCCGCCAGACGGATCTCCCCTGATTTACCCTGACTCATCGTAGCCAACGTATCGAACACATCCCGCGTGATGATGTATTTGCCCACGGCGACAGAACGGCTGGGCGCGTCTTCCGGTTTCGGTTTCTCCACCATATCGGTAATGAGCCAATCGCGCTCGTTTATCTTTTCGCCGCCGATAACACCGAATTTCGATACATCCTCCAAAGCGACTTCCGAAAGTCCGATAATCGGCGCTTGATAGAGAGCGTAGGCATCCATCAATTGTTTCGACGCCGGTACGAGACCATCATAGATGCAGTCACCAAAAATCACGAGAACGGACTCATCGTCATCCACCAAATGCGCCGCCTGCAGAAGCGCGTGCCCATCGCCGAGTGGTACCGGCTGACGCACATACGAAAACTTCGCCAGTCCGGAAATCTTCCGCACGGTTTCCAGAAGGTCGTGCTTGTTTTTTTCTACCAGCGTGTCCTCCAATTCATATGACACGTCGAAATGATCCTCGATGGCGCGCTTGCCCCGTCCCGTAACGAAGATGATTTCTTCGATGCCGGAGGCCACCGCTTCCTCGACCAGATACTGCACGACCGGCTTATCCACGACCGGCAACATTTCTTTGGGCTGGGCTTTGGTCGCCGGCAAGAACCGCGTCCCGAAGCCTGCCACCGGCAGAATAGCTTTTTTGATTTTTCTCGGAGCTTGAAGCATCATAGGTATTTTTTTAAGATTTGAGCGCCACCATCCGCTTGTATTCTTTGTTGAAGTCGGCAAGCGCCTCGCTGATGATCGGATCGAACTGCTCGCCCAATTTTTTTTCTTTGGCATAGACTGCCGCTTCCAACAGGGCATCGTGCGTGCCCGTGTCGAACCACGCGCCTTCCATCACGCGCACATCCAACTGTTTCTGCTCCAGATACCGGCGATGGAGATCCACGATTTCCAACTCTCCTCGCGCCGCCGAAGGCTTCAAAGTAGCGGCAATCCGAGAAGCTTCCTTGTCAAAAATATAGATACCCGGTATGGCGAAATTGCTCTTGGGCGCCTTCGGTTTCTCCTCTATCGAAATCACTTCCTGCCGCTCTCCGTGAAACTCCACCACGCCGAAACGCTCCGGATCAGTCACCGCTTTGGCAAAAATCCTCCCGCCCTTCTCAAACGTCCGGATAGCTTCCGTAAAGTCGTCTTCGAATACATTGTCTCCGAGCACCATCGTACTGGATTCATCGTCCAAGAAATCTTCCGCCAGCACATACGCATCCGCCAAACCGCGCGGGCTCCTCTGCACCATAAACGTGATGTTGATGTCGTACTTTTCCAAAAGCGAGCCGAGCAGATTGAGATAGTTCCCCGAATGTTCCGGCGACACGATGATCAGGATATCCTTGATCCCCGCCTTCACCAACGTATTGAGCGGATAAAAAATCATCGGCCGGTCATACACCGGCAACAACTGTTTCGATGCCACTGCCGTGAGCGGCAGAAGCCGCGTGCCCGTCCCTCCTGCCAAAATAATTCCTTTCATATTTTTTTATTTATACAATGGAAATCGCTTGCACATTTTTTTCACTGCTTGATGAAGGCGCTTCAATACTTTTTCGTCGCCGTGATGACGAATGGCTTCGTCGATGATACCTGCGAGCTCCTTCACTTCTTTTTCTTTCATCCCGCGCGTGGTGATCGCTGGTACGCCGATGCGGATACCGGACGGATCAAAGGGCGGCCGCGGATCATCCGGCGTCATATTCTTGTTCACGGTTATCCCGACCGCGTCGAGCGTCTGCTCCGCGATTTTTCCCGGCACTCCACAAGAGGCGAAGACATCCACCATAATCATATGATTCTCCGTCCCGCCGAACAAGACTTTGTATCCGCGCCGGGTCATTTCTTTTTCCAGCACTTTGGCGTTTTTCAAAACCTGCTTGGCGTATCGTTTGAATTCCGGTCGGAGCGCCTCGCCGAACGCCACCGCTTTGGCAGCGATGATGTTCATATGCGGTCCACCTTGGAGCCCCGGAAACACCGCCTTGTCCACCGCCGCGGCGAACGCCTGCTTGCAAAGTATCATCCCACCTCGCGGTCCGCGGAGCGTTTTGTGCGTCGTCGTCGTCACGATATCGAAATACGGCACGGGATTCGGCACGACTTTGCCCGCGACGAGACCGGCGATGTGCGCCATATCCATCATCGTGTAGGCACCGACTTTCTTGGCGATCTCGGCGAACTTAGCATAGTCGAGCTGGCGCGTGTACGAAGAAAATCCGGCAAGAATTAACGCTGGTTTTTCTTTTTTCGCCAGCGCCTCCAATTTTTTGTAATCAATCGTCCCGTCTGCCTCCGTCTTGTAGCGCACGAAACGATAGATCTGCGCCGGAAACGTCACCGGATGTCCGTGCGTCAGGTGACCGCCGTGCGAGAGATCCATCCCGAGCACCGTGTCTCCGGGCTTGAGGAGCGCCACATACGCCGCGAGATTGGCAGGGGCGCCGGAGAGCGGCTGGACATTGACGTGCTCCGCCCCGAACAATTTCTTCGCCCGCGCGATCGCCAGGCGTTCGATGACATCGGTAAATTCTTGTCCGCCATAGTAGCGCTTGCCCGGATAGCCTTCGGAATATTTGTTCGTGAGTACCGTCGAGAGCGCTTCCAAAACCGCCGTCGAGACATAGTTCTCAGACGCGATCATCTCCAGCCCTTCTTCCTGACGCTTCTCTTCTCCTCGGATCGCGGCGAACACTTCCTTGTCTCCATTTTTGAGCGAATTTTTTTGCATAACTTTGTAGAGTAAACGCATAACAACATTGTCATACTACCAAATAAATCCCCTCCCCGCACTATTGACAGTAACCTAAAAAAGGTGTATAATGAAATGTTCGTTAAAAACTGCCTACACCGTGTCCCCCCTCAAACAAGGAGAGAGAATGATGAGTACTACACACATTAGCTTAGGAATCATAGCAGTCTTCCTGAACGCCGTTATCTTCTCGTGCGCCCTCATCGAGTTACCAAGAACACTAGCAAGATCGGTAATAATGGTAGCTGCAATAATTACGGAAGTCATCATCGGTTTCCCGATAATTCACGCAGTAAACCAGATGAATCTCAACTAGCTCAACCAAGCTCAAAGGAGAAGCAAAATGTCATACTTGATGAACCAGCTACGTTTTGGTGGAGTGTTAATATTCCTCCTCCTCTTCATAGGATTGTTGATCATCTGGATGATTGACACGGTAACCACACCTGTGGTGAAGGGACCGTATCAAGAAACAAACCGGGCGGTTTTAGAAAGCGCCAAACCACGCGACCTGATCATCTGCGCCATCGAGAATCCCCCCGTTCCACCAACGACCAAAAACACTAGTAAAAGCGGATTGGTCACACATAATATAAAAGGACGGGACACACTCGGCATTATCTTCTTTAATGATAGAGACTTTACGCTTGGCGCTTTTAACGGGATAAGATACTCCCATTTTAGCGACTGTAAGGTCAGCATCATCGAAGAGCGCGCCGAAAAAGTAAGAATCATCGGCGAAGCAGTACTTGATGGTTATAAACCATTCATAAGAGACTAAAAATCTCCACATAAAAAATCCGCTCCGGAATATTCACAAACTCGTGAATACACTCCGGAGCGGTTTTAATTTTCTCTTCATTACTTTGCCTGCAAGAATTCTCGGAGCGCTTCCTGATACGGACGGAGGGGCGGGCGTTTGGTGTTGAGGAGGACTGAGTAGCGCGGGCGCTTGGCTGGGCGCGGGAAGGCTTCTGGACCGACGGGAATAATCGGTGTCTTGAGTCCCACCTGACTATAGAGCTCGTGCACCGCCTGATACCACGTCACTCCGCCGCTGTTCGGCAGGTGATAGACTCCCCACGCATCTCCTGACTCGATCAGTTCCTTCGTAGCCTGTGCGAGATCGGGCGCGTACGTGAAACAGCTTTTCTCGCTGTCCACTACTTGCACCTCTGTCTTGTTCTGTCCGGCTTCGAGCATAATTTCAAAAAAACTGCGCTTCGCCTCTGATGATACTCCCGGCTTGCCAAACAGCCTTGAAAGACGGATGAGATAGTGCCGTTCTGCGTGTTCCTGTACCGCGCGTTCTCCGGCATACTTGCTCTCCCCGTATCGCGAGATCGGATTGGGCAATGCCCCTTCAGCATAGCCAAGTTTTTCGGCTGTAGAGTTCGGGGATTTTGCGGCGTTATTCCCGCAGCATCCGCCACCGCAACACCCTGCCTTGGTCGGCGTTTCTTCCAACGCTCCGTCAAAAACACAATCCGTCGAGTAGTGCGTCAACAAAAATCCCAGCTCCGCACTCTTTTTGGCGAGAAAATCCGGCACATCCCGGTTGAGCAGGAGTGCCTTGGCATATTCCACATCGTCTTTTTCGCAAGCATCCACCGCGTTGTATGCCACCGCGTTGATGACAATGTCCGGACGCTCTTGTGTCAAGCGCGCGCCGAATACCGCGAAGTCCGTCATATCGACATCCTCCCGATCCCACGCTGTCACTGCATACGCAACATCCAGAGCAAAGAGTTTCGTAAGCTCCTGCCCCAGCATCCCCTGCGATCCCAATATCAACAGTTTCTTTGGCATATTCAAAAAATCAATTATTGCATCTTTTCCTTTCTCGCTTCAAGATACTCGTCATAATCCTCGATATAGTCCGAGCGGTCAGGGTTGTAGTTGGTCGAAGAAAGCGCTAACAGGATAGCATTCGCAGAAAAATCCTTGAAATGGTGCCAGACATAATTGCCGACATAATGAGCATCATTCATCTCCATCGGAATTTCCTCCAGTCCTTGTCCGCGATCCACCACGGCAGTACACGTTCCCTGCACCAAGACAAACAATTCGTTTTCTCGGAGATGACAATGCGCGCCCGTTGGACCAGTGGTGTCGGTGATATAGTATATGCGCTTCACCTCGAAATCAATGAAGTCTTTGAGTTCCGCCGGATGCATAATGAAATTCGGCGCCTGAATGCTTTTCACTTTTGAAACTTTGTAATGAAGTTCCATAACATTATTTCATTATTTCGTTAAGAATGTTTCTTGCCACGCGTTCATCTCCTCTTTGCGTTTCCAGAGATTCTCTACCCACTCGGTATTGGTTCTGTACCATTCCACCGTCTCGCGCAATCCCGCCTCAAATTTCTCCCGCGGATAGTCCGGCTGCCAGCCAAGCGCTGTGATCTTTGAAGCATCAATACCATAACGCCGATCGTGACCCGGACGGTCCTTCACATACTCAATCATTTCTTCGCTCTTGCCTAAAATTCCAATAATCATCCGGGTAATTTCCAAATTATTCCGTTCATTATCAGAGCCGATATTATATATCTGTCCTGACTCTCCCTGATGCAACAGGAGGTCAAGAGCCTTGGCATGATCACGTACGTGGATCCAGTCTCGCACATTGAGTCCGTCACCATAGATCGGCACTTTCTCCCCTTTCATCAGTTTGAAAACGAAGTACGGAATGAGTTTTTCGGGAAATTGATACGGTCCGTAATTATTGGAGCAATGTGTGACGATCACCGGCGTTCCGTGCGTGACAAAATAGGCATTGCACATCAAATCCCCTCCGGCCTTGGCGGCGGCGTAGGGCATATTGGGCATAATAGGCGTCGCTTCGGTAAATAATTCCTCGGTATCAAGATCCAACGCTCCGTAAACTTCATCAGTGGAAACATTCACAAATTTCTCTATGCCATTTTCCCGCACCGCGTCCAAGATCATCTGCGTCCCGAGCGTATTGGTCAAAACAAATTCCTTCGCACCCCCGTGAATAGAGCGGTCCACATGCGTCTCGGCGGCAAAATTAATCACGTGGGTAATACCATGCTTCGCCATTACCTCATTGAGCTTTTCCAAATCCACGATGTCCCCCTGCACGAAGGTATAGCGCGGATCAGTGTCTACACCAGTCAGATTTTCCAGATTGCCGGCGTAGGTCAATTTGTCGTAATTTACGAGCGTGGCATCAGGATGCGTTTCCAGAAAATAGCGAACAAAATTGGAACCGATAAACCCCGCGCCACCACAAACCAGTAGTTTCATAACAAATACTGCTTTACCAATAATTCTTTTCCATCATACCATTTTGTAAAAAAATGAGCCACCCTGGGCAATTATACTGTCCTTCAAAAAAGAAAGGGGCAGGGAAATCAATGACTTTCCTGCCCCGAGCGTTGCACAAAACTTAGAGAAACTTGCCGTTGGCAATGGCCAGCGTGATAGCCGCCATGGTCATGCCGCAATAGATTTTATCATCCCTAACCATTGTCAGGAGCTTCGCCTTGGTGACCCACGTCACCTTCAGGATCTTCTCGTTGACATCACCCGGCATCGGCCCGGTGAAGTTTTCGTCTACCTGCGCCAGATAGACAGGAATGCGATGGGGGTGAAATGTCGTGTTCGGCGTGATTTCACCGAGCAGTGACACCGACTTGATGGGACTGCCGAGCTCCTCACCGCCTTCACGCATCGCCGTCTCGGTGCCGATTTCGTCCTTCATCGGGAAGCCGCGTGGGACCTCGATGGACTCGCATCCCAAATTTGAGAAATCATTCTCAAACTCCTGATAACTGTAAGTCCCCGGCTTGGCGGTCGGTCGCACCGCCGTGATAATACCGATTTCGCCTTTGGAGTTCATCGGCACCGTGACGGCGCCGACCGGTTCCGCGTGGAGGAATTGGTCATAGAGCGGCTTGCCTTCATCGTTGCAGACGGCTACGTGGACAACCTTTCCAAGCGCTGGATTGACGAGAACAACATCACCCTCGCCCTTATTCCAGCCTGACTTTTCCAGCCCAGAAACACTACGGCTTTTGATCTTCATCTCTATATTCTCCTTGTTAAGTTGCTCTCTCGCAAATACACGATTGTATTTACGACCGTCCATCTTAGCACACTTTTTTGCTTCTGTCAAGGGTTGAAGACAGAGCCAGAAACAAGAGTTGAGCGGAAATAGCCTTTACTCAAGGGATATTCCTTGCTCCATCTCTCTGCCAAAGAAAGACTCCGGATCCCCATCCCAGCCTCTTTTCAAAAGCTCTTCCACTCTACCGCGTTTAATGATGCTCCGCTCTGATTTACTGTAAGTGTCATTTTTCTTTACAAAAAAAAGACGCCCGAACAGACGCCCCTACTAAGCATATAAAAACCACCTCATCACTCCTTCAGCGTCTTCAAAAGAAAACGAAAGAGCGTCCGATGATATTCTGCCAATGCTTTGTTGACGATGACGTACGCGGTTTCCGTGGTAAAGTCCACCAGCGCGATCT
>CAYGEA010000005.1:20874-22118 GCA_964348835.1 uncultured Bdellovibrionales bacterium
GCTTTGTTGACGATGACGTACGCGGTTTCCGTGGTAAAGTCCACCAGCGCGATCTTGTCGCCGTAGATAAACTGACTGATGCCTTGATCAAATTCTCCGAAAGCTTTCGGCAACATCCGCGATTCACATTCTATCCGTCGCTCGAACGCCGAATGTCGCAGGGCGTCGTTGGTCACCACGAAGCGTTCCAGATTCCTTTTCTGGATAGTCGCCCCGTAGCCCTCTGGTATATACTCCTCGACCGGCGTCCCGACCGGATAGCCGTCATAGCGATAAAACACCGATCCCCTCGGCAGACAGAGGACATCTTCCCAGACTTTGCGGATATGCTTGCCGCGATAGACTAACACATCCCCCGGCAACATATTTTCCCGCGGCGTTTCCGGTAAAACCGCAAGTTTTCCATCGAGGCGTCTTTCCTGATTGTTCTGCCACTCTTTCAATACTTTTTTTCCTGTCGTGACAAAATGCGTTCTTTTGCCGACACGCGTCTTCTCTACCAATCCCCGCTTCATCAGGTTCGGCAAGAGCTTATACAGAGCCGGACGATTCAGTCCGGATAATGCCGACAGGTCGCTGATATTCTGCGCGCCCTCACGACTGAGCGTGTACCATATCAAAGCCTCCCGCTCGGGCAATCCGGAGGCACGCAATACATCAGCTTGTGGAATTTTCAGTGTCATACCTCTATTTTACCTCTTTCCCTGAAACTGTCAACTTTTTTTACAGAATACAAAATCATCTGACAGAAAAAAGGATTCGGTCTACCGTAGAGATACCTTTCCCATTGGAAAGACTGGATCATTAACAACCACCCGCATCAGAGTCCCAGTCACGACAACTGAGCCGTGCGGTATATACAACTCAAAGGAGTAGAGACTATGACTACAGCAAATCCCCAGCCACACACCCCCATGCAACAGATCCAGGCTTTTATCGCCTACAGCAACACAGACGCTGCTCTATGGTACACAAAACTCTTCCAAGAAGGCTGGCGCCACAAGATAGAATCAGTGGGACCTGCGCTCTACGAAAGCAAATTCACCATCGATGATTTCTTCCCCACTCAAGAGCATAGCGAGTGGAAAGAAATATTCAGAGAGGGTTTGAGGACTGTCGCCCAGAAGACGGTCGAAAGACTCCGCGTCGCTCATGAAGACCCCTATGAGCACAACCGAATATACGATGAGTATTATGCCCTCATCCTCTATATGAAAGGCCTCCTCCGTATGGCTCGTCTTTCC
>CAYGEA010000006.1:0-2190 GCA_964348835.1 uncultured Bdellovibrionales bacterium
TGTGGGTTCACAAACTTCTCCAAGTTTTTTGATAGTTTTGTTTCCTGACCTTGCGGTGGGAAACTTCTGTTGCCAGCGGGATATCAGCCCGCTCCAAAAATGCCTACCAAGGCCATACAAGGGGTACTTTTCTTGCAAACCTACCCTCGCCCTCGTAGGCCGTCTCCTCAAACAGTTCCCGTAAGACTCTCGAGGAGGCCTCGTCGGCGGGCTGGCACTCGAGCACATGCCATACATAACGGCCGTGCTCCGTCCTCGGACGCTCTGCAAAGAGAAGTTCAAGCTTCCCGTTGGTGAAGGTAATTGCATAGAGATATGTGGACCAGCCTTCACCCACATACTGTCGGTTCACATTGATGTAGGTGGAACCCGACTTTCTGAAGCCGTCAAGTTTTACCTGATGGCCGTTAAACAGAACTGTTGCTGTTTTTTTGAAGCTGTACATGGTGCCCTCCTAAGGCTGGTGCGAATGATTTTGCAGATTTCAAAGAACTGTATCTCAATGAGCACTTGATGTTTCCATCCAGTTCTCAATAGAGAGGAGAAGAATGTGGATTCACAAACTTCTCCGAGTTTTTGATAGTTTTATTTCCAGACCTTGCGGTGGGAAACTTCTGTTGCCAGCGGGATATCAGCCCGCTCCCTGCATGTCTATGATAAACCCCATACTCCTTTGGATAAATCCGTTGGAGTATTTAAGGATACGCCCTTTAGCGTAGCCATAGTCTCTTTTAAGTTTATCATTAATTAAGGTGCTAAAGCTTACCGCCTTTTTCGAAACACCTGACACAACTGCGTTCGTATTTCACCGAATGGGGAGAAATTGATCAACACTCTGCTGAGTAATTTCAACAACCAGTATAGCACCTTTATTAATTTGTGTCAATAGATATTGATGATATTATTAATATGATGTATACTTGATAAAGAAAGCCCTAAATAGTGACTTTTCTTGCTCGTATGTCAAAAATTCTTGATGATTCTCACCTCTTGAAGAGACTGTCCAACCTTGGCCTGCAAGAGAAGGAAAGTCGGGTCTATCTCGCTCTTCTCCCCTGCCAAAACGTCGGTACATCCATGTTGATCCGGGCGACCGGCCTCCACGGACAGTTTGTCTACAGCGCTCTGGAGCGATTGGAGGCGCTCGGTCTTGCTAAACACGTCGTGGAACGCGGGAGAAAGAAATTCAGCGCCAATCCTCCGCAGAGACTCCTCGCTCTCGTAGATGAGAAGAGGTTGACGGCGCAAGCCATCGCCCAGGAGCTTGAGCATCGTTTCAGCGGAGCTCACCAGCAGGACTTTGAAATCTTCCAGGGCGAGAGCGCTTTTGTCGGACACGAATTCCGTCTCTTGGAAGAAATGCCCGAGAGCAGTACGGTCAGCGTCATTGGCGGGGGCGGCAGTTCCTATGTCAATACCATCGGGGCAAAAATGGAAGAGTACGAGCGCTTGCGCAATGCGAAGAATATCCGCGTCCGCTATATCAGCTCTGCCGGGCAAAGTGCCTCCCTCATCAAAATGGCAAAGACGCGGCGCAATTTTGAATACCGGATTTTTCCCCACCTTGAAAAAGGCTTCGTCGATACGGACATTTGGCCCGACAAGGTCGTGTTGAATTTTTTCGGCACTCCGCTTCTTTCGTTTACCCTGACCAACCGAGAAATCGCCGGCAGTTACCTCCAGTTTTTTGAAGCCCTCTGGCAAACGTCAATAGAAAACGTGTCACCAACAAACAAACGTACCAAAAGAACAAAGTTGAAATAGAATATATACTATACCGATAAACTGCGACCGCTGTTTATCGATATAGTAAGTATCCGAATAAGTGGGTGGTATACTTAACTCTGCAGGGAGGGTATTCTATTTCTCCGTTCGTCACATACTGAAATAAGTCTCTATGCTCCATTCCTTCATCCACCGTACAGTCAAAGCTATCGAAAACACCCCGCTGACGCTGGCTTCGTTTGTCACCGCTTTTTTCTCTTTGATTATTGTTCGGCTGCTCGTGGAAAATACGCTGGGCGGATTTGCACAGCGCAGTTTTTTCTACTTCTTCTTCGAATTCACGCATACATTCCTGTTCTTCCTCTGCTCGTTTTTACTCCTCCTACCACTCGTCCGTTACGCAGGGAAAGTCAATTTTACACAGGCATCCAATGTCCTCCTTTTCGGTTTTCTCATCATCCTCAC
>CAYGEA010000006.1:2290-20180 GCA_964348835.1 uncultured Bdellovibrionales bacterium
TCAATTTTACACAGGCATCCAATGTCCTCCTTTTCGGTTTTCTCATCATCCTCACGCCGCCGATCATTGATACGCTTATTTTTCGGGGCGGGAGTTTCTGGAGTTTCTATGAGTTCGATGGTCTGCTCGGACTATTCTCCCGCTACGTCACGCTGTTTGGCGACACGCCAGAGATGGGGATCACTTATGGTGTCCGTATTGAAGTCGTCATCGTCACCCTCGCGCTTGGTTTGTATACGTTTCTCAAATCCCGCCGTGTATCAAAAACTCTCCTCGTCGCACTTGGCGCCTACACCATTCTTTTTGTCCTCGGGACCTTTCCCTCGTGGCTGACGCTCGGTATCCTCGCCTTCCAAAAAAGTTTTCTTGCCATCAACCAGAATGACGTCGCCGGGCTCTTCCTCACACCGGAATCTATTTTTTCTCGCAATCTCACGGACTTCCGGAGCGTACTCAATGCCAAGATGAGTATTGTCTATGGAGCGCTCGCCATCCTCTTGACGGGGCTGACCCTCTGGCGCACATACCCAGAGTATTTCATCGCGCTCTGGAAAAATGCCCGCCTCCCCCAGCTCATCTATCACGGCGGGCTCCTCTTCATCGGGATGCTTCTCGCTTTGTATTTCACCGACGCTCCGCTCCGCATTGATTTCTTCCATATCATCGGCGCCTTTGTATTGCTCGCGGCTATCGAAAGTGCGTGGCTGGCGTCAGTGGTTGCCAACGATCTCTACGACATACGGATTGATAGAGAGACAAACACTTCCCGTCCGCTCATCCAAAACACGATTCCGATAGAACTCTACAAAACATTCGGCATCCTTTTTTTCATCGCTTCCCTCATCCTCGCTGGTATCATCCACTTTTCCGCACTCCTACTCTTGCTCGGCTATCAGGCAGTGGCATGGATATACTCCGCCCCACCGCTCCGTCTCAAACGCTTTCCGATTATCGCGACCGCGCTCGCCGGTTTCGCCGGTATGCTCATACTCATCACCGGATTTCTCGTCGTGTCTCCGGAAAACAGCCTAGAGATACTCCCTCTTCCTCTCCTCTTTTTCCTCTTTACCGCCTATGCCCTCTCACTTCCGATCAAAGATTTCAAGGACATCAAGGGCGACGCTCTCGATCACGTCTATACCATCCCTGTCATCCTCGGTGCAGAAAAAACCAAACTCCTCATCGGGAGCATAGTTTTCCTCTTGTACATAGCCAGTCCGTTGGTCCTTCACTCGCGGGGTCTTTTCTTGCCGGCGATGGTCTTCGGCAGTCTCGCATTCTGGACGATCACGCAAGGGACAGACAAAGAATCATCCCTCTTCGCCTACCACAAACTCCCGGGGCTGATCCTCGCCATCACCATCGCCTACGGAATCACCGTCGCGTATACGCTCTTCTAATTTTCTCATTGAGAAAGTGTACACAATTCATAACGACCGTTATGAATTGTGTACAAACTGCTTTGACGTGCGTAGTCATAAAAAGACTCTTCTCTCTGCTCTTTCCACAATCCCCCTAAAGAATACTCTGCAAACGTTGCCAATCCTCTACCGACAGTGCTTGAGCACGAATATCTTGGCGCAGACCAAGCTGAACGAGTTTTTCCTCCACCGCTTCTTTGGAGAGGGACAGGCTGGCGGAGAGATTGTTTACGAGTGTTTTGCGCCGTGCCGAGAAACCCGCCCGCACCAGACGAAATATTTTCCTGTCCTCTTCCGGATCATACGCGCGAAGCGGCACGATATGCACCACGGCGCTGTTCACCTTGGGCACCGGATCAAAAGCCTCGCGCGAAACAGAAAACTTCTTTTCAATATGCGCATAGTACTGCGCCATCATCGAGAGAAGCGACATACTGCCAACTTTGGCGGAGAGCCGATCCGCCACTTCTTCCTGCACCATCAGCGTCAGTGACTGCGGGGGATATTTGAGCGCGAGCAGGGTCCGAATAATCGGCGCGGTGATATAGTAGGGGATGTTGGCGATGATTTTATACGGGTGCTCGGCAAAACCGGATGTTTCGAGCAGTTCTTGCAAGTTGACGTCCAAAATATTTCCCTCCAGAATCGAGACGCTTTCTGAATCTACGAAATGTTCTTGCAAACGCGTTACTAGTTGGTGGTCAAGCTCGATTGCTAAAACTTTTTCTGCCATCTCCGCCAAACGGAAGGTCAATACGCCCGTTCCCGGTCCGATCTCGAGCACCCAGTCTGTCGGCTGAACCTCGGCCACCAAAAAAATCTTCTCAATAACATCCGAATCAATGAGAAAATTCTGCCCCAATGATTTTTTTGCTTTCACCTGCATACTCTTGTTATTTGTTGACTGTTAACTGCTAATTGACTATCTCCTCCATTTTCACATTGATGACACCAGTTCCTAACGAGGCGATTCTGGCAAAAGCCACCCGGTCGAGGTCGATGATGCGCCCCGGGGCAAACGGTCCGCGGTCATTGATACGCACGATGACGCTCTTGCCATTCTCGGTATTGGTCACGCGCACGGAGCTCCCCATCGGGAGCCACGGATTGGCGGCGGAGAGCGTCCCTGTATAAGCATACCACGAGGCGGCGCCCTTGTGCGTCTTGCCGACTTGCACATAGGTCCCTTGCGTCGTGATTTCCGTCACCGGTTCTTTGATGATTTCCGTTCCAAGCAGTTTGCGATTGACTTCCTTGCCGTCGTGCGAGCTGATCCGATATGTCAGGCGCTCAGTCCCTTTCTCACCTTTCTGCGTCACGATATTCTTGCGCCACGACAGCTTCTCATCTTCATTTACTTTTTTCTCAAAGGCGATCGGTTTTTCGACCACTTGCTCTTCGATCTGTACCCGAATAATTGTCACATTCATACCGCTCTCTGCAAATGCCTCTCGCTCCGGCCTCACAATATCATCCTCGTCAAGAATAATCCCGCTTTCTGCCAATGCCTGTCCTACGGAGAGCGCCTGCGTCCGGATAGTCTGCTCGCTACCGTCCACACGCACCGTGAGCGGATGCACCCGCGCGATATGAATGTGCATCCCGGAAAACACCACCGTTGTTTCCTCAGGAAAAATACTGTCTCCTTCCTCTAGATTCAATTTTTCTGAAGAAAGAAATTCACCGACAGTTTTCTCGGAGACATCAATAAAAGAAAAATCCAATCCACCATCAATCACTGTGATATTTTTCTGACCACTCTCGCTCCACGCCACCGGCTCTGTTTTCAGGAATAAAAAGTAAACCGCCGCGCTCAACAAAAAAAGCACAGCGAAAAAAGAGAAAAAATTTATTTTTCTCTTCACTCCCGTATTCTTTATTCTTGACTCACGATTCATAATTTTTTCATCATGCATCACTCATCTTGCATCATCCTCCATTACTCCTTAAACCGGTACTGGAGGGCTTCGGCTAAGTGCGACACTTCGACAGTGGAAGATTGTGCGAGATCGGCAATTGTCCGTGCCACTTTCAAAATCCGCATATAGGCACGCGCGGAAAGCTTCATCTGCGTCACGGCGTTCTTCAGTATCTCTCTCGTTTCCGGATTGAGCGCGCAAAATTCCTTGACCATCTGGCTCGTCATTTCCGCGTTCGTCCGACACGCCCTGTCTCTGAAGCGTTCTTTTTGCACGGCGCGGGCGCTTTCTACGCGAGCGCGAATGACACTGCTCTTTTCGGCGCCGGTATTCTTTCCTTCCAGCTTCTCGAATTTCACGCGCGGCACATCGATGTGCAGATCGATCCGATCAAGAATCGGTCCGGAAATCTTCTGCCGATAACGCGCCACCTGAAACGGCGAGCACGAGCAGACGCGTTCCGGATCACCACTATGCCCACACGGACAGGGGTTCATCGCGGCGACCAGCATAAAACGTGCCGGAAAATAGAGCGATCCTTTGGCACGCGAGACGGTAATCTCTCCATCTTCAAGCGGTTGGCGCAAGTTCTCGAGCACTGGCCGAGAGAACTCCGCGAATTCATCGAGAAACAATACACCGCGGTGTGCCAGACTGATTTCTCCGGGCCGAGGATAGGATCCGCCTCCGACGAGTGATACAGCGCTCGCCGTGTGATGAGGAGAACGAAACGGACGCGTGGTGATGAGTGATGTATCTTTCGCCAAACGTCCGGCAATCGAAAATATCTTGGTGATTTCCAAACTTTCCTCCATATCCAACCGCGGCAGAATCGTCGACAGTGTCTTGGCGAGCAGTGTCTTTCCGGATCCCGGCGGTCCGATGAAAAGCGTATTGTGTCCGCCCGCCGCGGCGATTTCGAGGGCTCGCTTGGCGTGTTCTTGTCCCAATACGTACGCCATATCGAGCGCTTCATTCTCTTCCATAGCAAAAATCACTGGCTCTCGTACCAAGGGCGCTATGCGTACCTCGCCACTCAAATGTTTGGCAAGGTCAAAGAGATTTTTCACCGGAATGACATCGATGTCCTCGACCAGTCCAGCCTCATAGGCGTTGTCTTCTGGTACGTAGATTTCCGCAAAGTTTTTCTCTTTGGCAAAAAGCGCGATTGGCAGGACTCCTTGCACCCGCCGTACGCTCCCATCGAGTGCCAGCTCACCGATAAAAAGTTTTTTCCGATGATCGAATGACAACTGTTCCGTCGCGAGCAAAAACCCGAGTGCCATCGGCAGGTCATAGATCGGCGTATTTTTCGGCAGGTCAGCCGGTGCCAAGTTCACCGTCACGCGTCCGCACTGATGTGGCGGCTTGAATCCGCTGTTTTTGAGGGCAGAGCTCACGCGATCACGCGACTCCTTGATGGCCGTATCCGGCAATCCGACCAGCGTGAAATGATGTAGTCCCGCGGGCAAGACATCTACTTCCACTTCTACAGCCACGCTTTCGAGGCCGATGGTCGCGGCGGAGTACACGGTAGCGGACATAGTTTTTTGAGAGAATTAAGAATCAAGAATCAAGAATAGTGAATCAGGAATTATGTCAAAAACTCTTACACATACCATCTGATTCGCAATACATCATTCATAATTTTTCTTTGTCTTCAAATACCCTGCAAGAAGAATCCCGATAACTCCGACAGTCAGCAAAACATCAGCCAGATTGAATACCGGAAAGAATGGCAGGACTATATAGTCCATAATACAGCCAAAAAGCGTCCGCTCCAAGAGATTTCCTATACCTCCGATGAGAATCAGTATCCACGGCCACTCTGACTTCAGAGTGTTTTCCCTCCACCACAAAGCAAGAAGAAAGACGCCTCCTATGGTACTCACCACAAAGATCAACCATACAGGTAGGGGTATCCCAAATGCTCCACCCCGATTACAAACTCCGCCTGAGTCCGCCACATTGCCGAAGGAGAAACGCAACCAGAAATGGAGCCAAAGAAAAAAGGCTGCAAGAAGCATCAATCGAAACACTTTCTGCAGCCTCATAATACAAAACGCTTAAATCTCAGTCCGAGCGGCGGGATACGCCTTCAGACGTTCCGGATTGATCTCCTTACCGGTATTCTCACATATCCCGTACGTCCCCTGTTCCATCTTATGGAGAGCAAGAGTCACATCTTTCAGCTGCCCTTCCAAATTTGACTCCAATGCGAGATTATCCACGTACCCCTCCACTTCCGTAGCATTTTCATCCGGATCAGTACCGATATTTTCAATCTGAGTTTCGTAGCTGCCCTCTACACCAGTCGATTTGGCAAAACGACCAAGCTCAGCTTCAAGACGAGACTTTTCTTCAAGAAGTTGCTGTTTCAATGCTGCAAGAAGCGTCGTATCCAGTGCCATAGCTCTGATTATTTCAAAAAATTATCGTCTGCTTCAAGGGTAACAAAAAAATAGCGAGGCGTCCAGCCTCGTTACAAAAAATGAGGCAAGTCCCTCAGAAGAATATATGCTCCAAGTGCCGGATAGAAGCTTTCTTTTCAGTCTGGTCATATAGGATGGCCAGAGCGTCAAAGTGGTACGCGGATGAAAGAGAACCCTTTTCCCGGAGGTAATGCCCTGCGATGCGTTCCAATTTTCGCAGTTTCTCCGGTGTGATACCCGCTTCCGGCAACACGTCATCTTTGTCTGATTTGAGGCGCGTCTTTACCTCCACGAAGACTATAACCTTCCCTTTTTGAGCCACGATATCGATTTCTCCCATACGTCGTCCGGAAGTATTGCAATAATTCGTCGCGAGTATCGTATAGCCTTTTTCTTTCAGGTAGCGACATCCCAATTCCTCACCTAATGACCCGAGCCCCGATTGTATCGAAAATGTTCCCATAGGAACATACTATCATATAAAAACGGCCAAGAGTAAATAAAAGGATTACTTTTCTGCCGTGAGCAACCTTTCCGGGAGTCGCTCGTTCGCCCCAGCGGGCGAAACCCGCTTATGAACTTTTTTCGATCCGTGGAAACGACGGCGCCATGCTCGAAAAAACTTCAACTCTCCAAGAAAAATTCTCACGGCAGAAAAGTGTGCTAACAAACAACAAAAAAACGGCTTTTTGAGCCATTCATGCTGCTTTTCTTCTCCCGATCACCGAACAAAATGTTGGTGTCGGGCGTTACGACGCCCATAATATAAAATATTTGGCTGTAACGCCCGAACTTGCATGTGCCAACAGGCATGTTGGTTACCTAGCTCCGGGTGAGAAAGCATCAGTAATCCATTTCACATTCCTGTAGTTTGTGCACTTGCACCAGTTTTCGCAGTTGTCCTAACGTTCAACTACTTTCTCCCTTCACCGTTCTCTGGCACTTGGCCTTTGATTTTTTGAAAGAACGATTTTTTTTTTCTTTTTGTTTTTCTCCTGCGGTTTTTATTTTTCAGGAGGAACTTTTGTTTTTGTTTTTGGTCTCCGTGTTAGGGCGGAGCGGCTTAGGCGCGTTGGCCTAAACACTTGAACAGTGAAAGAACTCTTACCCGCAATCAATCATTACGAAGAGAGTTCTTTCACTGTTCGAAACTTGCCCGCAATGCTACGCATAGCGCTCTAGGCGGGACGTTCGGTGAAGGAAAGTTGTAAAAGTTCAACTGACTACAAATTCATTATAGCAGAAAAAATAGCCTTCGTCAATTCATATCGCTCCTCCGAGCTTTATTTTCGGCATTTTTCTTGTCTTGTCTCACTCTTTTTTATTTTTTCTCTTTTTTTCTGGAAAAAATAAATCGCCGACTTTTTTTTACTCTTTTTTTTGCCCTAAAAGAGCCTTTTCTACCGCGCGTAAGTATCTAACAGCACTCTCAATGTATTCTTGCTCGTCCCGAGGAACAATCGATTGTTATCCAGAGCATAATCAAGCGAGATATTCTGATTGCCGTCAATATTGGCAAAGCGCACAGCAAACCGATTATAGGGGGCAGACCGAAACACCGATTTCTTGGCAACAGTAATGCCCGGCTCTAGGATAAGTGCCCGCAAAGCATACGGCATATCGGTCTCTGTCTTCGCGAGAAGGTCTGTTGCAGCTTCCATATTTTTGAAGCGAAGAGCCAGACCGAAGCGTACCCGGCCATCGTCATTGTAAGCGTACAAGGAGAATGCCTCTTGGATGAGCGCGAGGAAATTGGCGTCCAGCTCAAGATTGAGCAAAAAAGCGAAACGGCTGAAAGCAAGCGGGTTATTATTATGATCAGTAACAAAAAATTCTACCGGTACGCTGATACCAGCCATTGTGATTCGCTCAGCTGTCTCGGAGAGAGTCTTCCTGATATCGAGAGGGGAAATGGTTTCCGTGTTGAAAGAAAGGTAATTTGGTTTATCTAAGGAAAAAGGCAGCTGCTTGGGCGGCAAATTTGTGTTCGTCTCCGAACTTTTTTCAATGACGTCAGGAGCAACCGACTCCACAGATGACTGTTCCGGACTGAAGAAAAAATACCATACACCAACACCCAACACAACGCAAACGACAGCGATAGCGATAGCGATGCTATACAACATCCACGCCGGCGTATGCCTTGCCACTGGCCGATTACTGAGAAGCTCTCCATTGGGAAGAAGCGAAGTCAGCCCATTCTCCAAAACCGGTGCTTGTGGCGGCAAAAAGGTCGGGCTGGTCTTACTGACAGGAGGAGTGATGCTGAACGGGTTGGATGTTTCATTTTTCGGTAGAGCTTGTTTCGGCTGAGCCTGTTCTCCTGTACCCGTACTGGACAGATTGACTGACGCCCGGCTTGGCTCGGGGATTTCTCCTTTGTTTTGGCCACCGGTGATATTCTTCAGATCGCCCTCTAAAGTCCGAATGACCGGAGCAAACGAAGCCTCTCGTTCCGTTACGGTATTTTGAGAAGACTGTTTGTCTGCGGATGACAAGAATGCCATATATGTTTTATTAAAAAAGAAAAAAGAGGGAGCCGTCTCCCTCTTAGTATACACCAGTTTTTTTCTTCCTGCACTATCGCTTACCACTTTCTTATTGATTCATCTGATGGAGCGCGGCTTTGCGTGAAAGATTGATGCGTCCCTGACTATCGATTTCCTTGACGATAACCGGCACAATATCACCGACACTGACGATGTCTTCCACTTTTTCCACGCGGTTGTCCGCCAATTCTGAAATATGAATCAGCCCCTCCTGATTCGGCAGCACTTCCGCAAAAGCGCCGAAATTCATAATCCGTGTGATACGGGCCTGAAACAATTCTCCGGCTTGTACCTCGCGCGTGATGTTGTTGATCCATTCCACGGCTTTGGCGGCACCCGTTTCATCCGTAGAGGTGATAAAGACCGATCCGTCATCCTCAATGTCGATAGAAACGCCGGTCTCATCGATAATCTGATTGATGACCTTGCCTCCGGGACCGATGACATCGCGGATCTTTTCCGGATTGATATGGAGCGTGATGATGCGCGGAGCGTATGGAGACATCGTTTCACGTACGACAGGAATGGTCTCCAGCATCTTACCCATAATGAAC
The DNA here is from genome assembly GCA_964348835.1 of uncultured Bdellovibrionales bacterium. Taxonomy (GTDB): domain Bacteria; phylum Patescibacteriota; class Minisyncoccia; order Moranbacterales; family UBA1568; genus UBA1568. Next base: position 11,166 of record CAYGEA010000006.1, read on the forward strand.
ATCCGGCCTTCCTTGGCCTGCAGAATAGCGACTTTGAGTATCGCCGGAGTAAGACCATCGATCTTCACATCCATCTGCATCGCCGTAATACCATCTTTGGTGCCGGCAACCTTGAAATCCATATCACCATAATGGTCCTCCAATCCTTGAATGTCCGAGAGCACTTTATAGGCACCATCTTTACCTGTGATTACGCCCATCGCGATACCGGCGACTGGCGATTTGATCGGTACGCCCGCATCCATCAAAGAAAGCGTCGAACCACACGTGGATGCCATCGAAGACGAACCATTGGATTCTAGGACCTCGGATACCAAGAGAATCGTGTAGGGAAAATCTTCTTTGCTGGGAAGCACTGGAAACAAAGCTTTTTCTGCCAGCATACCGTGTCCGACTTCGCGCCGACCGGGTCCGCGCATCGGCTTGACTTCACCAACAGAATACGGCGGGAAGTTGTAGAAATGCATATAACGCTTCTTCATATCTACCGCCATCGTATCAACTACCATCTCATCGCCGGGCGCGCCGAGCGTCGTCACCGTCAGCGCCTGCGTCTCACCGCGAGTAAAGAGCCCGGTACCGTGCGTTCGCGGCAGGATGCCTACCGCACAGCTGATCGGACGAATCTCGGTAATGCCACGGCCATCCGGGCGCATCTCCTTCTCAAGAATATTCTGATGTACTGCCGCATCCGCCACTTCATCGGTGATAATAGTAAGTAGTTCAGAAAGATTCTTTTGTTCGGGGTATTTTTCTGCCGCGTACGCCGCCACCTGCGCATTGATCTCGGCTACCTTGGCTTCAGTTGCCTGCTTCGGACGAATATACAATGCCTCAGCCAAACCGAATTCTGCGCACATCTTTTTGATATCCGCCTCAAATTCATCTGAACCGCGAAGTAAGGCGGCATCTCTCTTTTCTTTCCCAGCTTCCTTTTGCACCTGCGTGATAAAGTGCGTGATTTTTTTGATGGCTTCAAAGCCGAATTCGAACGCCTCCGCCATTTTCTCTTCGGTAATTTCCTGTGCGCTGGCTTCGATCATATTGATCTTCTCCGCCGTACCGGAAAGGAGCAGATCCAGAGTCGTCTTGTCTCGCTCTTTGATAGAAGGATTCAAGACGAAGCTGCCATCCTGCAATCCGACACGCACCGCGCCGATCGGCCCATTCCAAGGAATATCTGAGAGGGAAAGCGCGGCTGAAGCGGCGATCATCGCCACTAAATCGGTATCATTCTCACCGTCAAACGAGAGCGTCGTCACTATCACTTGCACTTCATTGCGCATCCGGCTATCGAACAATGGCCGGATAGTGCGATCGACTGCCCGTCCAGAAAGCACCGCGTCATCCGATGGCCGGCCTTCACGCTTGATGAAACGTGATCCTTTAATCTTGCCCGCGGCATAGTACCGCTCCTCAAAATCCACCATCAAGGGAAAATACCCGGTAATCCGGGACATCTCCTTGCTCATCACAGCCGCCGCCAACACGACGGTATCGCCATAGCGCACCGTCACCGACCCGCTCGCCTGCTTGGCAAGCGTCCCTGTCTCAATGACAAGCTCCCGTCCCCCGAGTTCGAGAGACCATTTTTTCTCCTGCATACACTTCTGTCCTCCCAGGCAAGCTAACAAACACGCGGGTATCAGCAAACAAAAAACAATTAACAGGTAACGAAATCCAGTACAATCTACGGAATACGTGTTGACTGCTGACTGTTATTTGTTGACTGATTCCCGTGTAGCTATTAACCTTGCCGAGAGAATAATTAAAAAAACTAATTAACCTGCCCTTACCCTACCCGAGAAAGCTCTATTTGTCAAAAGAATCTTATAGTGCGGAGAATTCAGCAAGTAAAAGAATCTTTTGGTGGTTGCTCTCCTTGTCTGAAGAAGGGCTCTCAGTTCAAAAAAGGGAGCTTCTCCGCCATTGAGCTTGCCCCGTCGATTCTCATAACTCCGATGGGTGGTTATGGAGCGTTGTAAGCCGTAAGGCGACTCCATCTTCCATTGATAGGGAGGGAACAATGGTTACAAGAGAAGTGACTGGGGTGAAGGGGCTGCCTTTTTTGGTAACTGAGAGCCCTGATGAGTCGGAGAGCAGAAACAAAAGATTAATTTTATCTTGTTGAATTCAAAAAATCCTATATCAGAAACCGTTTCTTGTTTTCTGAAAGATTGATGAAGTCGTCAGCCACATCGACGAGCTTCTGGCTGGCTGATTCCGAAAAAGCGATCACTTCCACGCGACAGCCGTAGGTGCTCTGGATGTATTCGACGAGAGAGACGTAGTCCCCGTCACCGGAAACAATGATGACTACGTCGAGTTTGGCGGCCATTTTGATGGCGTCGACAGCGATACCGACATCCCAGTCGCCCTTCTTCGATCCATCCGGAAAAATCTGCAGATCTTTCGTCTTCACCTCGTACCCGCTCTTTTCCAGCGCTTCAAAGAATTTCTCCTCCGTCGCCTCGACGGTCTTGATGCCGTACGCAATCGCCCGGATCAGCTTGCGCTCTTCCGTCGCTGCCAACAGTACGTTCTTGAAATTCACCTTTTTGCTGTACAGCACCCGCGCACTGTAATAGAGGTTCTGAATATCCACCAGCACTCCCACTCGTTGTTCCGCAAACTTCGCCATATTTGTCGTTTTGCTTGCGAAACGCTACAAATATGAGCATCCCGCAAAGCTTCTTTTAAAAATGTACTCAAACTTCGTGCCGAGCCGCAGGCGAGACCGTGGAAGAATCTTTATAGAACAACAAACCTTCTTCGGAAGCGACGTGGGGCGCCATATATTTTCAAAAATGAACGGGCTTACTTCAATCCGAGACTCTTTATCACGTCCTTGTAAGATTTTTCGTTCGTCTTTTCCAGATAGCTCATCAATTTCTTGCGCTTGGAGACCATCTTCAACAGCCCTCGGCGAGAATGAAAGTCTTTCTTGTTCTTTTTCAAGTGCGTCGTCAGTTTCTTGATCTGCTCCGTAAAAAGCGCGATCTGGTACTCCGGAGACCCCGTGTCCTTCTCGTGGCGCTTCACCGGTGCGGTGACCTTTGTCTTCTGCTTGTTCGTCAAAGCCATACTCTTGTTCGGCGATACGTTCGTCCTGCCACGGCGGGACCAGCGTACGCTAGATAAAAAAATATTATGAATCAACGATAACACACTTTCTTCCCTCAGGCAAATAAAAATGAAGAAGGCTTTCGATAGTGTTCCACCGAGAGCCTTCTGCAACTTCTTTGAAAAAAATTCACTCGTTCCCCCTCAGTGCCGAAATTTTTTCCGCAAACGGGGAGAACGTGGTGGCGTATGCGATTCCACAGTCCCGACAAGCACAAGAATTTTCTTCTTTCATCAGGGGTATTTCCCCCAAAATAATCTTTCCTGGAAGTAGGGTGAAATGGGAGCGGAAGACGACAGCCCCGCCACAAGCCGAGCACTCTCCTACCGATTCTTTTAGCAGGCCATATCTCCGTATGTAGTTTTTCCATGATAGGCCGACTTGCTCGAAAAGACTGGCGAGCTCTCCCTCTTGTTGTTGTTCCCGAGTCCACGATCTAGGCTTTGTCTGTGACACAGTCGTCTCTCCTCTGCTGTTGATTGGTAAAGAATCTTCCCAAAGAATACCCTTCTCATCTCTTTTTGTAAACACGACACTACGCGATATTGGCATCCTCCACCCACTTGCCATCAGCTTTGATGAGGGCGATCAGCTCGTCGACGGCTTCTGCCTCCGGAACGCCGCGCTTGACGAGGGTTTTCTTGCGATACAGACTGATTTGACCGGGAGCTCCACCGACATAGCCGTAGTCCGCGTCCGCCATTTCTCCCAAACCATTGACGATGCACCCCATAATCGCAATATGGAGTCCTTTCAAATGCCCCATCCGCTCCTTGATGATATTCGTCACCGGCTCGATATCAAACAGCGTGCGCCCGCAAGACGGGCAAGAGATGAATTCCGTCCGCGTGATGCGCCGGTGCGTCGCCTGTAAAATACCGTAACAAGTGGGAATTTCTTTGGCGGGATCCTCAGTCAATGACACCCGTATCGTATCGCCGATACCCTCCAAAAGCAGTGTTCCGATACCGAGCGTGGATTTGGCGCGCCCTTCTTCGCCATTGCCCGCTTCCGTCACGCCGAGGTGGATAGGGTAGTTCATCTGTTCCTTGTCCATCGTCGCCATCAACAAGCGATTCGCCTCAATCATAATCAAGGGATTAGAGGCTTTCAACGCGACAATCATATCGTCAAATCCATGCTTCTGAAAAATCCGCAAATATTCCATCGTCGACTCCACCATCCCAAATGGCGTGTCGCCGAAACGCGACAACACCCGATCAGACAGCGATCCGTGATTGCACCCTATACGCAGGGCCTTGCCGGACAGCTTGGCCGCCTCGACAAAGGGCAACAGGCTTTCTTCTATCCGTTCGATTTCTTTGGCATAGCTCGCATCCGTAAACGTGAGGTCACGAAACATCTTGCCATCGAGAAGATTGCCCGGGTTCAGACGCACTTTGTCCGCCCACTTGAGCGCCTCAAAAGCGGCCGCCGGCAAAAAGTGAATATCAGCGATGAGCGGAATGGTGATACCGTCTTTGAGAAGCGCTTCCCGAATCAGTCCGAGCGCCTGCGCGTGCTTGGGCGTCGGCGTGGTCAAGCGGATCAGCTCTGAGCCTGCTTTCACGCAAGCCTTGATCTGCGCTACCGTCGCATCAATATCGAGCGTATCGGTATTGGTCATCGTCTGCACGGCGATCGGATTATCCCCGCCGATCAGCACGCCGCCCACGTTCACGACACGCGTTTTCCTCCTCGGTTTTAATGCAGAAAAATCATCCATAATTCTCTCGTGAAAATTTTATCTTCTCCTATCTCCTATATGGACTGACTCTATCAATAATAGAGTACAAAATCAAGACTTCCCTCTACCGGAAAATGCTTCAAAACTAATCAGTTACGTAACTGATTACGTAACTCTCGCAGACTCTTTTCTTCCCCCTAATAAATGGTATGTACCCCGGAGCAAGCTTCGTCCACTGATACCGCCAAAGCGCTGTCGTTACGCTCGCTTCGTTATGGAAAGAAGATACTGAAAATCCTACAACAGCGTAAAGGCTGCAACACCGTCACCGGGCTGAGGCTTCATCACGCGCACACCCTGCGTCACGCGACCGAGAAGCGGCACACTCTTGAACGGCACGCGAATAATGGTGCCTTTCTTTGAAGTCAAGATCAAATCAGATTCTATCGAAGCCATACTGGTGACTGTTGCTCCGACCAATGCTCCCGTCTTAGGCGTAACCTTCATCGCTTTCATACCGCTCCCGCCGCGCTTCTGCACCTTAAATGATTTTAATTCACTCCGTTTGCCAAAACCATTTTGTGAAAATACCAGAAGTTCCAAACCCTTCTCGCCTTTGGGAATAATATCCATACCGACAATCTTGTCATCGGCCTTGAGTTTCATCCCGTGTACACCGGAGGCATTGCGCCCCATCGGACGCACATCGGTTTCCTTGAACCGAATGGCCTGACCGTCGCTCGTCGTCAAAACGGCATCATCGCTGCCGGTCGTCGGACGTACCCAACCGAGCGTGTCGCCTTTATCCAATCCGATGGCGATCAACCCACTCCGCCGGACATTTTCGAAATCTTCCAACTTGGTTTTCTTGATGGTGCCATTTTCCGTCGCCATAAAGAGATATTTGAAAGCATCATTGTTGCTGAACGCGATCATCGCGGTAATTTTTTCTTCCTGCGCCACCTGCAAGAAATTGACGATTGCCTGCCCCTTGGACGTACGCGAAGACTCGGGAATTTCATACGCCTTGGTCTGGAATACCTTGCCGGTATTGGTAAAAAACATCAGATTGTCATGTGTCTGGATCGATAGTACGTTGGCAATCCTATCCTCTTCTTTGGTCGTCGCTCCGATGACGCCTTTGCCTCCGCGTTTCTGGACTCGATACGCGCTCGGATTCATCCGTTTGATGTATCCGTCTTCGGTCAATGTGATAATCGCCTCGTCATTAGGTATCAGATCTTCTTGCTTGAATTCAGAAACACCGGTCTTCACGACCTTGGTCTTGCGTTCATCTCCGAAGCGATCACGTAATTCTATCAGCTCGCTTTGTACCAGCCCGAGAATCTTTTTCCGATGCCTGAGAAGATCTTCCAAAAAGTCGATCAACTTTATTTTTTCAGCCAGCTCATCCTCGATTTTCTGACGTTCCAGTCCCGCCAACGTCTGCAACCGCATCTCAAGAATGGCGGTCGCCTGTCTCTCAGAGAGCTTGAATCTCTTCATCAGGTTTTTGTGGGCCTCTTCTCTTGTAGGTGATTTCTTGATCGTTTCGATGACCGCGTCGATATTATCAAGCGCTATCTTGAGTCCTTCCAAGATATGGGCGCGATCCTTGGCTTTTTGCAAATCGTGTTCCGTCCGGCGCACCACGACGATTTCACGGTGCTTGATATAGTGTTCGAGAATCGCTTTGAGCGTCAACACTTGCGGATCCACGCCATCCACGAGTGCCAGCATATTGACGTTGAAATTTTTCTGGAGATCCGTCATCTGGTACAGCTGGTTCAGTACTTTCTGCGGGTAGGCCTCTTTTTTCAGTTCCACGACGATGCGCACGCCATCCTTATCCGACTCATCGCGCAAATCTTTAATCCCCAGTAATTTTTCTTCTTTGACGAGATCGGCGATTTTCATAATTAGCGTCGCCTTGTTCGTCGCGTACGTCATTTCGGTTACGATAATCTGAAATTGTCCGGCCTTAGTCTCGACAATTTCCGCTTTGGCACGCGTCATAATCGGACCTTTGCCCGTCGCGTAAGCCTCGCGGATGTCCTTGGTATTATAAATGATTCCGCCCGTCGGGAAGTCAGGTCCTTTGATAAATTGCATCAGGTCATCCACATTGGCCTCGGGATGCTCGATCAGGTGACAGATGGCATCCGATAACTCATTGAGATTATGAGGCGGAATATTAGTCGCCATACCGACCGCGATACCCACAGTGCCATTTAAAAGCAGCTGGGGGAGCTTGGCCGGCAAGACCAGCGGTTCCTGATGCACGCCATCAAAGTTTGGAATGAAATCAACCGTATCTTTGTCGATATCGATCAGCATTTCTTCGGCAATCGCCTTCAGCTTCGCCTCCGTATACCGGTACGCGGCAGCCTTATCCCCATCCATCGAACCGAAGTTTCCCTGTCCCCAGACGAGCGGATAGCGCAAAGAAAAGTCCTGAGCCATACGCACCATCGTATCGTACACGGCGGTATCGCCATGCGGATGCCATTTTCCCAGCACCTCTCCAACAACGGTCGCGGACTTGCGGAACTTCGCCGTCGAACGGAGGCCGGTCGACCACATCGAATAGAGAATGCGCCGATGCACCGGCTTCAAGCCGTCACGGACGTCAGGCAGAGCGCGCGATACGATGACACTCATCGCGTAATCAAGGTATGACTGCTTCACCTCATCCGTTATAGAACGATTTTCTACTGTTCCGTCATGAAATTCTTTTGCTTGCATACTGTATATATATGATGATGTGCTGGTTTTTTATGGTGCCGGCTGTTCTCCCGTACGCTCCTCTTTCATCTTCTGGCTCCCGGCGCCGAACTGTTCTTCAAAATACTGCTGGCCAGTTTTCTCATCGAGCCCTCCTCCTTCGAGCGGCTTAGCCTGTTCGAGCAAGTTACTGAGGGAGGGCATAGTGCCATCAGGCAACAGCTCTTTGCCTTTTTCAAGGCCGGCAGGAACATCTCGCAAAGTATGCTGGAAGCTCTCCTTGAGTGAGAGAAGCCAGATACCGAGGATAAAGGTCATCGACACGAGCAGACAACCCGCCACATAACGCATCCGAATGTGCTCCGGCTGCTCACGAATCCATTCTATTTTTCCCCACATACCACGCGCCATATATCTATTATGTAAAACTTTCAGATCTGAAAGTTTTTTATTAAGCGCCTCGTTCAAGTAGTACGACCTCCATCACTTTTCCTTCCAGATCCTTTTTCTTGATGCTGAGTTTCGTTACTGCCTCATTCGGACAATTACCTATCGCGTCGCAAAATGCCTTTTCCGTTTCCAATGCCAGTGTCAATCCGGGAATCTTGTAGTGCATCGGAATAATGATGCTTGGCTCGATCTTGCGCGAGAGCTCAATAGCCCGCTTGACATCCAAGGTATCAACCCCACCGACCGGGATGAACAAAACATCCACACCGGAGAGCTTGTCCAAGAGTTCCGGCGACAAATCACTCCCAAGCGCGCCGAGGTAACAGATATGCAGGTCTTCGCTGTCAAAAATAAAAATCGTATTCTGACCCCGAGTCTTGCCTTCCTCCAAGTCGCGATAGCTCGGAAAACCAAAAGCCGAGATGCCTTTGACCGCATACTCCCCCGGTGCGTCAAAAACGACGGTTTCTTCCTTGAAAGCATCCTTATCTTTGCCTTCGTCTTCACTCTGATGAGATAAAAAGACGATGTCAACATTGCCCTGCGGAGAGCGCAAACCAGCCCCCTTAGGCAAAAGATCCGTCCAGATAACGACATCATCCGTCGCTCTTCCAGCCGGTTTGGTACTGATCTTAAAGCAAAAATCTCCGTAATACTGAATATTCATAGTGGTAAGGGCTTGTTTCAAAAAGCTCCTTCAAAAAAGGAGGATATACCTGAGTCTAGCACGCCTCCCCGCTCCCTGTCTACTCGAAATCATTCTCATCAATCGGTCGCTTGCCCCAGTCACTTATTTTGGTAAAAATGTATGTCAACTGAGTACGTGGACCGTCAGGCGACTCCGTCTTGCAATGCGCACGAACAATCATCCTTGCCTGAACAGGTGACGGGGCTTGCCAAAAAACATACTTTGCTCTATACTTTTTTAACGGACTGACCATGCTCCGAGGATAGGAGAAAAAAGGAGTCATCAGAATAACTGGATAACACAACTGAATACGAGGATGTTCAAATCCTTCACTTCGAGCGT
>CAYGEA010000007.1:0-10271 GCA_964348835.1 uncultured Bdellovibrionales bacterium
GTAGATTGGAAAGAAGTGAAGGAAAAATTGAGGCTCTGGGATGAAGTTGGAACTTATTGAGTATCCACCCATTCACCAGAATTTTCATCGTAGTCGGAAAGTGTATCTCCTCCCACAGCTGTATTTGTTTGGAGATTTCCGAGATAATATACGACTTCTATCGTAGTTGTCAGAGCCTGTGAATCAGGATATTGTCCTTTCCGTTTATACAAATAGAGGTAATCATCTCCTTTCTCGTCAGTGGTAGAGAGTTCATAGTGATAAATATCTTTTCCTTGAGCAAGAATCCTTATTTCCCGGGCGTTTTTTTGGTTGAATTTCTCAACAAATCTATTAATCTGATACCTGATCTCTTCCAAAGAGGGGAAATGCGGTTCTTTTTCCGTGGTTGGTGTCGGGTTTTCAAAGCTCATATTTTTTCAAACAGTGATTATTTCAGCCTGTGATATATCGAGGTTTCCTTGATAAAGAATATGAGGGATGAACTTGAAGATGAGGGGCTTATCTCCTTTTTGGATGCACTCTCGGTAGTAACGGAAGGCGCGCTCGGGGAGCTCTCCGTAGCGTGCGATTTCGTCCGCATCGCATGCAACGAAGTTATTCGGATGTTCAAGATCCTCCGACCGCAACTGAGCCGCGAGATACACGGTGGTCTTTTCTGTTTCTAGGAGATGCGGATCAATCTGAAAGTAGCGTGATTCTTCTTTCGGATCTCTTCCCGCTTTCGCCAGCGCTTCTCTGATCTTGCTCGGATGCACGGCAGTCAAGTGAAGGACGTCATTCCACTGACAATTGAGAGGGGGAATATGCAAACCGGTGATATGTCTTCTTTCTCTATACTTCAGAATCTCTTTGGCGTAAACCCGAGGGAGGATGTCTTTGAGCGTATTCAAGGGGTACAGGATATTGCCTTGCAAGCGCTTTGGAACGCGGTGGTAGAGAAAGCGCATAATTTTTTTGCTGAGGTTTTGGGACAATGTGGGAAACTATTTATGTGAAAATCAGCCTATTCTGTTATTGGAAAATTTTGTCCAGTAATGTCTTTAGCCTCATCTGAAGCTAAAAAGACTATCTTTTGAGCCACAGTTATAGGATCTACTAGTTTATGGTTGGGACGACTTTCCAAGGTTTCTTCCAGCTCCTCTTTTGGAGCAGAAAGCCAATACCCTGCTTGAGTAGCTGAAGGAGAGACGGCATTTGCTCGGCCATAAGGGGCTAGAAGCTTCGCATAGGCTTCAGTGATATTAATAATCCCTGCTTTAGACGCTCCGTATGAGATTGCATCATATACTCCACTAATTCCATGGCGAGAAGCGAGATTTACAATAATTCCGCTTTGTTGCTTTTCAAAAATTGGAATAACGAGTTTAGAAAGCATCATTACAGAAACTAGGTTCTGAGTGAGAGACTTTTGCCATACTTCTACTGTTCCATTCCACTCGTCACCTTCAATGTAACCGCCAGCATTATTTACAAGGACATCAATTCTTCCAAAAGTTTTAAGGGTTTTTTCTACTACTTTTGCAACATCTGATTCTTGAGTAAGGTCAGCTTTGATAGCTATGACTTTTCCTCCCCTCGCTTCAATTTCTTTTTTTGTTCCTTCTGCTCCTGCTAAGTTATCCTTATAGGTAAAGGCAATATTAGCTCCTTGTTTTGCAAAGAGTTTTGCTATGCATGCTCCAATGCCACTTGAAGCGCCGGTTATTAAAACGACTTTAGTTTGATTATTGTTCATAATTTATTTGTTGGGGCTCTGGGACGAAGAGTTGGAGCCTATTTGGCTCAAATTGAGACTGTCTAATCCTTAATCAGTTGTTCGGTATAACCTAAACTTACCAGTTTTTCGTAGACTAACCAAACTGCGGGTGGGATTTCCTGATACACTTGAAAACCCTTTTCCGGGTATATTTTAATTCTCTGCAAATCACCCACCATAATGTTGATGACTCTCTCTTTTGAAATTTCACTGTTTGGATATTCTTCAAATGAAATCTGTGGGGAAGTAACCACGAAATCTTTTTCAGGCCAAACTTTCTTAAAGGTCGCGTAGGTACGTCGCTCCATGTAAGGTTTTTGGACAAGAATAAATGAACTGAAATCAAATCCGCGCTGTTTTAATATTTCTTTTGAAAATTCAACATTTTGACCAGTGTTTGTAGATTTATTTTCAACAATGATTTTATCTTTCGGCACACCACGAGCAATCGCAATATCCGCAAATGTTTCAGCTTCCGATTTATTAAAATTACCCGCAGTCAAACGACCAAGACCCCCAGAGAAAAGGATATGTGGGGCAAATCCTTGAAAAAATAAATCTACTGCGTAATCTGCGACCCTTCTGTCATGGCTACCGAGGACAAAAATACAATCAACTTTTTTGAGTTGATGATGCATGTGATGATACTCCCAAATAATTTGTGCGAGAGAATCTATATCTTGTGATTCTTTCATAAATTTTTTGCTGGGCGGACGAAGTTAGAACTTGTCTAGATCGGATTTGAAGTATTATCTTGAATGGTGCGTTTTGTTTCATCACTGAGCGGGCCAAGTATCTCTTCTATGTTTAGAGATGGAGTCAAATTCTCTTCCGTCCTTGTTCTCCTTTCAAAGCGTTTCAAAAGATAGAGTGAGGCATTGGCGACCGATTCTGCTCGAAGAAGCGGCAGACCATGATGGCCAAGCTTTTCGGGAGCGACCATTCGGACATAAGGGCTTTCAGGGAAGACATTTTCTTGTAAGAATTTTTCTCGTGGATCAATATATGTCGATGTTCCCTCCGCATTATCTTTCCTCTTCCACTCTTCGATCATACGATCTTCTTCTCCGGGAGGAAGAATTTTATCAGGACGTGAAACTGGATCTTCCGTGCCAGACATAAGGATAACAGGAACCGAGACTTTGGCTAATCGTGGATTGATTTTTGCCATTGATTTCACTTCTTCTGTCATCCTTTTTATTCCTCCAGAAATACCAGACTTGCCTATTTCTCGAAAGATTCCTTGTGTCACAGCATTACCAGCCGCAAGCCCTCGTATAGCAACCTTAGGATTGCTTATAATCTTTTTTGCCATCGTCACCGGCGTGTTTATCAATGCATCTTTCGCGAAGTTTTTCGTGAGTGATTCAGGTGCTTGGTCGTAAAGACCCATAGAGTCGAGGAGTACAAGTCCATGAACACGTATTTCAGGGTCATTTTGAAGAATGGTCACGAGGTCAATTGCTTTATCGCCTCCCTGAGAGTGTCCAGCGAGGACAATATCGGTAAGACCCTTTTCTTTAATAAACTTGCTTATTGCTTCTGCTTCTTTCAGGAGAACATCTTCAGTTCCGGGCTCGCTCTCAGTTCTTGAGCTTATAACATAAGTCTTGGCTTTAGATCTCTCTGCAAAGGATTGTCCCAGTGCTGTTGTAGCACTGCTTTCCGGGGACATTTTCCAGCCAGGAAGAAAAACTACATTTTGTTTTCCGTTTGTCTCTTTGGGTGAAAATTCTTTCGATAAAATTTCAATTTTTTCTCCAGTTTCCAGTTGGCACTGTCTTCTCTCGGCTTGTTCTTTGGATTCGGATTTCTTCTCTGGTTTATCTGTAATAAACTGTGGTTGTTCAAATGACATATGTATAAAATTATTTGCTGGGGAGGAAGGGAATCTCACTGCTCGTCCTCGGACTGCGCTCTATAGGGCTTCCGCCCTCTAGCTCCTGAAGCAGGGTCACCCCGAACGAGCAAACAAATGTTTTCCCGACCCCTTTCTTGTTCGATTCCTTCCTCTAAACTATACCAAATTTTGATACCAAAAGGCATCAAAATTTGCTAATGCTGGGGAGGAAGGGATCGAACCTTCGTATGGGGGCTTCAAAGGCCCCTGCCTTACCGCTTGGCTACTCCCCACTGTCAGTTAACAGTCAACAAATAACAATAAACAAAAAGAGTTTTTATTTACTCTTCATTTTTCTTGTGTTGTTAACTGTTAATTGTTTTCTGTTCCAATGAGCTTGCCTCCCAGAAGTTCCATCGCTTGGGTGACGAGGGGACTCAGGACAGCTTCATTAGCTGCGTTAGCTTCTCTAGCTTCGTTAGGTGAAGTCGCGGCCTCTTCGAGTACGATAGCGAGCTTTATTTTCGATCCTAAAATACTATCAAAGGCGTTTGCCAGTGTCAATTGATTGGCGCGTTCATCGAGGCGTTCTTTGAGGAACGGATATTTGACCGCGATGGTGATCGTAGCACCTTCCGTCGTGATTGGACGAGCGGTAGAGAGAGCCAGCGAGAGGGAAGCGTTGAGCCCTTTAGCAGTATTCAGGATAGCCGCCCATTTTTCTCGTACGATACTGATATCAATATTTGAAGCTTTATCGGGAGTATCAGACGACGTGGGAGCGATTTCAGCGACGGTTGCTTGTTCTTCTTTCGCCGGCTTCTCTTGCGTAGTCGTTGCTGTTTTGATTTTTATTTTTTTTGGCGTTGGTGTTTGTTGTGAGTCGCTGTCTGACGGCTGTGGTGTTTCTGACTGGTTGCCTTCCTGTCCAGCAGGTGTTTTTGTTGTCGTCTGTTTGCTGTTATCTGTTATCTGTTGATTGTTATCTGATAAGATTTTCACTATGGCGATTTCCAGCGGGAGCTCGGGAATGACGGAGCTTTTGCTGCCGACTTGGGCGATCTGGAAGTATTCGAGCATCTTGATGATATCAGCCGGCGCAAACACAGTCGCCAATTCAAGGAGTGTAGCTTTCTGTTCGTCGGTCAGATTTTCCAGCATCTGCGGACCATTGGTCGGATCAGCGGAAACGAGCAGGAGGTCGCGGAGAGAGTGGAGGAGCACGCCGCAGAAAATAGCCAGATCAACGCCGTCGTCTGAAAGTTTGCGGACGAAGGCGAGACTCGGATAGAGCTCCTTGTTCCCTATCAGGCGCAAGAAGAGGAAGATGTTTTCTTTTTTGGTGGTGCCGAGTATTTCGATAACCTTGTCTTCGGTGATAGGGGAAGCACCGAGTGCGGCAATCTGCGTCAAGAGCGACTCGGCATCGCGCATTCCGCCTTCCGCCGTGAGGGCGATTATTTGGAGCGCTCCTTTTTCTATTTTCAATTTTTCCGCTTTGGCGATTTTTTCGAGTTTTTCAACGATGAGTTTGACGGGGAAACGGGACAGGTCGAAGCGCTGACAGCGCGAGATGATGGTGTCGGGCACTTTGTGAAGCGCGGTGGTAGCGAGGATGAAAACGACATGCGCCGGTGGTTCCTCGAGCGTTTTCAAGAGCGCATTGAACGCGCCGATGGAGAGCATATGCACCTCGTCGATGATATAGACTTTGTGCGAGCCTAAGCTCGGAGGGAGCTTGATGGTTTCGCGCAGTTCGCGGATGTTGTCGACGCCGGTGTGGGAAGCAGCATCGATTTCGATGATATCGAGCGAACGTCCCTCGTCCATCAGGAGGCAGTGCTGGCAACGGTTGCAGGGTTCTGCATCATTTTTTTTCCGGTCGGAACAGTTGATGGCTTTGGCGAACAGGCGTGCCAAAGTCGTCTTGCCGGTGCCGCGCGGACCTGTGAGGAGATAGGCCTGACCGACACGACCGAATTTGAGGGCATTGGTGAGGGTTTGGACGATGTGCTTCTGTCCGACGACATCAGCAAAGGTCTGCGGACGATACTTGCGGTAGAGAGTGGTGGACATTGCTTTAGCTTCTTAGCTGGTTAGCTTGTAACTTTTTAGGGGGGATTTTGACTTCTTACAATAATCCAATTATATACTCTATTATACACTTTTTGATGGCTTTAGAAAAGAAAAAAGCTCTTTTAGGAGCTCTTCTCTTATGTCTTTAGAATCCCTACAAGCTACTAAGCTACGAGCTAAAAAGCTGTTCATCATTTTTTGAAGACGAAGAATTTGTAGCCGATGAAGTTCCACGTGAGGACGAGGATGGAAGCCGTGAGGCCGCCGACATTTGCCCAGGTCTTGTCAGTCATTCCGGCCGGGGCGCCGATGACATTGACCACGAAAGCGGTGATACCGACATTGAGCAGTAGTCCGACGAGGCTGACCAAGAGGAATTGCGTGAATTCTTCGCCGACATTGGCAGTCTCTTTCTTTTCGAATGACCAGAATTTATTCCAGACATAGCTGTTGACGATGGCGGCGAGGACGGAGAAGGATTTGAAAACCGCGATGAGGTAGCCGGATGAGACATCGCTCATAAAGATGAAAAGGTTGTAAATCCCAAGATCGATGACGGTATTGGCGATGCCGATCAGTCCGAATTTGGAAAGTTGGAAAAAAAATGGCCGGACAATTTTTGAAAGTAGATAACCGAAGGCGACTCCGAGTGCCGACAAGAAGGCGAGTAGCGGTATGAATATGGTAATAGGGATGGGAAGGGAAACGGCGAGGTTGCTGAAAATAAAAGGCGTGAGGATTCCTATGAAAGCGCCGTTTATGGCGGCAAAAAACAGATCTCGGGCAGTCAGTTTCATAATAGCGGTCAGAGAGAGGGTTTATTGCTGATTTCTTTTTCGATCTCTTCCATATCGCGCACCCAAGCATCGAGCATATGCGTATCGCCTTTCGGAGCGTTGGCAGTATCAGGCTTGATGAAAGAAGTGTCGGGGGTTTTGTCTTTCAAATCTCGTTTCCAGTTGTTGATACTCTCGTTTTCTTCAGTGGCTTTAGAGAGAGCGGTCTGCCAATCATGGTGCGCGCCTTTTTGGATGACGTTTTCGATGGCCGCCCAGGTAGCATCGAGACCGCGCGGAGTGACGATGGCCACTTCGTCGCCGGGGGCCGTTTTGAAATAGGTGATGGATGCCAAAAGCACGCGGTAAGGCTTGCCATCCGTCAGGACGTAATAGTTGCCGTTTTCGTCTTGTGCGACGACGGCAATAGCGTGTCGGCGATCAATGGGACCGATCTGCTTGTAGAGAAAAGCGCCATCCGTCGTGATGGTGAGTTTGAGCATATCGCCTTCGACGAGCTTGGATTTGGAAGCGTAGTTGGCGGGAACCGGATATTGCTTGCCATCGGTACCGAGCATAATCTGACCGTCGAACGTCCCTTCGACAACCGTACCGTTGTCGGTATCGACTTCCATTTTGCGCGGCCGGCCGGATTTCTTCTTGCCTTCGATCTGGAGCAGCATCGCCTTGGCGCCTTGAATAGTTTTTTCCGCACTGAGGACCATCTCGCGGAGCGCCTGAATCTTCATCGCCTGCTCCTCCGCATTGTGCTGGTCTGCATCGCCTAAAGTAATATTCTGTGGCATAGTGTTTTTGTTTTGTATTGGAGTTCTTTTTTTGGAGATATGCTACCCCAAAAACCAAAACTCATATTTTTTTCTACTTTCAGTATAGAGGAATTTTTCTTGACAAGCAAGTCCGGGCAGCTATTCAAGTAAGAATGATTGTTTCTGTTATGGCGCAAGAGGCAGTCCGGGCAACTCTTGATGACTTTTAGATACGTGCAATAGTCCAACGATCAAAAGTAATTTTTTGTCTCCATTTCACCACTCATCAGGACCTCTCGGTTACCGGAAACATCAGCCCCCAATCAACGGCGGAAAAGCTCATTTTTCCGAACCGAGAGGCCTTCTTCACACAGTGTGAAACGAGAGCCAAAAAATTCTTTTGGTGGCTGGACTGATGTGAATACTAGCGCGCTTCAGAATTGAATTTTATGAAGATACTTGACAAAAAGTAAGAACGTGCGGTAATATGAATTGATGTAAAGAGGGGGTTTCTGAAGCATATTTAAGTAAGAGAAAAATTATGTCAGAAAATAAGCACGCCTCGTCTCAGGTGTCTCTACAAGGAAGCGAAGAAGCCTTGTTTTTTTCGCCGGCTCTGGAACAGTTTCTCGAGCGTTTGCCGCTGCGTTCACGAGATATCATCGCGGCTCGTTTTGGTATGCGTGGATCCGGACCGAAGACGCTGGAAGAAATCGGTCAGTCGTATAAGATTACGCGTGAACGCGTGCGTCAGGTTATCGGCAGTGCTCTCGCGGTTCTTTCCGATGAGAGCGGACATGCCGCGCTTTCGGAAATTTCCCGGCGTATCCAATCGACGCTTGAAGAAAAAAGTGGTATTATGAAAGTGGAAGAGTTCTTCAAAAAATTGGCACCAGCCGGAGGCGAAGAAGAAGGAGCTCTTTTGGCTTTTATTGAATGTTTTTCTGTTATTAGGGAAGAGAAGGCAACGAAAGAGCGCGAGAAGGCGTACGTCCTGAAAGGATTCTCCCTTGATCAGTGGGAGAAGATTACCGAAAAAGCCAAAGCGATTCTTGCGGAGGCCAATCAGGTGATGGACAAAGAAACTCTTCTTGCTCGTTTTTTGGTCAAAGAGGTCAAAGAGAATGGGGTGAGCGAGCAGAAACTTTTTGATTTTCTTGCCGTTTCTCGGGATGTCCGACAGAATGTTTTCGGTCAGTGGGGGCTTTCCAGCTGGAGCGATATCAAACCCCGCGGTACCCGGGAAAAGGCGCACCTCGTTCTCAAGATGGCAGGCGCACCGCTTCATTTCCGAGAAATCGCCGCGCGTATCGATAGCTACGGTCTTCAGCGGGTCAAAGCACGTCAGAGTCATCCGCAGACTGTTCACAACGAGCTTATCAAGGATAAGCGTTTTGTACTGGTTGGTCGTGGTGTGTACGCGCTTTCCGAATGGGGGTACAAGAAGGGTACGGTCAAGGAAGTGTTGCAAGAAATTCTCCTGAAATCCGAGAAGCCGCTTTCGCGCGAGGAGGTGCTTGCTCTTGTGCTCAAAGTTCGTCAGGTCAAAAAATCTACCGTTATCATCAATTTGAATACTTTTTTCCATCGCGTCGGTAAGAATGCCTATACCGTCAAGAAATAATTTTCAGTGCGTTTGGATGAGTTTTTTCTCGGCTCTAAACGGGGTCAACGAACCTCACACAGCCATGTCTATTATCCTATCAAGTTTTGTTGATATTTTCTCAAAAATGGGAGATGTTTTTTCTGCTGTTTTTTTGGTCTGGTTCATTATTTTTCCTCCGCTTCTCTTCTTTCTTTTCAAGGTGCTTTGGTCACTGCATGTTGAAGATCAGTATGCCTCTGGTTTAAAGTGGGTACTGCTTGAGATTATTCCTCCTCGGGATATAGAAAAAAGCCCCCAGTTGATGGAATCCATTTTTTCCGGATTCGCCGGCGTGATGAAAACGCCGACCGTACCTGAAGTGTGGATCAAGGGCGAGTTTCCGACTTCTTTTTCATTGGAAATCGCTAGTCTTGAAGGGCGGACCCATATGTATGTGCGGACGCAGGTAGGTTTCCGCAATCTTGTCGAAGCGCATTTTTATGCTCAATATCCGGACATTGAGATTGTGGAGGTGCCGGATTATGTCAATCTCGTTCCCAAAACCGTTCCTAATAAGGATTGGAATCTCTGGGGAGCTGATTTCGGATTTGTCAAAGATGATTTGTATCCCATCAAGACCTATAAGTATTTTGAAGAGTCGGTGACGGGAAAGATGATCGACCCTCTGGCGGGAGTGTTCGAAGTGATGGGAAAAATCGGACCAGGTCAGCACCTCTGGTTTCAGATTATCGCTTCACCGTATACTGAGAAATGGCAGAAGACAGGACAAGTGACGGTGGACGAATTCTTAGGAAAAGTCAAGGAAGAAAAACAAGGTATCTTTATGCGTTTGCTGAGCGACCTCAAGGACGTTTTTCTGAATATCGGCAAAGGAATAATGGGTCAGGAAGTGACATTTGCATCCGGTGAAACGGCAGAAAAGAAAGATGAGGCGCCGGTGGAATTCCGTCTGACGCCGGGAGAAAAAGATGTCCTGAAAGCATTGCAGGCGAACCTCGGTAAGCAGATGTTCAACTCCCGGGTGCGGTTCGTTTATGTCGCACGCCGCGAAGTGTACCATAAGCCGACCGGTGTCTCCGCCTTTATCGGGGCGATCAAGCAATTCAATGATTTTAATTTGAATAGTCTCAAGCCGACGGATGTATCAAAGACATACGCGCATTATATTTTTGTCGATAGTCGGCTCCGGTACCGTCAGCGTCGTCACTTCAATCGGTATATCAGGCGCAATGGCGATCCTGGTCATACGAAGATCAAGTTGAGTTCCGAGGAGTTGGCGACACTGTTCCATATACCGGATATGGCAGCAACGGCACCGTCCTTGACGCGTGTCGTCGCCAAGCGGAGTGGCGCGCCTTCTAATCTGCCAATTCAAGAATCTGAATAAGAGACTATGACACAACATCAAAGCGACATCACGTTTTTCGCCAAAACGAATTTTCGTAAT
>CAYGEA010000007.1:10371-15917 GCA_964348835.1 uncultured Bdellovibrionales bacterium
TATGACACAACATCAAAGCGACATCACGTTTTTCGCCAAAACGAATTTTCGTAATCAGGAGAAAGTGTTCGGCATCAAGACTGATGACCGGCGCCGGCATATGTATGTGATCGGCAAGACTGGTATGGGCAAGACCAACCTTTTGGAAAATCTGGCTATTCAGGATATTCAGAAGGGACACGGCATCGCCTTCATTGATCCACACGGCGATACGGCGGAAAAACTCATCAAGGCAATCCCACCTCATCGCATCAATGACGTCATCTATCTGAATCCTGCCGATCAGGATTTTCCTATCGCGTTCAACGTGATGGAGAAAGTCGATCCGGAGTTCCGCCATCTCGTGGCTTCGGGATTAGTTGGGGTGTTCAAGAAAATCTATGCTGAATCATGGGGACCGCGCCTCGAATATATTTTGCGGAATGCCATCCTGGCGTTGTTGGAATTTCCGGGGAGTACGCTCCTCGGAGTGACGCGTATCTTGGTGGACAAGCCGTACCGCGCGCGAGTGGTGGAGAAGATCACTGATCCGGTAGTACGCAGTTTCTGGGTGGATGAGTTCTCCCAGTGGAACGACCGCGTTCTGCAGGAAGTCATCTCGCCGATCCAAAACAAAGTCGGACAGTTTCTTTCAAATTCTCTTACCCGCAATATCGTCGGTCAGACAACCTCATCTTTCGACATACGGGAGGTGATGGACTCTCAGAAAATCCTCATCATCAACCTTTCCAAGGGGCGAATCGGAGAAGACAATGGAGCGTTGCTCGGTGCGATGATTATCACCAAAATTCAGCTCGCCGCGATGGGACGCGTGGATATTGCCGAGGATGATCGTAAGGACTTTTATCTCTACGTCGATGAGTTCCAGAATTTTGCGACGGAATCATTCGCCAATATTCTTTCCGAAGCGCGTAAATACCACTTGAATCTGATTTTGGCAAATCAGTACGTGACGCAGATTGATGAGAAGGTGCGCGACGCGATTTTCGGCAACGCGGGAAGCATCATCTCATTCCGTGTGGGCGCAATGGACGCGGAATTTTTGGAAAAGGAATTTGAGCCGGTCTTTATGATGAACGACATCATCAATTTGCCGAAATACCAGATCTATCTCAAGCTGATGATAGACGGTATCGCGGGGGATGCCTTTTCAGCCACGACGCTACCACCGATCAAACTTGAGGACATCGGGAGCGAGGAAAAAGTCATCAAGAGTTCCCGGGAGCGCTATTCATCGAGCAGAGCCGAAGTAGAAGACAAGATTCGTCGTTGGAGCGGTATGCTGACTCCGGAAGAACGTCAGGCGCTGGTACAGCAGGATCAGTCAAATACTCGTCCTTCTGCGGTCCCTTCAGCGCCAGCGCGCCAGCCAGTTCCGCGACGTGAATCGCCGCCGGCAGTTTCGGCGTCTAAAAAAGTTTTCAGTCATCAGGCACCGTCGGCACCGGCGCCAATGCCGACACCGACACCGACACCGACACCTACTCCGGCAGTTATTCCGAGTCATCCGACTGAAACAGCACCTGTTTTCGAACCGCCATTGGCTCCGAAACGAGCTCCATTCGTTGTGCTTGAGGCCGTAGAAAAAGAAGAAGGAACAGAAAGCGAGGTGCCAAGAGAACATCCGCCCGTACCCTATCGAGAGAGTGCGAAAAACGACAGTCGGACAGAGACAACGTTGCCACCGAAAGTACTGTATCCAGCTCATTGCGCGACATGCGGGGTTGATATCATGGTGCCATTCGTGCCGGACGGCAAGCGTCCGACATTTTGCAAGGACTGTCTGCGCGATTACCAGCGCTCAGTCGCTAAGGCAAAGAATGAAATAGAGGAGCAGAGCGCCAGCCGTGCCGCGGACCCGATCAAGACGGAAGCACCACAGAGCACCGTTTTATCAGTGCCTTCTGCTTCACAAAAAACCTATGCTTCAAGCGAGGCGCCGATGTCTCTGGCACAAATGCAGCATATCGGTCCGAAGAAGTTCAAGCCCCTCCGCAGACGGCCGTCGGTCAATCTTGATGAAGTGCGCGCCTTGCTTGGTGGCGCAAACAAGAGAGAACAATAATCTTTTCTGTTGGGGATAATTTTTACCTTCTTGTTTTGGCGAGCTATTTTTGGTAGTATGAGAGTATGTAACAATACGACACTATGAGTTTCAAAAAAATGCATAAGCGGGTGTACCGATTGTGGGTGATAGTATCTGTTTTTGTGGTGATATCGATGGTGGCGTTTTTGTTGGCCCCGTTCTTCCTCTCCTGATCCAACGGAAAACAGAATATTTTTGAGTCTGCAAACGTTACTATGACAAAACGGAAACTTTGGATACAGGGAGCCATCGTGACAGCGGTTATTCTTATCGGTTGGGCCGTGTTTGTCTCATCGAAGCAGATCGAGAGAAATCACCGGATTCAAGCAGAGGTTTCCGCGCTTGTTACCGAAGCCGCCAAGATTCGCCGTGAAAATGAAACGCTTGCGGAGAAGATCAATTATTATGCCTCATCCGATTTTCGTGAACAGGAAGCCAAGAGAAAACTTGGACTGAAGAAAGCCGAAGAAACCGTCGTCGTCATCAAGCCGGCTCCAGAACAAGGGAAAGAGGAGAGTAGTCAGACCGATGGGATGAAAGAAACTGCTCAAAGCGACAGGCGGGACGACGAGGCGAATTACAAAAAATGGTGGCGGTTATTTTTCTGAGATTTTTTCATTTAGCAACGCAATAGTATGATGTTCACTTCGGATACCGTAGAACGTTTTTTGAAAAAAGTCCGTGTCAGCACGCTGGTGTATGCTTTTCTGGTTGTCGTGGTACTCCTCTTTATGGCAAGTCTCGTAGCTATGTATATTTTCCCCGCGTCAGGCAGACTGACCGACGGATTGAAGAGAGTGCTTCCTTACCCGGCGATCATTATCGGTTATCAGAGCGGAATTACCTATGCAACGCTCGGGGAGAATATGCAAGCCGTCAGGCGTTTCTATGAAGCGCAGGATTTTTCTCAAGTCGGTTTACGAGTGGATTTTTCCACCGATGAGGGGAAAAAACGTTTGAAAGTGCGCGAAAAAGAAGTACTCAATAAAATGATAGAGGATAGTGCCATCAAGATGCTGTCCGGTGATCGTGGCATCCGGGTCAGTGCCGAAGAAGTCAATCAGGCGGTTTCTCGGAAATTGGAGGAGAATGGCAGCAAGAGCGAGGTCATCAAGGATCTCGATCGTTTGTATGGCTGGACGCTTTCTGATTTTCAGGAAAAAGTAGTGTTGCCGAGTCTGTATCAGGAAAAATTGCAGGCGAGTTTTGTCAAAGAGGTGGATACGACCGCTACCGGAAAAAAACAAATACGTCTGGCGCAAGAGGCGTTGCGGGGTGGGGACTCTTTTGCCGAGGTGGCTAAGCGCTACTCTGAAGGCAATACCGCTGAGAGCGGAGGAAGCTTAGGCTGGTTCGCTCCGGAGGATGTGGCGCCGGAATTGCGCCAGCCGGTTGTCAGTCAAAAAATCGGTGTTCCGGGAGACGTTATCGAAAGCGGTCTCGGATTTCATATTATCCTCGTGGAAGATGTCAAGCAGGAAGATCAGCGACAATTGTATCGTCTGAGTCAGATCTTCACCCGGCGGGTGACATTCACTGATTGGTTGTCAGAAAAAATGCGCGCATTGCCAGTCGTCGTATTGTCTCCGGAATACCAATGGAATGCCGAAGAGGCACGCGTGGAATTCAAGAAACAGGAACTGCGGGATTTTGAGCGAGCATTGTTTGAGAAGGCAGATGGCGATGCGACGCTCTTTTTCTAATCCGCTTTTTTACTAACAACTTCCCCGAATCGCTACGCGAATCATGACGGGTGGGTTCCGGGGTACATAGTATTTATATCTTTATGGACAATAATATTCATACGGCGAATCGAGAGATTTCTGCGGAACAACATCAAACAATACAGCCTACTGGGAATTCTCGCGCGACCAGTCGGTATCAATGGGTACCCTTTTTCCTGTTGGTGCTTTTTGTCGGTTTTATCGGAGGAATAGTTTCTCCACTGGCGGTTGATTTATATCAACGGCGGATAGCAGGGATCGAAAGTCAAGGAAAATCATCATCGGATACCACTGCTCGCGTGTTGGAAAATGCGAGGGAAGACGTGTCAACTGTTGATTTGGTAGAACGGAATACCCGTGGCGTCGTCAGTATCGTCATCACCCGGGATGTTCCTCAGGCGCGTACTTTCTACAATAATCCGTTCGGCAATATGTCGCCATTTTTCTTTGATCCGTTCGGGACTCCACGGGAGAGCCCTCAAGGCGAAAGTGATGGAAAAACAGAGCGTCAGCAGATCGGGAGTGGTTCAGGATTCTTTGTTTCTTCCGACGGCTTGATCGTCACCAACAAACACGTCGTTTCTGATCCGCAAGCGGAGTATACGGTCATCGTCAGCGGAGGGCAGGAATACTCGGCAAAAGTCTTGGCACGTGATCCGAGCAACGACATCGCCGTTTTGAAAGTGGAAGGCGCAGATTTCCCGGCTTTGGAGCTTGGGGACTCCGACCAGATCAAGGTTGGTCAGACGGTCATTGCCATCGGCAATCCTCTGGGTGAATTCGCCGGTTCGGTGACGCGCGGAATCATCTCGGGCTTAAAGCGCAATGTCTCGGCAGGTTCAGGATTCGGCGGTGAAGAGCGTCTGACGGACATCATCCAGACGGATGCTGCCATCAATCCGGGCAATTCCGGGGGACCGCTGTTCAATCTCGAGGGCAGTGTCATCGGCGTGAACGTGGCGATGGCGAGAGGAGCGGAGAATATCGGATTCGCCCTGCCGATCAATCAGGTGAAGCGCATCACGGAGCAAGTCAGAAAGACGGGCAAGGTTTCTGTCCCGTACATCGGCGTACGGTATGTACTGCTCGATAAGACGATACAAAAAGAAAATAATCTGCCCTATGCGTACGGGGCGCTCGTCTTGCGCGGACAGAAAATGACGGACTTCGCGGTTATTCCCGGATCACCAGCGGACAAAGCCGGTATCGTGGAGAATGATATTATTCTAGAAATCAACAATGAGAAAATAGACGAGAATCATCCGCTCGGCAATCTCATCGGCAAGTACGATGTCGGTACCGAAATCACCCTCAAAGTCTGGCATAAAGGCGAAGAAAAAACAGTGACGGTGCAACTTGAAGAACGGAAGTGATGCAGAAGTGCACAATGAGCAATGCGTGAGAGGGGAGATGGGTATGCTGTTCGTTGCGTGAAAAAGGAGTCCTAGAGGGACTCCTTTTTGTTTGATCAATTTTGATCGGCTTATGCCCCTACACAATAACACTGGAAATATCGAAGTGTTCCTCGATCATACCCATTGCGCTGGCATGAAGTGTGTCCTCTAAAATTCTAAATGGGCGTCCATCAGCGGAAAGGGCAAATATGTAAATATGCGCTGGTCTGAAACCGCCGAAACCTATGGACATCTCATATTCCTTGCCTTTTTCAAAGACAAGTTTGCCTTTCTTTTTGTCCATTGCTGTTAAGTGGTTCAGGAATCCGCTATAACCGCGTT
>CAYGEA010000008.1:0-2359 GCA_964348835.1 uncultured Bdellovibrionales bacterium
AGATTCGAACTCTCGAGGGCTTGCACCCTACTCGCTTTCCAAGCGAGCGCACTCGACCACTATGCGACATCTCCATTTTCTGCCGGATTGCTACCGTATACTTTCAATCCCGCAGAAGCGGGAATCATCTCACCGGAAACAGAAAAACCAGTCTAGCGTATCTCACGGATTCCGACAAGACGCATCGTTTCTTGATCCGGCGTACGCCCCAAAAATACCACCACTTGATCACCTGTGTGGAGCTTGTCATCTGCCTTCGTCTGCTCCATCAAGCGGTCGATAAAGGTCTCGAGCTTATCATCATCCTCAAACAGATACGGGTCCACTCCCCAGACGAGAGAGAGTTCGTTCCACGTCGCGCGACTATTGGTCGCCACGAACAATTTGCTATCAGGACGGAAGTGCGAGAGGAGGCGTGCCGTCAGTCCGCTCACCGACAGGAGCAGTATCGCCTTCGTCCGAAAGCTCTTTGCCAATTCATAGACGCTGCGCATCATCGTCGCATACTCATTGCGAAAGTTGAGGTCGAGCGTCCGATACAGATCGTCAAATGGCGATGCTTCGGTTTTTTGGATAATCTCCGCCATCATCGCGATCGTCTCCACCGGATATTTCCCCATCGCTGATTCTTCGGAAAGCATCACCGCGTCCGTGTGATCGATCACCGCATTAGATACGTCGGAGACTTCGGCACGGGTCGGGCGCGGATTGTCCGTCATACTCTTCATCATCTGCGTCGCGACAATCACCGGCTTAGCGGATTTCAGACTCTCGGCGATGATGTGCTTCTGCAAAATAGTCACTTCGCTTTCGGGCATCTCGATACCGAGGTCGCCGCGTGCCACCATCACCGCGTCCGTCGCTTTGATGATGGATGCGAGATTCTTCATCGCTTCCTTGCGCTCTATTTTTGCCACAATCTGCGGAGGATGTGCGGCTTCGCCGATGACAGCGCGTATCGCCTGACGAGCGCTCTCGATATCCGCAGCCGACCCGACAAAAGAAAGCCCGACGAAATCCACGCCTTCTGTCAGAACAAATCGGAGGTCGTCCAGATCCTTGCCGGACAGGATAGGCAGCGCCAAAGACGAGTCTGGAAGAATGACCCCCTTGCGATTTTTGATGACGCCGCTATTCTTCGCTTCTGCCGTGACAAAAAAACCTTCTTGAGCGACAACAGCCAACTCGATCAATCCATCTTCTATCAATACCGTATGGCCGACAGCGACATCGGCCACGATACCCGCTATGTCAAAGAGGATCGTCCGCTTTTTTTCTTCTTCCGAAAATTCTGCCAGAGCGTCGGTATGTGAAATATCACCGATACGCACAGCGTCACCCTGCTTCACGATACACTCACCTTCAACGGCAGTGCGGATGCGCGGGCCCTGCAAATCAGCCAGAATACCGATCGGTACATTCAGCTCATCTGAAAGCTCACGGATCCGATCAATCACCATCTTGTGCCACGTATGTTCACCATGCGAGAAATTGAGGCGCGCGACGTTCATCCCGGCTTGTATCATTTTCCGGAGTGTGTCTTTGTTTTCCGAAGCTGGTCCGATCGTCGCGACAATTTTTGTCTGTTTCATATTGTAAAAAAATAAATGGTATTTGCCCCAAGAGCTTCCTCTGGACACTGATACACCACCAAGACGGTATCACTTTCCGGGACAAGCAGACGTGGGTATTCTCTCTGTATTCCCGTCACTCCCTCCGAAGGCGGGCAGGCGTTCGGAAACGATCCCGCCGTGGCGGGACGCTTCTCTCGCAACGCTTAGGGAATACTCAAAATAGAAAAGCCAAAAGTACAAATCAAAAATCAAAACTCCGCCCTCCTGAGACTCATACAAGACAGCCTGCAGTCTTGACTCTTGATTTTTAACTTTTGACATCGGTACCAGTATACCTGAAAAAAAAAATTTAGGAAAGAAAAAGCGACCGGTTTCATTGAAGAGTGTTTTCTTCGTTGAAACCGGTCGCCATGATTTTTGGTGGTCATTTGGCTGTCACTGACAGAAAGTGACCGCCTGATTGAACTGACGCCCAAAACCGTCGTACAAACGGCGCCATTCCGTCCAACACCTTGGAGGTGGCGGGGAATAGTAAATCTGAGGAGGGGAATAATAATATGGTGGCGGTGGCTGGGAGATAGCCATTCCGGTTATTATCCCATACAGAAAATCGTTTTTATGACGTCCACCGTGGTGGTGGCCTCCACCATAGTTGTTGTAGATAGGTCTCGGATGATTCCATCCGCGATCATATCCGCCGTCCCGATGCCCATCCCAAGCAAAAGCTGTCTGGGAAGACAGGGTGACGACAACAAAAAACAAGGCCGTAAAAATCTTCTTCATCT
>CAYGEA010000008.1:2459-14666 GCA_964348835.1 uncultured Bdellovibrionales bacterium
TGGGAAGACAGGGTGACGACAACAAAAAACAAGGCCGTAAAAATCTTCTTCATCTTGTGTCCTCCTTGGACGTTATGGCACGGTCTGTGCCAATGTTGCGAAAATATTTTTTAAATAACTGTAAATACCATTATACACCCAAAAGAGAGAAAAGTCAAGTAAAGTTACTATGTTATGGCTTATGTAAAGCATTACATAAAATAAAACAGGCCCTTTCGAGCCTATTTTTGGATCCCAGATCAAGTCCCGGGATGACATTTTTGAAAATGTCAATTCTTGTACAGTTCCTTGACCTGAAAGAGGATGTACCAGCTGATGATAGCGCTGATGATACCCCCGATAATATTAAACGCGAGGATACTCCCGATAAAACTGACGATGCTCGCGTAGAACACCAGCCGCCATGCACTGTGCGTCCGCTTCAAGAGTCCTTTGATCGCCATCACCTCCAAGACAAGCGTGATGAGCGCTGTGACAAGCGTGATGATCGCGGCAAATCCAAAGCCATACCCTGCCATCATCGCAAAGGGTGCCGATAGCGTGGCAATACCGATCACTCCAGCAATAACCGGGAGCGTCAGCAGGGCAAAAATGATGATGAGGTAAGGAGAGGCGGTAACGATGAATTCTTTCAACCCCATCGGCAAGGTAAATGGAGCCTCTTTGACCATATATTGATCCAACATCGCTTCAAGCTTGTTAATAAGATTTTTGGCTTCGGTTTTTATATCCTTTGTGCCATTTTTCGTTTCCGCGATATGTTCTTTGTGTTCCGGCACCCCCGTGGTGGACTGCTGATTTGATGCTCCTCCTGTTCCTTGTGGTCTGTCTTCGTTCATAAGTGTGTACTACAAAAAGTTATCATTTTCCGCTTCCAGTATACTCCCCTCTTCCAATTCTCGCAAAATCTCCGGCGGAATCGGATCACGCTTGGGACTCATCCCCGGATAGCGCCAGGCACTGATTATCTTCAAGCGGCAGTTAACAGATAACAGATAACGAGAGTCACCATCTGTATTATTTGTTTTTTGTTGACTGTTTTTTGTTGGCTGTTTTTGAAACATCACCCAGATTTCCTGTTTCCACACTTCCTTCATCGGCTTTCCTTTTTCACCGCTGACTTTCTTCGGTGATACCGGTTGCATCACGGCAACCGTCCGTGGAACGATGCCCACCTCCCTCCGCTTGGGATTGCGGATGACATTTCGTACCCGCTGTTCGCTGAGACCGTACTGTTGCATCTTGTACTGGGAGTGGAGGGTGAATTGATACGCTCCGGTACCAGATGCTTTTCTTTGCTGTCTTTCTAAAAAACGCTCCTTGGCCTTTTTGACAAAATCCTGATACGGCGATGCCATACTTTTTATTTCACATTCATTCCCCGCAGTGCGGCGATGCGCTCTTCAATAGGCGGATGTGTCACCCTCCTCCGCTAAAGCTACGGGCCGGGCGAGTAAACAGTTATTGAACATTCATACCTCTCAGTACAGCTATCCTTTCCTCAATGGGTGGGTGTGTAGCAAATAGTTTTGTTACCTTTTTCCCCTTGAAAGGATTGGCGATGTAAAGGTGTGCGGTAGCGCGATTGGCGGCTTCGAGCGGCTCGGTATCACCCGAAATTTTCTGAAGCGCGCTCGCGAGCCCGTCCGGATAGCGCGTGAGGAGGGCGCCGGATGCGTCCGCCAGAAACTCCCGCTTGCGCGAAATTGCCAGCTGGATCAGGAGCGCTGCCAGCGGAGCCAGAATGGAAAGAATGATCGCCGCTACCATCAGAATCACTTGTAGCTGTCCGCGATTTTCACTGTCGCGATTGCCACCGAACCACGCCCAGTGCCGGAACCAGTCCGCCAAAAGCGCCACGAATCCGACGAGTATCACCACGACCGTCGAGAGGAGCGTGTCGCGATTGCCGATATGGGAAAGCTCGTGCGCGATAACGCCTTCCAATTCCACATTGTCGAGACGATCCATAATGCCGGTGGTGAGACAGATGACGCCGTGCTCAGGATCGCGTCCCGTGGCAAAGGCGTTGAGCGCGGTGTCCTCGATGAAATAAATCTTGGGTATCGGGAGTCCGGCGGTGATGGCGAGGTTTTCTACCAGCCGATAGATTTCTTTGTGGCTTTCAAAGGTCAGTTCTTTGGCACCGCTCATCGAAAGGACTATCTTGTCGCTAAACCAGTACGATGCCACGCTGGTTGCCACTGAAAAAGCCACCGCGACATAGAGAATGCCACTCGACTGCATCGCACCGGCAAACACGTAGCCGACACCGATGACAAACGCCAAAAACAGCGTGATGTACACCCACGTCAGCCGGATATTCTTGTCATATTGATCGTACAAAGTCGCCATAGTATGAAAAGAATCACAAATTATGAATCAAGAATCAAGGAAAGAGGTGCCACTTGTTCTTTTTTCGTGCTTCGTGATTCTCGATTCTTGAAGTTAGAATTCCACCTTGACGGGAGCCTTTTCGCCGTCAGCCACTTCGAAGAATTCCCGCTTGGTGAAGTTGAAGATTCCCGCGACGACGTTGCTTGGGAACATATCGATCTTGTTGTTGAGGCTGAGCACGTTGCCGTTGTAGAAACGGCGGGACGCCTGAATCTTATTCTCCGTGTCGGAGAGTTCGCGCTGGAGTTCGAGAAAATTCTGATTGGCTTTGAGATCCGGATAGGCCTCGGCCACGGCAAACAGGCTTTTCAAGGTATCGGAGAGCATATTCTCAGCCTGCGCTTTATCCGCAGCGCTGCCAGCCTGCATCGCGTTGGCGCGGGCGGCGGTCACTTTCTCAAAAACTCCAGATTCATGGGTGGCGTAGCCTTTGACGGTATTGATGAGGTTCGGGATTAGATCATAGCGGCGCTTGAGCTGGACGTCGATATCGCTCCACGCTTCGCTGACGCGGTTGCGCAGATTGACGAGACTGTTGAACAGCATCACGACATACAGTACCAGTACGCCAGCGACTATTAAAAGAATATACATCGTATTCATAAGATTTTCAGATTTTTATGGTTTACATACTTTATTCTGCCTCTCTATACTAGCAAAGTACCCAAAAAATGCAAGTATACATAAATGAATATTTTGTGGTATACTTATGAGCAGAGAGAAAATATTTTCACTCCCCCTCTCCTAAGTACTATTTTCATTATCCTATGGAATCACTTCAAACCTATCTGGTATTTCTCATACCGATCGCCGTCGGTATCATTACCCAGATCATCAAATTCACGCTCTACAGCATCAAGCACGGCTTCAATATAGAGTACGCTTTCACGCACGGGCATATGCCGAGTGCGCATACCAGTCTCGTCGTCTCGCTCTTGGTCACGATGGCGTATTATGAGGGTATCACTTCCGGAACGTTCGCCCTCTCCGCGGTACTGGCGTTCATCGTCATCGATGACGCGGCACGTATCCGGATGTACCTCGGCGACCAAGGACGCTACCTCAATATGCTTGTCGAGCAGCTCGGCATCGAAAAAGACAAATTCCCCCGCCTCAAGGAACGCGTCGGGCATCGGGTCAGCGAAATCATCGGCGGGGCTTCCGTCGGACTCTTTTTGACGCTCCTCTTCATCGGTCTTTTCTCATAAACAACTATCACTCCGCCGAAAAGAAATAGCGTTAAAAAAACTCCTGTCACACAAGCAGTAGTTTTTGAGAGTATATTTTCTGCGTGGCTTTGTATCGCATAACTGACGATCATCGTTTGCGTGATACTCTTTTCATTCCGATATTTTGGCAAGCTCTTCCTCGATAACCTGTTTTTCATTCCACGGGACGCGCTTGTCACCTATGGCGATACTGGATTCGGCACCCTTACCGGTAACAAGCACGATATCGCCGATTTCTGCCAGCGCCAGCGCCTGATGTATCGCCGCCCGACGGTCAAAAATACGAAAGAAGCTCTTCTTGCCGTCTGTCGGAAGCAGGGAATTTTTCTTGGTCACACCCTGCTCGATCTCATCAAGGATCTGTTCCGGATCTTCATAATAGGGATCTTCATTCGTCAGAATCACGATGTCAGCGTACCCGGAAGCGATCTCGCCCAAGAGCGGACGCTTGCCTCGATCACGATCCCCGCACGCGCCGAAAACGTGGATGATGTTCGTTCCGGGAATCTTGAGCGGAAGTATCGAAGCATACAGCTTTTCAAAAGCGTCCGGCGTGACCGCGTAGTCGATAATAATATCTATGTCTCTGGCATTCGGTACGAGCTCCATCCTGCCCGGCACCCCGGTGATGCCTGCCAATGCTTCCCTCGCTGATGAGAAGTCGATATTCAAAAGACGTGCCACCCCAAGCGCCGCCAAAGCGTTTTCAATATTGAACAGGCCCGGCATCTGCAAACGAAAGTGAAGCGTATCGACGATAAAGCTCGTGCCCTTGAAATCCAATTCGATTTTCTCCGCGAATATGTGGGCACTTTGCTCCTTGATGCTGTAAAATAACGCTCGCTTCTTCTTGTCCGGACAAAAATAACCCGGATCCTCCATATCCATATTGATGATGGATTGTTTCGCGCGCAAAAAGAGCGACTGCTTGACGCGCCGGTATGCCGCCATCGTCTGATGATAATCCAGATGCTCGCGGGTGACATTGGTCATCACCGCTATGGCATACGGCACACCCCACACCCGATACTGATCGAGGGCGTGTGACGATGTTTCGATGACCGCATACTCGCAACCCTCCGCCACCGCCTCGCGCAGGAATTTCTGCAGCTGCCACGCCGAAAGCGTCGTAAACTTCGAAGCATTGCTCCATTTTTTTTCTCCGATCTGAAAATTGATAGTCGAAGCGACCGAAACTTTTTTGCCAGTATGCTCCAGAATACGCGCGATAAATTGCGTTGTTGTTGTTTTGCCGTTCGTTCCCGTTACGCCAATGACAACCAATTTTCGTCCCGGAAAACCGAAAGAGATGCATGCCGCGACAGCCTGCAGTAAATGATACTGGTTTTTCACCGCCTGAGGCAGTAATCGGGAAATCAGACGTCGGAGGGAATGGAGGGTCATACGCTCGTGTGCTAGTGAGTGGAAAGTTTTTTAACCTGGCTGATCTTCTTGTTGAGATACTCTGCCGCCCGATACGTAGCGTAGATTCTCGGATTGAGAATAATATCATACGCCCCCGGAAAAACAACGGTCTGAGTGCTGGGTGAAAAACCAGTCTTAAATTTTGTGATCCCCTCCCAAGGATTTGTGATAATTGATGAGTGATGAGTGATGAGTGATCTTTTTTTGTCAGCTTTTATTTCTCCATTATCACTTATCTTGCCTGCCTCGCCGGCAGGCGGGTATCCTCTATCCTCCGTGCGTACTCCCCCAAAATCATACAGCGCGCATCCTGCCCGTTTGGCAAATTTCATCTGCTCCCACTGAAGGAGGTACGGCGCCATCATATCACGATGAGCGTCGCTTGATCCGCCGTGGAGATAGGTCGCCGTACCGCCGTAAAAAATCATCATATTGGCCGCGAGGACATTTCCTTCATATTCCGCTACGAACAATCGGCACATTTCTTTCGGAAGTACTTGAAAGAATTTTTCATAGTACGCTCTCGGATGTGACGTAATACCTTTGCGCCCGGATGTCGCCGTAATGAGATCAAGAAATGCCCGAATGTGCTTTCCCTCTCGGGTCTCAATCACGGTCACTCCTCTTTTTTCCGCCAAACGGATATTATAGCGGGTCTTCGGCTTCATAGCAGAGAACAGCGCTTCTTCACTCGGTGAAATATCCGCTCGCAATACCTCTCTCGGCTGAACATCGTGCGGCGCTTTCGCCACTTTCTTATCCGTAATTTCTTGTATACTCTTGAGCAACTCTTCCGACTCAGGTTCAATCCGTATCCACTTCACTTTCTTCTCTTTCGCCAAATCAATGAGTCCTGCAATCCCATACGTGATACTTGATACTTTATACTTGATACTTATCCTTGGTCCTCTCGGCACATACAAATACCTCCCGACAAACGGAAGCCTATGGATGATTCCATTCGCCCAAAAACCATCCGAAGAAATCCTGACAACTTCTTTTCCGGTTGCTTCTTGAAACTTCAGCCACTCTTCCGATTGTAAAAATTCATTCATAGAAAAGAATGTCGTCATCCATCACGGGGGACGCAGAAAAAACACGTCCTTTAACGCACCTTGAGGTGCTTGTGTATGAGAGAGGTCAAATACGTTTGATAAGGAATCCCTTCTTCAAATGCCCGTGCTTTAAGTCTCAAGAGATCATGCTCCGAAAGCCGGATATTGATATTTTTTGCTTTCTGAAACATGGCACTTGCATAACTCTGGTACAATTTCTTTGTCTTACTGGCACCTGTAACAGGCTTCATCTTTCCGCTTTCGAAGTCACGAAGAATTTCTTCTTCCAATGTATCGAGTTCGTAGTATTTCATAGGTATCTTTTCAATGTTTTACTTGTCTTCTAAATACTGCTTCGTGGCCTTTCTGCTAGGAATAATTGTCTTTAAAAAAATCTCACTCTCTGTTTCGACAAATGGCACGAGATAAGCATATTGATCAAGAACGATGACAAATATCTTTTGATGAGGATATTTTTTCTGATTGGAATGTTCAAGAGTCTTGAGAGGGCCGTCTTCGCTCAGCGCGATAATCACCTCTTCGAAACTTACACCTCTCTCATCCCTTAAAAGGCTGTTTTTTTCTTCACTCCAGCGGAACACTTTCATACATCCATTGTATTACAAAACATAGACATTGTCAATAGTAACTATTTCTTCCCCAAATTCTTCAGCGACTGACGGACACGCGTACTGACGTCTTTGATGTCTGACGGCACCAGTTTGAGTGCTTCACGCGCCTGCGCGATCGAATAGCCGAGCGAGGTCAAGGCTTCGATGGCATCCTGTCCGGAGAGAGCGCTCTCCTGATCTTCCGCCCCCACCGCATCCACTTTGTTCTGGAGTTCGACAATCACCCGCTCCGCCGTCCGCTTGCCGACACCAGAAACCCGCGTCAGAATGCTCGGATCTTTATTGACAATGGCTGTACGAATCGTCTTGACATCAGCGATAGACAGAATGGAGAGTGCTACTCTGGGGCCGATACCGGAAATAGAAATCAAGAGCTCGAACATCGTCAGATCTTCTTCGTTCAAAAAACCGTACAAAGCCAGCATATCCTCGCGCACGTGGGTATGGATATAAAATAAGACTTGTTCTTGACCCGCCACTTTGCCGAGCGTGTACGTCGAAACATTCACCTGATAGCCGACGCCAGCAACCATCAGTATGACTGAGTTTCCCTTGATACCGGCAATTTTTCCTTCGAGGAGAGCAATCATAGATACTGTAAAATACAAACATTCAAATGAAAAATATTTCCCCTCCTTCCGTGTCACGCTGTTCCGCTTCTTACCGTCTCATTCTAGCATCTACCTCCATCCTTGCCAAAAAGCCTCTGGTATGCTAAAAAGAATGAGCTTGTGCCTTTTCTTTCTTCTCCTTTTTTATTTTATTTTTAAATGTTGATATATCGAATATGCCGATCAAACAAGCCGCTAAAAAGTACATGCGTGTCACCGCCAAGAAAACACTCCGCAACAAGATAGTCACCGGTGTCGTGAAAAGCGCCATCAAGAAAACCCGCGAAGCCGTCAATACCGGAAATGTCAGTGAGGCACAGGAGTGGCTGAAGAAAGCCAGCAAGGCGCTTGATAAAGCCGCTCAGAAAAAAATCATCAAGAAAAATACCGCCGCGCGCAAGAAATCCCGCCTCAATGCTTCGGTAAAGAAAATCGCAGTGAAGAAATAAGTATCACGTATCAAGTAGTATGTAGTATGCAAAAAACTACCTTCCGGTAGTTTTTTCTTTGATCTCCGTCCAGTACTTGATACATACTACGTGCTACCTGACACATACTTAGAATTTCCACACAAAAAGACTGAGTGCCACGTGGGGGTCCATACCGCCTCGCTTGCATTCGGTATCAAAGTCGCTGAGCATCGAGAGTCCTTGCTTGATACGTGCCAGCGGAAAATTATTAATCGAGCCGAGCATCTTTTGTACCGCGAATGAAGGGAGTTTGGTCTCTAGAGAGATATCCGGCACGCGCCGTATTCCCCTGTCAAACATTTCTCTCACGAGCAGAAGCCGGCGTGCCTGCCACGCGCACATCGCGAGTACTGGGTATGCACCATCCCTGCCAGATGCCTCGCGGTGAAACAAAACGACTGCCCGCTTTCTGTCTCCTTGGCCCAAGGCGTCGAGCGCCTCAAAAATAGCCTGTTCTGAAACAGTCCCCGAAAGCAAAGCGATATCAGAGATTTCAAATACACCCCCCGGCTTGAACGTAACCAATTTTTCAAGCTCCGTATGGATTCGGGCGGTGTCATTCTTCACCGCGGCGACAAACATCTGGAGAGCTTCACGCGAAAAGCTGGCTTCTCTGTCGAGGGCAACCAGTTCGCGCTTGATGTAGGGAAGAATGTTTTTTTCTTCTGGTTTTTCCAAGAGCTCTTCTTTGTCCGCGTGCTTGGTAAGAAATCGAGCAAGCAGATCTGTTTTCTTGGTCTTACGAGGATTAACAAAAAGCAGGGTGACTTGTGTCTCAGACTTTTTCACAAAATCAGCGAGAAAATCCAGCAAAATTTTCTCCGTCTCACCAAGCTCAAACGGATGGAGAAAGACTACCATTTTCCGGACAGCAAATAATCCTCCCTCACAGACAGCCAGAGCGCGATGCACATCCTCGATAGTCCAATTATCCTCAAAGTCAAAAACGAAAACATCCGCGCCGGGATATTTCTCTACAAAAGCTTTTTGGAGCGCCGATCGCCGCCGGTTTACCGAAAAAGCATCTGTGCCGTGTAAGAAGAGAAGCATAAAGCAGGGTATAGCGTTTAGGATACAGGGTTTAGGAGAGTACATAACCAAGTATAACAAAAAACAGGCGTTTTGCCTGTTTTTTGAAACTCTCCACAGCCACTCTGACACATTTCACTTCCAGTATCCTAACCTTTCAGCCGTAGCCGAAAGAAATTTCCAACATACCTTCTTCATTGTATCAAAATAAAAAGACCCGAGGAAGCTGCGATGCAGTTTCCAAGGGTCTAAGAGTCTAAGTGTCCAAGGGTCTTTTGCCCAATGGACTGAAGGGTCAGAGCGCCGCGTTGCCGGGGCAGAAAACATGGTAGGCAGTGTGCCAATAGCCATCCCCGCCGAGCTTCCAGCTGCGGACGCGCCACTCACGTTTGTCGGAGCGCCAGTAGACATTCACGGCGAAGACTTCACTGTTTTTGCCCTTGACGTAGAAAATGTTTGCGTAACCGTTATTCAACAGGAAGCCCGACTTGCCTCCCGGCTGTGCTTCGATGAGGACTGCGATGTCTTCCAGCGGCGAAAGGTGGGTTTTCGGCAACTCCTCGCAGATGTTCTTGTCGTAGGCGTTCGCTTTGAGTAGCGAGTCCACGTAGGGACGCTCGGGAGCCGAATCCACCGTCTGTATGGCGCTCAAGTCGAAGTCGTTTGCGAAGTTGTCGTAGACGTAGAGACCGGGACCGGTCTGGTAGAATTCTGCCAGATTGATGGGCTTCGTCCTTACCAGAAAGGTTGCTTGGGGCTTGAGAAGCCTGGTTTCGACGAGCAGCGGGTAATGCGTCAACTGCTTGAGAGCGTTGATGGTTGCCTGTTCGATGGCCACCTTGAGCTCCTCGCGACGCACCATGACCAACTGGGAACCGTCCTTGTCGAGAAAAGTCGCCGGATTGACTCTGACTGCCATTGTAATAGCGCTTTCAACGATACCCGTGACGAAACTCACGAGTAGCTTTTGCTGTTCTGGCGTAATTGCTGACGTGATTAACTGAATCATCATCGTCTCCTTTTTCAATGAACTTTTCCCTTGGGCGCTGGGAAATGGGGCGTTCGCAAGTTTTTCATTTACCTACGAATTATAATTATACTCTTTTTTACCGAAAAGTCAATAGCGCGTACCATCATGAGTGCAGAGGTGACAAGTGGCTAAATTCTAGCGATGTCTGATAGCAATGTCCGAACCTACTGAATAGGTTCCCACCTGAGTGCCTGACCGGGCTCGAGTATTTCTACCCACATCTGTCCGGGGACAAACGTCATTTCATTACCGGATTCGTCGAAGAAAATCAGCTTGCTCGCTATGTCTGATTTATCTTTTTTCCAGCTACCCCGATATTGACTGCCGTTCATATAATAGAAAGCGTCCCCGCTGTCCGTCTGATCGTACCATGGGTCGCCGAGCTGGACATTGTTGTACTGACCTTCGATCTGGTCGGACTGTGCTATCAGCACGATGACATTCTTTGGAGCGACGCGCTGCTTGGTGTTGCGGTCAGTATCGGCCGTATTCCCCCACGTCCGGAGATAGCTGTTGCTCTCGCGATCGTAGTCATACTCAGTGGCAAATGGTCCGCCGAACGCCACGCGCAGATGACCTCCATTGGGACGGCTCTCAAGCGCCGCCTCGGCAACGTGCTTATAACCGGAGAATTGATTCTCCGATCGATAGCCGAATTCTTTGGCGCAGGTCAAAAGATCTGCAGGTCTGGCATAGCCGCTGTCGACTCCACGCGCCATCCCCTCTTTGCGAAAACAAGGACTGTTCGAGCAGGCGTTGGCGGACTTGCCGGCGTCGCCATTGCAGTTGATGTTTTCAATTTCTCCCCGATCGAGAATCCCTCTGGCGAGACCAACCGAATCGCTGTCCGAATGTGATTCCGAACGTCCCCACGAAACAAAGATTGCATCAAAGCCTTTCGCAAGATGGATGAAGTCGTGCCGGGCGCTCCGCATCGAACCCACCTCTGCCGGCGTATTGCAGATATAAAGAGCCATCAGACGGGTGACACTCGCCGTAATCACCGGCATTTCAATTACCATATCGGCCTCCGAAAATCCCGCGGCCGGTCTCGCTGTCACATCCCCCGGCTGCATCACCGCAAGCGGACGACGATTCCAATTTTCACAGGGCAAACCGGAAATCGGGCTGACCTCACCGGTATTGACCGGTCCGGTATCCACCGTCAACGACTGATTCTTGTTATTGAGCTCAATCGGCTGGCGCGTATCCTTTTTCCCGAACACGAAGTACGCGATGAGCCCAATAATCGCCAAAGCGACAACAGCCACAATGACTTTCTGTCTCTTGTCCATATTTCTGTAAAAAATAGATGAGTTATGATTGACAATGCGAGCAGTAGAAAATACTCCGCTGCCCGATTTTTTTACGCAGTATCATTGTACCACATCTTTTGCAGGGCTTGCTGGTCCGGGCATAGACGAATAGAGCATCCTGAAATCGTCCGGCTAAACCATCAGTGTCGCGGAAGTCGCCATCGCTCGTACCGCCGGTCCGGATAGCTTGGCGCAAGACTTTTTTGATTGCTGGCACTATTTTTTTCCACTCGCTCTCTGTCAATGTCTCGATCAGACGCGTCGGTACAATGCCCGCCAGAAACAGCGCCTCGCTCCGGTAGATATTCCCGATGCCGGCAACAATGTGTTGCTCGAGGAGCATCGCTCCGATCGAACGCTTCTTTTTTTCACCGAGCAGCATTTGCAATCGCTTTTCCGTCAATAACGGCGAGAGAGCGTCAACTCCAAGCGTCACGATACTCGAAAGCACCTCCACTTCCTCCGTCTTGACAAGGCGGAGCCAGCCAAATTTGCGCATATCGGAAAACTCCAGCGTCGTACCGTCAGAAAACGTCATCATGTGATGGATGTAGCCATTGATAGGGTCGAGAAAAGCCTTCGCATCCCGATTGCCTTTATCCTTGACCAAAAAATGTCCCGTCATCTTCAGATGCGCTACGATCGAATATCCATTATTGAGATCTATCACGATATGTTTTCCGAAACGCCGGACACCAATGACGGTCGCGCCCTGAATCTTCTTGCCAAACACCGCGTACGAAGGCAGGATTTTTCTTTTCCAATCGCTCCACACTTTTACTATCTTCTTGCCGACGATTTTCTGACCAAGTTGCGACACCACCGTCTCTACTTCCGGTAACTCTGGCATACTCGTATATTTACTCAAAGACAACTCAACTATAGTGTACCGCTTTTCCCTTATTAAAACGAGAATGCGCATTGACTTCAGTCATTTTTCCTGCTATACTGGGAATAGAAGGTACAGAATATTTTGAATACTTTATTTTTTAACTTATAAAATAAATCATATG
>CAYGEA010000009.1:0-13762 GCA_964348835.1 uncultured Bdellovibrionales bacterium
GCTGTAGTTTTGTGGGTTTTGTATGGTATTTTCATTTTCGTTTCGCTTATCAAAATTTTCTTTGCTTGGCGAAGAGTGAAAAAAGGCGGTGAGCAATAACGGCTCTGTAATACAGTAAAAACGAGGCTTCTTGAGGCCTCTTTTTTTGTATCCTCTTTACAAAATGGTACCAACGGGGAATAATGGGATGTTCGTTAAAAATAAGAAAAAATCGGTAATTCTGGCTTGGCAGATCCCAAGCGTGTTGTACAAGGAGAACGGTGATGGATTTAAGAGAGTTGGTCGGCAGAGAGCTGACAGGGTACGTTGTCGAGGAGTTGCACGAAGTCTTCCAGACGGATGACGATGGAAGGAAGTCCAAATCCATTGGCTACTTCCGAAGCGAGAGCATCGCCACGGCATTCGCAGGAATCCAGACTGATGCCCCCTGGCACAAGGTCCAGAAGGCATTCGTTCTTACGAACGGCACAGATGGCTTTTTGATGACCGGCCAGTCCGTGACGCTCCTCAGCGATGAGCAGGCGACGCTCGATGTCCGTAATGCGGCAAAGGCCAAGCTGACCGAAGCCGAACAACGGGTGCTCGGACTCCTCTAGCGACATCAATCGCGCTTGCCGCAACAGCGCACGACCTACGGGTACGGCGCTTTTTTCTTACCCACAATCATGATTTTGATACTCTGGGCAGGGGATGGTAGGATGGGGAGTATGACTCAAGATCAAGCCCTGGCGATTCTCCGGACCGGTGCCCACGTGTTTTTGACGGGCGAAGCCGGATCGGGGAAAACGCACATCATCAATCAGTACACCGAGTATCTCCGCGAACACGAGATTGATTTTTCCGTGACTGCGTCGACGGGTATCGCCGCCACTCATATCCACGGCATGACCATTC
This sequence comes from uncultured Bdellovibrionales bacterium, assembly GCA_964348835.1. Taxonomy (GTDB): domain Bacteria; phylum Patescibacteriota; class Minisyncoccia; order Moranbacterales; family UBA1568; genus UBA1568. The sequence continues at coordinate 895 of CAYGEA010000009.1, forward strand.
ATTCGTGGAGCGGCATCGGTGTGCAGTCCGAACTCGATGACGATGCGCTTAAGCATATCGCCGAGAATCGTTATGTGAGCAAGCGCATCAAGAAGGCCAAGGTGCTCATCATCGATGAAATCTCTATGCTCGATGGTCGGGTGCTGTCGCTCGTGGAGCGGGTGTGTCGGCGGGTGCGCAAACTCGGTATGCCTTTTGGGGGATTGCAAGTGGTTTTGGTCGGTGATTTTTTTCAGTTGCCACCGGTCGCCGGAAAGGAGAAGAAACAAGCGGTCGAGTTTGCCTTCGATGCCGAAATTTGGAACGCGCTTCGGCCGACCGTCTGCTACCTTTCTGAACAGCATCGTCAGGAAGACGGCGCCTTTCTCAGAATCCTTTCCGCTATTCGACGCAACGAATTCGACGAAACCCACTTCGAAAGTATCAGTGCCCGTATCATGACCGCCGCGGAGGCTCCGGATGATTTGACTCGTCTCTATTCGCACAATGCGAATGTTGATACCCTGAATGCTACCGAACTGAAGCGTCTTTCCGGCAAGACGCATGCCTATACTATGGCGCTGCGCGGTCCAGAGGCTCTGACCAGTGCCTTGGTACGCGGTTGTCTTTCACCGGAACGCCTTGAGCTCAAGGTCGGCGCTGCGGTCATGTTCACAAAAAATAATTCGAGTGCCGGGTTCGTCAACGGTACCCTTGGCACGGTTATCGGGTTTACTTCGGACAAGAAATACCCGATTGTGAAAACGACTGACGGCATGAAGATCGAAGCCGAACCGATGGAATGGATCATTGCCGAAGGGGACGAGGTTTTCGCCAAGATTACTCAGATTCCGCTCCGTCTCGCTTGGGCTATGACCATCCATAAGAGTCAGGGAGTCAGTCTCGACGCGGCGGTCATGGACTTGTCTCAGACGTTTGAGTATGGCCAGGGCTATGTTGCTCTTTCGCGGGTGCGCACGCTTTCGGGAATTCACCTTCTCGGTGTGAACGCTCGGGCTTTTCAGGTTCATCCGGTGGTATTGGCCGAGGACGAACGTTTTCGTGCTGCATCGCTCCGAGCCGAGGCGGAATATGGGAACTTGCCTGAGGAACGGGTACGGGAATTGGAGAGGAACTTCATTATTCTTTGCGGCGGGAAACAGAAACGTAAGAAAATAAAGTCCACCCAAGGCGGATCCACCCTGGGCGGGAAAAAGAATAAGATTACCGAGGGGAAAGGATTTGATGTGCTGCGTGAAAAACATCCGCAAGCCTATCGTCCTTGGAGCGCGGATGAGGAGGCGCAACTGAAAAAAATGTTCGAGCGTGGCAAGCAGATGAAGGAGATGTCCGAAAAACTCGGCCGCAATCCCGGTGCTCTCCGCTCGCGCCTGAAGAAGCTCGGCCTCGCCTCGGCGTGATATACTGAGAAGGTCATTTTTAAATGGAGCCACTATGTTTCACAAAAGAGACAACATCGTCGCGTACTTCGCTCGCAATATGGCAATCGTCATCGGCCTCGTGTTGGTGTGGCGTGGCATTTGGCACTTACTCGATGCGGCAGATTTTTTCTATTTTGAGGGAAACCCATTGTACACCGCCATCGGTGGCATCATTATTGGTCTGGCAGTCCTCTATTTTCCCGACAAAGACCTGAAAGAGCTGGAAAAACTTTAAACCTCCAGTTGACGGGCAGTGGTATAATAGAAGTGATCATTAATATGTACCTCTATGGCAACCGTCATCACGCCCGAGAAGCGAGAAAGCAAGCGCGGGAAGCAGGATCCCAAAGGGCTCTCGTACCAGCCTGTCGGCTCTATGCACGAGGCGCATCGCCTTGAGGGCAAGGTGAAGAACGTCGGCATCAAGAACGTCGGCCACCAGAAGAAGAAATCCAAGGCTTGAGGAAGGTTTGATCCTACTCCCTGAGTTTTCTTTTTTGGTGTACGGGATTTTGCTCTATGAATTACAAACGCTACGATATTGTCGTCATCCCGCCGAAAGAGATTGCGGAACAGGCCATTCAACTGAGTCAGGCACTCGCACCACTCGGTTCTTTTTTCGTACTCGATGGCGTGACGCTTCATCCTCACATCTCGCTGTATCACGTACCACTTGAAGAACAGATGCTCCCTCGGGTGATCGAGACTCTGGGAAAAATTGCCACTACCACCGCTCCCTTTATCCTTGAACAGGGGACGTACTATCCGGAACAGGGCATCTGGGTCGGGGTGCGCTACGTCGCCGACAAGGCTATCCTTGATTTGCATACCGCCATCATCGAGGCTACCAAAGGCTACCGCGTGATCGAGGATGATGCCCGCTACAAGTCGCGCTGGTCGGAGCTGGAATCGCGGGAGCGAAAAAATATTCAGGATTGTGGTTGGGCACACGCCTTTACTTCATACTCTCCCCATATCAGTTTTACCAAATTGCAAGCACCACGAGCCGACGTGCTCGCTCATCTTCCGCAGCGCGATTTCTCGTTTCTCGCCGATCATATCGGCCTGTATGAACTGGGCGACAATGGCACCTGCGTTCGTCTCGTCGCCGATTTTCGGCTTGAAAAAAGGGAAGAAGGGGAGTAGTCTGTTTAGTGTGAGGTCATGTCATTTTCCAACTTTGGGGAGGCATCATGAGAGTCACGAGAGCCAAGAGAACCATGCAAGCACAGAACCAGAGTACGTATTTTTCTTGGTGTGTTCGCTGTATGGGGCACGGGCATTTCGTCATCCCGCCGGACGGGGCGCAGAACGAGGTCTTCTCGCGAAACGCTGCCTACTATCAGTTGCGCTCGCTTGCCCTGGCAGGCCGGATTTCGATGAATACCTTGGCCGTCCTGACGAGTCAGGTCGTAAATTCCGGGTTGCCGGAAACTTGTCCACCAGACGTCAAGGAAGCTATCCAGTTGTTTTTCGAAACCGAGGCATGGGCCGGTCGTTTTTCGGAGAGCGAGGAGAACGAGTCACGGCACATCTACATCAACACCAAAGATCTGGCTATGGTGGTGCATGAGCATTATCTGACCAGCTTACCGCAATTGCGCTCTCAATGAAGGCTGCTCTGCCCTTGATAGATGCCGACACGGCCGACTGGAAAACACTCCAGCCCGGCCGCTTTTTTTGATATCATTGTGAGAAATATCAGTTTTTTCTTATTACGCATTGAATAGGAAAATTGACAAAAAGCGCGGAGGAATACATACTTTGGGCAATCACATTTCCTCTGAAAGGGAGAGTGGCCATGAGTGATACGAAAGTTTTGTCCCTTGATGAATTCCGCCGGAAAAGGGTCGCTGACCCATCGGTGGATCAGTCGTTTAACGCGCTGTTTGCGCAGGCGCGTGAGTTCCGTAACATCGGACCGGAGATGATTCCTCAGGAAATCGCCGTCATGACTCCGGGCGGAATGAAGGATTGGTTCCAGCGGGAGATCGCGGACGAGGTGTTTCGGCGCCGCCTGTTCCAGCATTGCGTTCTTCTTTCCATCGGTTTCGTTTCCAGCGTGCTTGCTTCCTTCGCCAGCGATTGTCGAGACCGGTCTGGTGTTGTCGAGTATCTGGAGAGATTCGATGGTGATGAGAAGCCGGACACCCTTCTCGCCGCTGCCAATACCGCGTTCATCATGTTTGTTCTTTGGCCGGAAAAGCGCACCCGCCGATCGGTCCAGTACCGTAAGTTCGCGCTTGATTTCGGTCCATCGCTCTACGCCATGTATGCCGGCCACACGCGGCGGGACTTCGGCTACCACATGGCCCGGGCTTTCGAGCCGCTCGGCGACATCGCTCGCGAACGGCTCGGGCACTGACCATTGCCACCACCCAGGGAGTACTTCTCCCTGGTTTTTTATACTAAAACAGTAAATATATCGTATTTATTGACTATATTTACGATTTTATTGACAAATACAAGTAAATGAACTACAATAGAAAAATACATTTATGCGTACATTGAATAAAAAACTCCAAAAAATAGTAGACCTGAAAAAGAGGTTTGACTCCCTGAAAAAAGGCAAAGAGTCTCTTTTGACTTTGCTTGAAGAGGTGGAGCTGGCGGAATCCGTATATAACTCCAATGCTATAGAAAACTCGACACTCACGCTCCCTGATACGGAAAAGATTCTCCTCAACCTGGAAGTTTCCAAAGACTACTCGCTTCGTGAAGTTTTCGAAACGAAGAATCTCGCTCGGGTGTATGAATACATAAAAGCAAAAAAAGACACCATCATTCTCAATCAGGAGACCATTCTTTTTATCCATGGATTGCTCATCGGTGGTATAGATGATGCTATTGCCGGCAGGTTTCGGAAACAATATGAGTACGTCCGAATCGGTAAGCATGTTGCCCCGGCACCCGAGCACATCATGCGCATGATAGAGGTGTTGCTCGATGAGTACAAAACGAATCATGACATGGATATTTTTACTAAGATAGCGTACTTCCATTTACAGTTTGAAACGATACACCCGTTCTGTGACGGCAATGGGCGGATTGGTCGCGTGCTTATCAACTTGCAGCTTCAGGAATACGGGTATCCGAACATCATCATCCGTGATAAGGAAAAGCACCTTTACTACGATACTTTTTCATATTTCCGAGACAAGAAATCAACGAAGCAGATGGAACGCATACTCTATCTCGCTCTTTCGGAAGGCCTGCACAAAAGGATCGCCTATCTGGAGGGGAAGAAAATAGTGTCCTTGGCAGAACATGCCAAGACCCGTTCGGTATCACTCGCCGGACTGATCAATGCCGGAAGACGCCAGACCATCCCGGCGTTTCGGGAGAAAGGCGTGTGGAAAATCGGCATTGATTGATAACTGCCCAGAACGTCAGGGAGAGTGGTAGAATAGAATTACGTAATTAAATACATAATTATTTACTTATGGCACGGCGAAAAACTGAGGATACGAGTATTCGAAAATTGACCAAAGTCGGGGGGAAAGTCTATCGGGCTGACCTTGCCTATCGAGCTCGTCCGGGAATTGGGCTGGCAGGAGAAGCAGAAGGTCGTCGTGAAGCTCGTCCGTGGCGGGGTGATGATTAAAGATTGGAAGAAATAAAAAAGACTAAAATTGTAATTTTTAACCCGCTTTTTAAGCGGGTTTTTGTATGATAAAAAGTTTGATCAGGAGGTTTATTGGTGATAGTATGAAGTATATATTATTGATGCCCTATACATGGATACAAAAGAAAAAGTCAGGAAAATCCAAGATACTTTTGATATAAATGCTATTTATGCAAGGCGTGTTTTTGCCTCAGTTGATGCTCTGAGATTTTTGGAAGAAGCCGCTGAGATGATAGCATCTAAGCCAAAGCCATTTGTAAAATGGGTTGGTGGGAAACGACAACTTCTGAAACAGTTCAGATTGATGGATCTGTATCCACCCGAAGGCTTTGATCCTGAAAAATCACGATACTTTGAGCCGTTTGTTGGAGGCGGAGCAGTGTTTTTCGATTTACTTCCAAAAAAAGCATTTCTAGCTGATTTAAATTTTGAACTTGTTACAACGTACAATGTCATTAAAAATGATGTTGAAAAACTTATTACAGCATTGAAAAAGCAAAGATACAATAAAGAATATTATTTGAAAGTTCGTTCAAAAAATCCAGAAAAATTATCTGATTTACAAGTTGCCACACGCTTTATATTTTTAAATCGGTCGGGTTTTAATGGAATGTATCGTGTGAATAGCAAGGGAGGGTTTAATGTTCCTTTTGGTAAATACGAAAATCCGCTGATCTGTGATGAAATAAATCTTCGAAAAGTTTCAAAGGCACTGCAAAATGTTGAGATAAAACACCAGGATTATAAGCACGTTTTGAAAAAAGCAAAGAAAGGAGACTTTGTATATTTTGATCCGCCATATCATCCAGTAAGTAAAACCGCAGCGTTTACTTCGTATACTTCACAAGGTTTTGGAGAAAAAGAACAAATAGAATTACGCAACACATTTTTAGAGCTTCATAAAAGAGGTTGTTTTGTTATGCTTTCAAATTCTGATGCACCTTTTATCAACAAAATTTATTCTGAAATAAAAAAATACGGAATCAAAATAAATAAAGTTGAGGCTGGCAGGGCGATAAATTCAAAGGCATCTGGAAGAGGAAAAATTACAGAAGTATTAGTAACCAACTACTAATCGTATGGCAAATAATAATTCGTGGAATAAAATTTTTGAAGATAATAATATTTTGGAACATGATTTTTCTGAAGGTCCATTTTATCTATCTGCGGAAATGATAAAAAAATCAGTACAAGAGTTTAAAAAAACAAATGAGAAAGAAGTACGCTGTTTATGCAAAATGGATACAAGGGAAAGTGTTCCAGAAATAATGAGAAAAAATAAATTAGTCTTGTTGCCGGTAAAAAATAAATATTATGTGATTGTAAAGGGTGAGGGGTATGTTGATATACCTGAAATTAAAAGTGAAGCTGAAATCTATAATACCAAGTTAGATTTTGATTTAGATACAGCAAAGATTGGCAATTCGGAAATGCAGCATCTTGATTTTGCTTATGCCTCAAGTCTCATTAGAACGTTTATGAATGATCCTTCCCTTGTTTTAACAATTAGGGGAAGAAAATATACGCCGGAGTTTAGTTATAAAATTGGTAACAACATAATTGACACAAAGGGCGTTCAGACAGAGGTTGATGCCGGTTATGAAGGAAAAGATAAGATTGTCTTAATAGAAGCTAAAAATTCATCTACTAAAAATACGATAATTAGACAACTATATTATCCGTATAGACAATGGGCAGAACACACAAAAAAAGAAGTTTTTTTGTTGTTTTTTGAGAAAAGAATTGATGAATATTTGATTTGGCAATATAGGTTTACAGATAAAAATAATTATGATTCTATTGAATTAGTTAGATCTAAAAAATATAAAATTATTTAGATGCCTAAAAAAGAAGTAAAACTTCATCCCGATGAGTTTGAAATGGAATGTACTACTGTATGGGCATTTCCTCGTAGGGGTAATTGGGCAACGCATAAGTCGGATTGGCGTGGTAATTGGGCCCCAGAAGTTGCCCGTAATTTAATCTTGCGATATTCAAAAGAGGGTGATCATTTGCTTGATTGCATGATTGGTGGTGGAACGACAGCAATAGAGGCAAAGATATTGAATCGCCATATTACTTGTGTTGATGTTAATGAGGAAGCATTAGAGCGAACGAAAAATGCTTTAAAATTTGATGTTGATAATAAGGCAAAGCAGCGTATCATAAAGTGCGATGCTCGCAGTATGGGTTTTATTAAAGATGGGGAAATAGATTTTATCCTCACTCATCCGCCGTATGCAGATATTATAAAGTATAGCGATGGAAAATTAGAGGATGATATATCGGGTATACACGATATAGACGCTTTTGTGGATGAGATGGAGAAAGTTATAAAAGAAATGTTTCGAGTATTAAAGAAGGGGAAATATTGTGCGATTTTGATGGGAGATACAAGGCGAAATACAATGTATCAACCTCTCGCATACAAAGTGATGGATAGATGTTTGCGTGCAGGATTTGTTTTGAAAGAAGATATTATTAAAAGACAATTTAACTGCAAAGCAACTGGTTTTTGGGTAAATAGATCAAAAGAGAGTAATTTTCTTTTGATTATGCATGAGCACCTGTTTATTTTCCAGAAGGTTTAGTTGGGGATTGATTTCTCTCTCCAGATGTGATATAATGGGTATACAAAGAAGCTAACAAATACAAAAACCACCTAAAATAGAGAAGAAAGGAAAGAGCTATATTCGCAAGATATTCCACACCCCGGTCTTCCGGGGTGGTTTATTTTTTTGGAGCGGAAATGATGAAGAGAAGAATAAAAAAATTTAATCAATAAAATTTATGAGAAAAGTTATTTATGTGGTTTCGCATGGAGCAAAATGGATGGTGAAGTGCGATCATTGTGAATCAGAGGTGAAAGAAACCCAAAGGGAGGCAATACTGCTGGCGAAAAGCCATGTAGCGAGTCTGCCTCAAGGTACGCTTTCTCAAATTCTTCTTCAGGGCGATGGTGGTAAGTTTCGAACAGAGTGGACTTATGGCAACGACCCATTTCCTCCTAGAGGTTAAGATTTCTATTCTCACCACCAACTTGCCAACGTCAGAACCTTCAAAAAAGGATTATTGCAACAGATGTTTACATGATCTATGAGTAAAGATGTTGGTCAAAAAAAACCATGCCCGTTCCCAAATACGCATAGACGCGTAAATCAGGCGCTGTCTATTTTTAAAGATATAAAGCTACATTATCAAGATCCTGAGGTGTTTACATCTGATCTGAATAATCTTATCCAAGCCTTACGGAGCATCACTTTTATGTTGCAATCTGAAAAAGGCGTGATTAAGGATTTTGATGCATGGTATACACCAATCCAGGAAGTAATGAGAAAAGATGATAAGATGCGCTGGCTTGTTGATTCGCGCAACCATATTGTAAAAAAGGGTGATTTAGAGAAGGAGAGCTATATTTCTATTCGAATCGTAGATCACTTCAATAAAGAGATTTTTACTAAAAAGTTTGATCCATTTTTTTCGACTGATCACGTTGTTCAATTATTTAGAAAAGCCATAGATTTGAAATATCCGAAGATACTGGAGAGTGATATCGTTATGGAAGCAGAGAGAAGGTGGATTGTTTATTCACATCCGGAAACAGAGCTTGTTGATTTACTTATTTACTGTTTTTCTATTTTAGTGGACGTCGTTGACTCTGCTCATAAAGTGCTGGGTTGCAGTATTTTAAGTTGTGAAGAGAACAGTTTTTTTAGCGCAGATGAAGATTTTAAGGTAATTTTAAGAAACGATTTAAAAAAAAGCAGAATATCTAGGGTGCGGTATAGTGATGGGAGTCCTATCACGAGTCACTTGATTAGGTTAACTCGCGAGAGTATGTTTGGAGATGAGACCGATCTGGGTGTTAAAAGAGAACTCTCCAAAAGGTATGGTGGCTTATCAGAATTACAGAAGATTGCAAAGCCAACAGACGAAGAACTACCTTTCTGTTTCATGGATTTTCACTTGGAAATGTCAAAAAGATTCATGGTAACTGATGGTTGTCTAGTTCCAATTTGCTTTTTGTACTTTTCTAAAAATAAAAAAGATAGTCCGCCCAGAATCATTACTTTTAGCCCAAGTGATTCTACTAGTCGATACGGTATGGCCGAGACAATAGCGGAGACAGTAGAGGCTACACACTGTAAAGCGATTATATTTATAGGTGAGGTGTGGATAGGGGACTATCCTAAAAATGAGAAAGATTATGTACCTGCTCGTCTGCAAAAAGACAAAAAAGAGGCAATAGAGATACTCGCTGCAACTCCAGATAAAACGATGAGCTACCACATCCCATTTCATAAGGAGGAAAATGGGGAGGTTGTTTTGGAGGAATTGACTATTCTTGAGTATGGCGAATGGCCATTTTTATTTAAGGTTCAAAAAGTTTGGGAGAACCAAGCGAGCAGAAAGTGAAACCACTCATAGTCTATCAATTTAAAAGGGATCAATAAAAAAAACTAGCTCATTTTACGGGAACTGAGGAATGGTAAAAATATTTTGATATAACATAGTGATGGATTACTTAATTAACACTAACGGGAAACCTTTTGATTCAGTGAGACTGAAGAGTATTAGTAACTCTTTAGATGCTTTTCCAGATAATGAAAGGACGAGGTTTAGGAATGAGAATGCTCTAGCTATAGCTCAAATCCCATCAGAACGCGTGCTTATTGTTTCCGGGCCTGGCACAGGAAAAAGCACTATCTTCAAACAAAGAATTGATCACTGGCTTCAGGATAGTCCGCTAGCAAGAGTGTTAGCCCTCAGCTTCGTAAAAAAACTTGTTGTTGATTTGAACAATGACATTCAGGGTGACGAAAAATTGAAAGATGAGCAAAAAGAAAAGGTTGATGTTCTAACGCTTCATGGATACGCTCGAAGTATTGTAGAGCGTAATCATGGCACTATTCGATTGCCATTTAAGATCCATTTGAAAATTATTGATGGATATTGGCAGGAGATGGTTTGGCAAGATGCATTGCTTATTTCCGGTCTAGCTGATGACGAAGAATATTTCTGGGAAAAATTCAAGAAACAATTAAATGATTCTGGATTTTTGCCTTCAGAACAATGGGGGTCACTTCGTGGAAATTATTATGCCATTTGCAAATATTACAATGCCGCTGGATTCGCGGATTTAATTATTCACGCGAGGGTTGCGTTATCGGAAAACGCAACGCTTAAGGAACACGAGTACTTCATTATTGATGAGTTTCAGGATTTTAATAAAGCGGAGGAAAAACTAATCAATGAGCTCACGTCGGAAGCATCTGGAGTCCTGATTGTTGGCGATGATGATCAGGTGCTTTACGAAAAGCTCAAATCAGGAAAAGCATCTATCATAAGGGATGCCTATAGAGACGAATCACTAACAAATGCGATGCTTCCTTTTTGTAGTAGGAGTAGTTTTTATATAGCAAAAACTGCTAGTCACTTCATTCAACAGAATCGAGAAGCAAATCAAATAGAAAAGATTTATCTCCCACTTTCAACCGATAAGAGCTGTTCTAAAGTTCAGGTCATAGGGTGTTCTGACCCGCTAGCGGCTGTTGATTATATCACCAAATTTATAGACGCGAATAAGCCTGAAATAGAGGCGCGAAAAGACGCTTTGTTGTGTGGAACAGCAAAAGATCCCTTTTTGTTGATTCTTGCTCCGTCCGGAAAACTTAAATTCTATGCTTTTAAGGGTGCTCGAGAATCTTTAAAGAGTGTAGTTGCTGAATTTGTGCAAGAAGAAAAGAAGTTTTCTGATGATTATTACAAAACCATCACCTATTATTCCCTAGCGCAGCATCCTGATAATAACTATACGTTTAGGAAAGTATTGAGCTATGAGACAAATTTAGAAGTGACTCTTCCATTGATAAAAACTGGGCTGGAAACCGGAGTAGATTTTTTTCAGATGACTGATGACATTATTATATCAACATTAGAAAAGTGTAACAGGATAAAAGCCGTTATTGAGTCAAGTGTTTCGGTTGTTGAGAAAGTTAAAAAAATTAAAGAAGACATATTTCTCAGTGATTCTGAGGCACTGAGAGATGATTTAGAAAAACAGTCTTTCAATGAAGGAGTGCTGCGATCCACTGAGTACGAAGAAGAGGAAAGGGCTGAGCTCGAAGAGCTGAAGACTTCCCAGATGTCAGCCGTTGAGATTATGTCTATAACTGGTTCGAAGGGACTTTCCGCTGACCATGTCATAATTATTGGTTTTGATGAGGTTAACATGTTTTGGATTACACGGAATGCTTTTTATGTTGGTCTGACAAGAGCTAGAAAATCTCTTCACATTATTACTGCAGCAAGTGCTGGGGGATCTCAAATGCCGCATGATTTTCTTGATGATTTACCGGTTGAAAATTTGGAATTTTATAAATACGTTAGGTCGACTCACAAAAAGACTCGACTAGCTAATCGAGATGATTTTAAACGGTATTTCCAAAGTCTTAACTACGCCAAAAGTCAGAACAAAAAGAATCCGAAATGAAAGCAGAAAAGAAAAGGGGTCAAGTACCTTTTCGAAAGTTACGTAATTCCACATTTTTTAATTTTTGAAAAATATGATAAGACCAATTAACATCACACCACTAAATACGACGAATACTCTCCAGTACAAATGTGAGAAGTGTGGTGGGTATGGAATAATCACTCTAGATGGCAGCATTATCAATACTGATTCCGATGGAAACCCAGAGACGCCATTAGATGAGTACAATTGTCAGAAATGCGGAGAAAAGCTATGACAAAAAGAAAAGAAGTTAGGTACTTTTTTGATATTTACATAACCAAATCAGCAGAGTTTCCAGAACCGGAATCCCGGGTGTATGATAGGGGTATGGTATTTGTCCTATGAAAAAAAATATGAAATGTACATTTAAGTTTAAAAACGATAAGCTCTGCCAGCGAGAAACTGCCAAATGGAAACGGCGGTGTTTCAAGCATGACCCAAAGATAGTGCCTCTCTACATTACGGCAGACTATGCTGGCTATAAAAGACGTCAAGCAAAATATATTTCTTCTCCTCTTGCTGACTGGTTTATTACGAGGGGAATAGCTCTCAGACACGATCGTACGCTTCAAGCGATGTTTACCCGTCTGAACACGGGTAAACTATGTCTGATTCGCGCCAAGTCTGAAGAAGAACTGAAAGACCTCCTGATGGCTGTGAGGGTCATGATTTCGGCAGGACAGGAACTGAATCTCTTTCGCTTTTTCAATACCAATTACGAGCCTCATTATAAAGTCATGCGAGACTTCGTAACCCATGAGTGGTTTACCGATGAGGAAAGAGCCTATATGAAAAGCTTCATACAGAAGCATTTCATAGACAAAATGTCATACCGGCATCAGATTAAGCGACTTACTCGTATAAAGAAACGAGAAATACGCCTTGCTAGGATGAATACAAAACAATCCAGTTGAGTAACGCGGTTAGGTTAAATTGGTTTAATAAGCCGTTGGTGATAGGCTCTGGCTATGGAAAAGCTATTGAGAACAAGACGCTAGCCACCAGCACTGCAAGTCTATTGCAGTGGTTATTGGCGGCTTTTCTGTTGTTTTGCTCTCGTAGCTCAATTGGATAGAGATTGTATATGTAAGCATGGTAAACAAATATACTATGACTCAAAATATTTTTGAAGAGATAAGAAAAATAAATCAGTATGATATGGAGTATTGGTCTGCCCGTGAGCTTATGCCTGCTCTCGGGTATGATACTTGGAGCAAATTTACCGATGCCATATCCAGGGCCGAAGAGTCTGCCAAAAACGTAGGGGTAGAGCCAAAAGAACACTTTTTGCCGGCGCCGGCAAAAAGT
>CAYGEA010000010.1:0-13461 GCA_964348835.1 uncultured Bdellovibrionales bacterium
TGGATAGAAGCTTAATTCTTGATTCGTGATTCTCCATTCTTTCGAATAGCTTCCACTTTTCTCCGGCTCGCGTGGCAGAGGGCGACGGCTAGGGCATCGGCGGTATCATCGGGTTTTGGGATGGTTGAGAGTTTGAGAATGGTCTTGACCATCAATTGCACTTGAGCCTTGTCCGCCCGCCCATAATTGGTCAGCGCCTGTTTTATCTCCAGCGGAGTATAACCATATATACTAACACATAAATTCTCCAGTGTCAATAATATGCACCCGCGAGCCTGCGCCACCGCGATAACCGTTTTTTGGTTCGTGGAGAAAAAAAGTTCTTCCACGGCGGATTCTTCCGGTTGGTATTTCCGAATGATGTCTTCGAGGTTAGCAGAAATTTCAGCCAGCCGCTTGGGAAGCGGGATATCCTTGGAAGTGCTGATGTGGCCGAAAGCGATGGCTGTCGTATGACTTCCGTGTACGTCGATGACGCCCCAGCCGACGGTGGCCGTACCGGGATCAATGCCGAGAATGATCATAATCAGCTAACAATTAACAATTAACAGGAAACAAAAGTCAATGAACGGGCAAGGATTCCCATCGACTACTGCCCGTTGACTATGTATCGACGATTGTTTATTGTGGTTTGTCCGTATGCAAGGCATTCGCCATTTTGTGGAGATCATCATCAAGGGCGCTTTTTGAAAGCTTCATCACGATGTCTTTGACCTGGTAAGGATCGGCTACCTGTCGGAACATGAAGCGCTTTTCTTCACCGGCAGTCTGCACGAGGACGTCTCCGTAATTGAGTACGGTCGGGAGGAGCCCCTCGACGGTAGCAGTGACATCTTGGACACGAGAAAAATTCAGTTCGCTGATGTGTCGTACGAACAATCCTTTCTGTTCGATGTTCACGATGCGTTCATTGGTGATGATCCAGACATCGAAGTAGTAGTCGATCCACAAGAGAAAACTGAAGATCCACAAGAAGATAAAAAAAGTGTTTTCGACGAACAGGAAGAAATGTGCGTTTTTAGCATCGAGCATTTCTGGGAAAAGCACGGGGAGGACGAGTAGGCTGGCGATCAGTAAAAAAGAAAAAATAAGAATGACAAGAAAATGGACGAAAATATTGAACCAGTGCCGGTGGACGACGCGGAGCACCCGCTCATTTTCGTGTTGGCCTCGGAAGTGGTAGCGGCTGGAAATGTGAGGCATAAAGGTATCGCTTAAAACGACTGCGGAAGTATGGCATCGATCGGCAGAGAAAAAAACAAGAGAGCATTGGTAAAAATAAGAATGGAAAAAACGACAAGGAAAAGAGTGATACCGAGTACGGCGGTGCTCCGCTTGAGGGAGTAGCGGGCGAAATGGAAAACAATGAAGAGTCCGGCTGTGATGTAGCTGAAAAAAAGCACTGTGTACAGGAGGCCGAAGAGGGGGCGCATAGAATTTTTTTTGCGTGGAATTTGTTTTTATTCTCTCAGCGTTTCGAGAGAAGCGAAAGCGCGTTTTCATTTCCGGACAAAGAACGGTATCAACGTGTCGATCTTTATTTTACCATCTCATCTATCGAATCCCAAGTTTTTTCAGGCGTCCAGCGAGACCGGAAATTATTCAGATCAGTGTGTCCTCTGTATCGTCCGGCGGGGTGAGGCCGAGATGTCTGTAGGCAGGAGCGGTGACGACGCGACCACGCGGGGTGCGCGCGAGAAACCCGAGCTGAATTAGGTAGGGTTCGTAGACATCTTCGATGGTCTGGATTTCTTCGCCGGTAACGGCAGCGATGGCCTGAATGCCAGCCGGACCGCCTTTGAATTTGTGGATGAGCGTGCTTAAGATGTGACGATCGGTCGGTTCGAGTCCGAGGCGGTCTATTTCGTAGAGTTCGAGCGCTTCGAGCGCGATGGCACCGGTGATGGTGGAAAAATCTTTCGTCTCAGCATAATCTCGGACGCGTTTCAGGATACGGTTAGCGACGCGCGGTGTCTGGCGGCTGGAGCCGGCGATTTCTTGCGCGCCTTGTTCATCAAGACCGATATTGAGGATGGTAGAGGAGCGTTTGACGATGAGCTCGATTTCTTCAGGGGTGTAGAATTCCAGTCGATGGGTCGAGCCGAAACGGTTGCGCAGAGGATTGGACAGCGCGCCGAGACGGGTGGTCGCGCCGATGAGCGTGAAACGCGGCAGGTCGAGCTGGATGGTGCGGGCGGCCGGACCTTTGCCGATGATAATATCGAGTTTGTAGTCTTCCATCGCCGGATAGAGCACTTCCTCGATCATCTTGTTTAGTCGGTGGATCTCATCAATGAACAGCACGTCGCCGTCATCGAGATTGGTCAGGATAGATCCGAGATCACCCACCTTTTCAATGGCCGGTCCGGAGGTGACTTTGATGTTGACGCCCATTTCTTTGGCGATGATGTGTGCGAGCGTCGTTTTGCCGAGTCCCGCTGAACCGTACAGGAGTATATGATCAATACTCTCTTCACGTTTTTTGGCGGCCCGGATAAAAATATCAAGATTGCGCTTGATTTTTTCTTGTCCGACATACTCTGCGAAGCGTTCTGGACGCAGAGTTTTCTCGATAGCCTGCTCTTCAGGAATATTGGGGCTTGCAGTGATCATAGGAATAAAAAAGCCTGAAAAAGCCATTAAAAAGCTTTGAATAAAGGAAAAAATGAAGCCTTCTTTTTCTATAATAGCATCTCTTGACAAATATACCAAGCCGTGATAACATCGAAGGTCGCTTCACAGTGGCATTGTAGATGCTCCGCCAGAAAAGTTCTCGGCAGGGGACTGCTTCATCTGTAGACAATTGGGGGCTCCTATCTTTTGCCCTCAATCGCGGAACTGTTTGTCCAGATTCGGGTAGGGTGGTTTCGACTGCGCTATACCTCGACACTTTTCCTTTCCTCAGGCTCCTATGTCCGAGGTTTGTCTACAGGTTAAGCGGTGATAGGTAAAAAGTCTTCCTTGATAGGAGGACTTTTTCGTTGCTTGTAGAGAGTGATGAAATCAGAGATCGGTAACGCGCTGTACTTCGGCGAGCGTGGTTATCCCTTCCAGAGCGGCAAGAATACCGTCTTGAATGAGGGTGAGCATACCGAGCGAGATGGCTTTTTCTTCGATATCACTGGTCAGTGCGCCTCTGGCGATGATCTCAGAAATTTCCTTGCCGACCAAAAGCGTCTCCGCAATGACTGCTTGTCCCATAAAGCCGGTGCCATTGCACTCTGTACAGCCTTTCCCATTCCACAGGCGGATATCTTTTTCCAAAAGTGCGTCTTTCTTCGGCAGCGATGCCAGAACTTTGTCAATCAGATCTTTTTCCGCGGCGGTAGGAGGAGCGGATACCCGACACTGTCCGCATATTTTTCGTACGAGGCGCTGTGCCATAAAAAGACTTCCTGCGTTCGCCAGAGCATCTTGCCCGACTCCCATAACACTGAGGCGGGAAATGGCACCGGCGGCCGAATTGGTATGGAGCGTGGACAGGACGAGGTGACCGGTGCTGGCGGCTTGGATGGCGATCTCGGCGGTCTCCGCGTCGCGGATTTCGCCGATCATCAGGATGTCCGGGTTTTGGCGCAGCAATGAAGGAAGAGCCGTGGCGAATGTATAGCCCTCGCTTTCTTTGACCTGGGTTTGGAGGGCGCCTGAGAGCTGATATTCTATCGGGTCTTCCACGGTCATAATTTTTACTTCCGGAGTGTTGAGACGGGAGAGGATGCTGTAGAGCGTGGTCGTCTTCCCGGAACCGGTCGGTCCGGTATTGAGAATAAGCCCGTGAGGTCGGCTGATAGCGCTGAGAATAGCATCGAGATTCTGTTTACGGATATGGAGTGTCTCGAGATCAAGTTGTTCGAGAGACTGATTCAAGAGCCGCATAACGATGGTCTCGCCGAAGCCGCTCAAAATAATGGAAAGCCGGATATCGACGGAGCGAAGCGTCCCTTGGAGGGGTTTTTCGAGCGAGAGAGAAAAGCGCCCTTCGGTCGTACCCGAGCGTTCGCCTGATTTGAGTCCGGCGGCGAGTTTGATGTTCGCGATGAGCATCGGATAGACGGCGATCGGAAGCGAGGCGACGGTCTGGAGCGTCCCATCGATGCGAAAACGCACTTCAATAATCTCTCCAGTCGGCTCAATATGGATGTCACCGGCGCGCATCAAGAGCGCTCCGGCGAAGAGTATCGGCAAGAGTTGTTTAGAATCAGCGCTGACAACGAGGTCGGAAAAATCTTTGAGCGATGTCGTTTTTGCGCGCGTTGCCTCAAGGAGAGGCGCGGGAATGTAGGTGGAGCGGGAGAGATCGCTCGGCATCAGTTCGGTATAGATATTCTGCAATGACTCTGTCTGATCCGCCACGCGATAGACTTCATCGAGTGTGGTGACACCGACGAGCGTTTTCAGTATCCCATCCTGCGTCATCGTTACCATCCCGTTTTCCAACGCTGACCGGAGGATTTCTTCTTCGGTGCCGAAGTTGTTGACGATATCGGTTATCTCCGGAGTGATGATGAGGACTTCAAAAATGCCGATGCGCCCCTGATAGCCGGTGAAGTGACACTTCGCGCAACCGACTGCGCGGTAGAGCTCCCCGACTTTTTTAGGAAGCGATACCTTGGCCTTGGGAGAAATAATCGTGACAAGCCTGAGAATAGCGTCGATCGTCTCCTGTGCCGGAACGTAGGATTCTTTGCATTCCTTGCAGAGAACGCGGACGAGACGCTGACCGATGAGGGCATTGAGAGAAGCGGTGATGAGCGATGGCTTGACCCCGAGTTCGATGAAGCGTGGGATGGAGGCTGTGGCGCTGTTGGAGTGGAGCGTGGAAAAGACGAGGTGTCCGGTAAGCGCGGCGTTGACGGTGATATCGGCCGTCTCGTCATCGCGGATTTCGCCGACCAAGATGACATCGGGATCCTGGCGGACGATGGCACGGAGCGCGGTGGCGAATGTGTAGTCTTTGTTTTTGGAGACTTCGGTCTGCACGATGCCGGGGATGGTGTATTCGATCGGATCCTCCACTGTGATGACTTTCATATCCGGACGGTTGATATGGTGGAGGAGCGTGTAGAGCGTCGTCGTTTTGCCGGAACCGGTCGGTCCGGTGTTGAGAATGAGGCCGGTCGGCTTGGCGATCTGTTTCAGCACCTCTTCGTAGGCGAGTCCCGTGATCCCGAGCGCCGTGACATCTACGATAACGTCCTCGCCGGAGAGGAGGCGCATATTGATATTTTCTCCGTACTTTCCCGGGATGCTCGAGACGCGGATGTCGACGCGCTTGCCCTCGATATCGACGAAAAAATGTCCGTCCTGGGCTTCTTTGCGGATATTGAGACGCATCATCCCGATCATTTTTATGCGCGAGAGGAGGAGACGGTAGAGTTCCAGCGGGAGCTTGCCGATTTCTTGGAGCACGCCGTCGATGCGATAGCGGAGGCGGACGTACGTCTCTTCCGGCTCGATGTGGATGTCACTGGCCTTCAGTTCTCTTGCGCCGGAAAGGATGATTTCCATCGCTCGGGATGTGTTCAAGGAGCGATTTTCTTTCAGTGCGATCAGCTCCCCGAAGTCTTGCTCGAATTTTTCCAAATCGCTGTCTCCCAGCGATACCCGCACGAGGTCGAGCGTATCGATGAACGTGCGCTGAGAGTAGTGCTTCCATGCCTGCTCGAGCGATGGCAGAGAGACGACGTAGAGCTCTATCTGCCATTCATTCTGCGTGGCGAGTCCTTGGATATAGTCTCGCATCTGTTGGTCGGTGGGATCGAGAACTCCGAAACGTACGAGGAGATTTTTCTTATTGAAGAGCACGATGTTCCATTTTCGCGCTTCTGCTTCAGGTATCAAGAGGATGTCTTCGGTATCGACGGGGAAAATATGCAGGTCGATGTAGGGGAGCCCGCTTTTGCCGGCCAGTGCCGATGCCTGTTCTTCGATCGAAACCTCGCGCATTTTTTTGAGGACGGTCTCGGATTGTTCATCCTTGCTTCGATTCGCAGTGGGATTTTTGTGAATGACTTTGACCATAGGATTTGTTTTTGTGCGGCAGCAAAAGTACATCTCTATTGTACCTCAAATGGAGGTGCTTCGGCAAAACAAAAAACCCGTCTTGCAGAAAAGACGGGATCGGGTAATGCTCGTACCATTTATTCCCTAACGAAGCGAGTGAAGCGAAAGTGTACTTTCGTTTCCGAGCGAGTGACGGGAACACAGGGGAGAATACCCCGC
Organism: uncultured Bdellovibrionales bacterium; assembly: GCA_964348835.1. Taxonomy (GTDB): domain Bacteria; phylum Patescibacteriota; class Minisyncoccia; order Moranbacterales; family UBA1568; genus UBA1568. The sequence continues at coordinate 6,223 of CAYGEA010000010.1, forward strand.
GGCTTGCCGCGGAAACGAAACAAGCCTTAGCTTGTTTCGGTGTCCAGAGCTTGCTCTGGGGTAAATACCATTTATATTTTTTCCGGAGGAGTAAGAATATTTTGCAGCTTATCGAGGATGATGCGCTCGGCTTCCTCGAGGCTGCCCGCGGAGAGAGAAAAGAAAAGGACGTCGCCTTGCAGCGTGCCTTCTTTGAAGTGTCCAGCAAAAGCCGTGAGCGCTTCTTGGGAAGGAGCCTTGACGATGCCGTGGATCAGGGAGCTGGTTTCCGGGTAGAGGATCATAAAGAGGTTGGCGGAAAAATAGTTGTTCTTGATCTTTTCCAATACTTGAGGAAGATCCACCACTCCGGCGCGCGCTTGCACAAGGTCTTCGATAGTCACGAACGCCCAGATGAGTTTCAGGCTTTCATTCCATTTGACCTGTCCCATCACTCGGCCCCAGAGCTTGAGAAGGTGGAGGGGCTGGGTTTTGTAGAGAGCCTGGACGATTTTCTGCTGATCAGCCCCCTTGTCCATCAGATGGGAGGCGAGCTTGAGCGCTTTCGGTGTCGTGTTGCGTTTTTGGAAGCTATCCGTCGCCGAGATGATGCCGGAGAGGAGCGCTTCGCTCACCATTTCGGTGAAAAACTCGGGAGCGGATTTTTCCAAGACGTCGGCGAGGATTTCCGCGTTTGAAGAAGCCGTGACATCGACGAGATTCACCTGGCCGAAGAGCTCGTTTTCAGAATGATTGTCGATATTGACGATGGGGATCTCATAAAAAATATCCGGGTTGTCTTCGTAGATTTTCCCCAAGTGCTCTTTGTCTGGGCTGCCGACGACGATAGCGAGGTCGAATTTGAACTGCGCCGGGATGAAAGAAAAATCACGCGGATCGATAGCGCCGTTTTCCGGTGTCAGATAGACGCGCACTTCGTCGTCGGTATTTTCTGTCCGGACGCCGATGATTTTGTTGCGCGATGTGTTGAATGACAGTACGAAATCCCGGGCGCCCGTGATGGCAGTCAGTATGTTTTCTGGCTGGGTGAGAAAAGCAAAAATCTCCTTGTCCGTATCGAGGTGTTCGCCGGCGAGAGTGACAGTTTTCCCGGCATTCTTCAAAAAGAGTACCAGAGCAAAGGCGCTGGCGACCGCATCACGGCTCGGATAGCTCGGCAACAAGACGAGCGGAGCAGTCGTTTTCTTCAAGAGTTCTTGGAACTGCTGGGCAGGGGTGAGCGCCATAGGGGGAGATTGCTAGCTGTTCAGGATTTTATTGCTAAAGTTCTCTACAGTAGCAGAGAAAAAACGGGGTGTCAAACCCCTCAGAGAAAATGAGAGAAAATGCTATACTGAGCAGACAAAGCAGACAAATATTTTTCAAGAGCACTATGCGACAGACTTTTGTGACTCATTCCGCGGATGAAACCAGAACTCTCGGCAAGACGCTGGCTGAGCAGATTCAGCCGGGGACGTTTCTGTGCCTTCTTGGTGATCTGGGCGCGGGCAAGACGACATTTGTGCAGGGGTTGCTCGAAGGGCTTGGCGCTACCCGACCGTATACCAGTCCGACGTTCGTCATTATGAAACAGTATGAGTTATCAGTAGCGACAGCAAACGGCATCAGGCGCGTCTACCACGCCGATGCCTACCGGGTAGAGGCGCACGATTTTGAGCACTTAGGTTTCGCCGAATGGTGCGCCGACCCCAATGGTCTCGTCATTCTCGAATGGCCCGAGCGCGTGGAAAAAATTCTTCCACAAGACGCCACAAAAATCTCTTTCGTTTCAAAAAGTGAAAACGAAAGGAAAATTATCTTTGGGTAAGAGTTACGTAACTCATTACGTAACTGATTATGTAACTCGCGGTATACTGGCGAATAGATGGAATGTATCATAATTCCACGGCCGTGGAATTATGATACATTTTTGGAGACAGGATATGATTCAAGAAACCCGCTATACAAGCGGATTTTTTTGTGGGAGAATAAAAAAGGAATTTTCTTATCGAATCTATGGCTTCATCAATCGAACAATACATTGCGAAAGTCATGTCCGCTTATGCCACTGGACAGGCACGGGAACATGCGCATCGGCCGGCACTTCATGACCTTATCAGCGGTTTTGACCAGACACTTACCGTGCTCAACGACCCGGCACGGAGCGAGCACGGGAATCCGGATTTTGTCTTTCTCCGAGGAAACCTGACCGCAGGCTATGCCGAGACGAAGGACGTCGGCGCGGATCTCGACAAGACGGAGAAGAGCGAGCAGATGAAGAGATATTTCGGATATTCGAACCTCATTTTGACCGATTATCTCGAATTCCGTTTTTATCGGAACGGGGAGCGATATGGCGATCCGATCGCGATTGGTATCTTGAGCGGGGGTGTCGTCGTTCCGAAGCCGGAGAATTACGAACTTCTTGAGCGGACAATCAAAGACTTTCTTCTTTCCAAACCAGAAAAAATCCGTGGAGGCGAACGCCTTGCGAAGATTATGGGTGGGAAAGCCCGTCGTATCCGGGAGAATGTAGCGCGATACCTATTGGAACAGTCGGAAAAAAGCAGTGAGCTCAGAAATGTATATGAAGTGATGAAGCGGCTTCTCGTGCACGATCTTTCTCCGGAAACATTCGCCGATATGTATGCGCAGACGCTCGTGTATGGGCTTTTCGTCGCGCGGTATCACGATGAGACACTTGATACGTTTACTCGGGCTGAGGCGCGTGATCTCGTCCCGGCATCCAATCCGCTTCTCCGGCATTTCTTCGATCATATCGCGGGGGCGGACTTTGATAAGCGGCTCGGGTATATCGTCGACGAACTCTGCGAGGTATTCGCGGTCGCGGATGTGCGGAAGATTATGGAGCAATACTACAGTAAGACGACGTTGTGGGGCGAGACGAAAGAATCTCCCGATCCAGTCATTCATTTCTATGAGGATTTTCTCCGTGAGTATGATTCGGAACAGCGAGTGAAACTCGGCGCGTTCTACACGCCACTGCCGGTCGTACGATTCATCGTCAGCTCGATCGACGCGATCCTCAAACGAGACTTCGGGCTTGCTTCCGGTCTCGCGGATACGGAAAAAATTGAGACACAGATAACGACACAGGGGAAAAAACGTAAAGAATCTATCCATCGAGTGCAGATTCTTGATCCGGCTGTCGGGACAGGAACGTTTCTCAACGAGACGATACGCTTCATCCACAAGAGTTTCGAAGGACAAGGCGGCCGATGGGCGAGCTATGTCGATGACGACCTTCTCCCGCGCCTCCATGGCTTCGAGCTTATGATGGCGCCGTACACGATTGCGCATCTCAAGCTTGGGATGACGCTCCGCGATATGGGATATGAGAAATTCTCCCGTCGTCTCGGGGTATATCTCACCAATTCACTCGAAGAAGGGATGAATCTTGACGGCACGCTGTTCGAATCCTTGGGTTTTATGCACAGCATTACCGAAGAAGCGCGCGAAGCCTCGAAGATCAAGCACGAAAAACCGATTATGGTTGTGCTTGGCAATCCGCCTTACTCAGGAGAGTCAAGCAATGCGTTTTATTCCGACCATGCTGTATACAAGGTGGAGCCAGGAGGGAAAGAGAAACTTAAGGAGAAAAATAGCAAGTGGATCAATGACGACTATGTGAAATTTATCCGTCTCGCGGAGAGCATGGTGGAAAAGAATGGTGAAGGAGTCGTCGGAATGGTCACTTCGCACGGCTATATCGATAACCCGACATTTCGGGGGATGCGCTGGCATTTGCGAAAAACGTTTGATACTCTTTATGTCCTTGATCTTCATGGCAATTCGAACAAGAAGGAAGTGGCGCCGGATGGAGGCAAAGATGAAAATGTGTTTGATATCAAGACTGGTGTCGCTATTATTTTCGGTGTAAAAAAACGAAGTGTTGGCAAGGCAAAGAAAGCGCTAGCAACTGTTTTCCGAGCCGATCTTTATGGTACGAGAAAGGAGAAATACGAAGCGCTGACGAAGGGAGAGATTGGAAATTTGCAGTGGGATGAGCTTCCAAATGACATTGACATCTGGAAAATGGAAGGCGAGGGGAAAGCCGAGTATCTCAGAGGATTTTCTGTAGCAGAACTTTTTTTAAAAAACACTGTAGGAGTGGTAACTTCGCGTGATACCTTCATCATTGATGATTCAAAAGATGTTCTTGCGAGACGGTTGGAAAACTTCCTTTCGTTAGATGCGGAAACCGCAAGAAATAGATATGGTTTGAGAGAGAATCAAAAATGGAAAATTACTGCCGCACAAAAACATCATTTTGATGAACATAATATTGTCTCTATTTCGTATCGACCATTTGATAATAAGTTTGTGTATTATCACAATGATTTCATTGAGCGGTCTCGCAAGCAAGTCATGGGACATTATTTTACAGGTGAAAATGTAGGCTTACTAGCGACCAAAGGAGTCCGTGATTCTGAATATCAGCACATATTTGTTACCAACACAATTTCTGAGGCCATATTCTTATCCGGTACAACTGCAACAAATGCAATGAATTTCCCTCTCTATCTTTACCATGAAGACGGCACGAAGACCCCAAATTTCAAGATTGAGATCGCCGAGAAAATAAAAGCAGATGTCGTGGGCGAGGTAACGCCGGAGGACATTTTCGATTATATCTACGCCGCGCTCCACTCGCCGAAGTATCGGGAAACGTACAAGGAATTTTTGAAGATTGATTTTCCGCGCGTGCCATATCCTCGGAATGACGAATCATTCCGCAAGCTCGTCGGCTACGGCCGTGAGCTCCGCACGCTTCACCTGATGGAATCGCCCAAACTCCGCGAATTCATCACGACATTTCCTGAGAGCGGATCAAATACCATAGAGAAGGTTTCTTATCGGGAAGGGAGAGTATATATCAATGAAACCCAGTATTTCGGCGATGTCCCGGAAATTGTTTGGAACTTCTACATCGGTGGCTACCAGCCGGCGCAGAAGTGGCTCAAAGATCGCAAAGACCGAACCCTCTCGAACACCGATCTCGAACACTACCAGAAAATCATCGTCGCCCTCGTCGAAACCGATCGGATCATGAAGGAGATCAATCTGAATATATAATTTTTTCGTGGTGTATCCCTATTGTGCATAACTACATTTTGTGCTTATAATAAGCCATAGATAATAGTTATAATGAATCCTGAAAAGTGTATATTATAGAGAATTTTGGATAGACTATGAAAAGAATCCGTATTTATTCAGATGAGAGCCGACACAAGAACGAGCGATTTCTCCTGCTTGGCGGACTTTGGGTTGAAGAAGAAAACGTAAAGCAGGCAGAAGCGTTGATGCGGCAATTGCGAAAGGAGAGCGGATACATTCGTTCTGATGGGCAGGGAGTGGACTTTCTTGGTGAGTTCAAGTGGACAAAGGTATCAGGGAAATATCTCGATGTCTATAAACGGCTTGTTGACGTATTTTTTGATTCCATCGAGAAAGATATCTTCCGATTTTGTGTGATGCTTGTCGATACGCAGGATCCGGTGGTTGTGGCACAAAGCAATATAAAAAAGGAGGGGTATTTCAAGTTGCTTTATCAGCTCTATTTGCACAATTCAAAAATCCCAGGTTTGTATAGGATACACCCTGACAGCATAACGAACCCGACACAGGACAAGGTTGATTTTGGAACGCTGGACAGATGTCTTGATCAGGCTTTTCTTAAAAAGTTTTCTCCGCTTGTGAATCCAGCGGATCTCCCAGATGGGAAAGGCTTTGTTGAGGAGATCGTTTCGGTCAATTCGAAACAATCAGAATTCATCCAACTTGTGGATGTGATTATGGGAGGTATCGGGTATTTCCAAAATCGCCTCTTCACTAACCCGGAAGCAAAGAAGGCAAAGGTCGAACTTATGAAATATATTTTTGACAAGCTTATCTATTCTGGGACAATCCAGACAACAGGAAAGCGATATATCGTTGCGCGATCGACAAAATTTAACATCTGGATGTTCCGTCCGAGAAATAAAAAAGACCCTCAAATCTGTTGAGAGTCGCTTTTATGGAGTCCTGAGTGCTGGGTCAGTGCCCGGTGTGACATCAGTCACAGGAGACGTCACTCAGTAACTCGCATTTCTATTGTTGCATAAAAGTTGAAAAAACACAAGGGTATTGTAAATATTTGGCTTAAATAGAGCGGTTTTTAACTTTCTTTATCACCAGCGTATACTGCCAATATGGACAAGAAACTCAAAACTTTGGTGCTGTTGGATGGTAACGCGCTCATCCATCGGGCGTATCATGCTCTGCCACCTCTGACGACGAAGCAGGGGGAAGTGGTCAATGCGGTGTATGGATTCACTATGACCCTGCTTTCGGTGTTGGAGAAATTCAAGCCGGAATATATCGCGGCGTCTTTTGATCTCTCGGGGCCGACGTTTCGCGATGACCTGTACGAGGACTACAAGGCGAAGCGCGCGCCAGCACCGGATGATCTGTACGCGCAGATTCCCCGGGTCAAGGAGGTGACGCAAGCGTTCAATATTCCCATCTATGAATTGGAAGGATTCGAAGCGGATGACTGCGTGGGGACGCTGGCGCGCCAAGCTGAAGAGCAGGGCGTGCGGGTCATCATCGTGACGGGGGACAATGACGCGCTCCAATTGGTGACACCGCTCGTCAGTGTGTTTACGCTTCGCAAAGGTATCAAAGACACAGTACTCTACGATGAGGCAGCGGTTGAAGCAAAATACGGTTTCAAGCCCGCGCAGCTGCCCGACTATAAGGGACTCGCCGGGGATGCCTCGGACAATATTCCCGGGGTGGCGGGGATCGGCGCCAAGACGGCAACGGATCTGCTCAAGCAATTCGGTACGTTGGAACAGCTCTATGCGCGCTTGGAAGATGTGAAAGAAACCCTCCGTAAAAAACTGGAAGCGGACAAGGAGAAAGCGTTTCTTTCAAAACAATTGGGAGCGATAGACACGGCGGTACCGGTTATGTTGGATCTGCCTGCCTGTGTCAGCCGGGACTTTGATCGTGACACGGTGACGAAGCTTTTCCAAGAGCTCGGGTTTTTCAGTCTGTTGAAACGGTTGCCCGGGAATGATCAACAGCCAACAGCCAGCAGTCAACAGTCAACAAAAAAGAGCAAAGAAAAAAACAGAGCAAAAAAAATCACGACGAAGGCTGAGCTGGGGGCGTTTTTGGGAAAGGCAAAAACAGTGGCAGTGTATGCAGCGCAGTCGGAAGGGACGCTTTTCGGGGCAGGAATAGCATCTGTCT
>CAYGEA010000011.1:0-13394 GCA_964348835.1 uncultured Bdellovibrionales bacterium
TCTTTGTGGTTTTTGCTTGTTCTGATGTCGTACTTTCTCCCTCGTTCTCTTGGATTGTTTGCGAAGCATCTTCACGCTCTGTTTCTTCTGGAACTCTATCCTCACTTGCAACACCGTCATTCTCTGATACTCCCCCATCAGGACATAGTGCAAATTCGCACTGCGGCCCGCCCCGTCCCACCACCGATCCGTCCGGACAGAGCTTCGCTTCCATCGTGCACCCGACCTCCGTTGGTAATACTCTCTCAAACACCCAGAAACCCGCCACGCCTATCAGCCCCAGTGCTACTGCGCCAAACACTATGCCCGCTCTTCTATTCATATCATGACAGCACCACTCATTAGACGGTCAGATCTTTCTTCATCTGGTCGAACTCCACTTTGGTGATTTCACCTTTGGCATAGCGTTTACGGAGTATCTCTTGCGCCGTGTCACTCTGTACGCCCGATGGCCCGCCGGAAGATTGATTATTATTTTTGGACACCGATTGCACCAGCGCGATGATCGCCCAGATGACCAACCCCCAAAAGAGGATCATAAAGAAGAAGCCAAAACCTCCCATAAAGCCGTACCCTCCTTCAAAATAATTTCCCATCATAGACATTCGCCTCCTTCCTTTATTGGATCAACAACCCCTATGACAGAAAAGTACCACGCTATGCTTTGAGATGCGGTTCCACCCGTTTCAAAAGCACGGCATTGGTCGCGACGATAATGGACGATGCGGACATCAGAAGCGCCGCGATTTCCGGACGGAGCGACCAACCGAGAGAAGGATAAAACACCCCGGCGGCAATCGGAATGGCGAGCACGTTGTAAATCGCCGCCCAAAAAAGATTCTGTTTCATTTTTTGTACAGTCGCCTTGCTCAGACGGATGGCCGCCACGATGTCGTATGGATCGGATTTCATCAAGACGATACTCGCCGTTTCAATAGCGACGTCCGTCCCCGCGCCGATCGCGATACTGATATCCGCCTGTGCCAAAGCTGGCGCATCATTGACGCCGTCCCCGACCATCGCGACAAATTTTCCTTCGTCCTGCATTTTTTTGACATATCCTGCCTTGTCCGCGGGCAGAACTTCCGCAAACACTCGGTCAATACCGAGCTCAGCTCCGACCGCTTCCGCAATGGTTTTGTTATCCCCGGTGATCATCGCCGTCTCGATGCCGAGGCGTTTCAATTCCGTAACGGTTTTCCGAGATGTCGCGCGCACCTGGTCGGAAATGCCGATCAACCCGACGGGATGACCATCAACGGCGACGATACTCAACGTTTTCCCGTTTGCCAACAGCGTGTCAATCGCTGCTCTCAAATGCTCCACACTGATATTTCTATCACGGAGCAGGCGTTCCGTGCCGATCAGGATATTTTTTCCACCAACGACCGCTTCCAGTCCCAGTCCCGCCAGTGATTGAAAGTTTTCCGCTTCCAGCAAAGATACGCCTCTTGTTCGCGCCTCAGCCAGAATGGCTGCCGAAACGGGATGATTGGATTTCATCTCAACGCTCGCCGTCAATGCCAAGAGAGTATCTTCCGTCATCTCTCTGCTCGGGATCACGTCGGTCACCTGCGGTTTGCCTTCCGTGAGCGTGCCCGTCTTGTCCAACACGATGGCATTTATTTTTGACGCGCCTTCAAGAGTAGTGGCGTCCTTGATGAGGATATTGTGTTTCGCGCCCAGCCCCGTCCCGACCGCGACCGCCGTCGGTGTCGCCAGCCCCAACGCATCCGGGCAGGCGATAACCACGGTAGCGATAGCAAACGTCAGAGCGACGATCAGTGTGGCACCAGCCACAAAATACCACCCGAGAAACGCGAGGATACCCGACCCGACCGCCAGGACGACCAGCCACGCTGCTGCCTTGTCCGCGATGCGCTGACCGGGCGCCTTGGAATTCTGTGCCGTTTCCACCATCTTGATAATGGAAGCTAAGACGGTATCCGCTCCGACTTTGGTGGCGCGAAACTGTACGGATCCGTTTTGATTGATGGAACCGCCGATGACCCGATCGCCGATTTTTTTGGCAACCGGCAATGATTCACCGGTTACGAGCGCCTCGTCAATCGTCGTTTCTCCCTGTGTGATTTCTCCATCCACGGGAATCTTGTCGCCGGGTTTCAATACTACGATGTCACCTTGTATCACTTCAGCACTCGCAATCAGCACCTCCTGACCGTCACGCATCACGCGTGCCTGCGGTGGCACCAGATTGAACAGCGCGCGCAGAGCGTCGGAAGTCCCGCGCCGTGATTTCATTTCCATCCAGTGTCCGAACAGCACGAACGTCACCAGCATCGCCGCGGCTTCATAGAACACTTCCTCGCCGCCCAACAGGGAAATGACGAGACTCCCGAGGAACGCCGCCAACACTCCCGTCGCGACCAATACCGACATATTGAGCTTTCTCGCCTTGAGCGAATAATACGCGCCGGTAATGAATATGGAGCCCGTCCAGAACACCACAGGTGTCGTCAACAGAAGTAACAGGAGGCTTTTGGGAATGGGCGAGAACAGCATACTACCGAAGAGCATTTCTCCCATCGGCGAATAGAGGATGATTGGAACGGTCAGCGCGAGTGAGATGAAAAACCGCCGGCGCATATCCTTTTCCATCGCCTTGGCCATCCGGGGATCGGTCATCGCCGCCTCGTGATCCATATGCGACCCGCTTGTGCCATGGCTATGGCCGGCAGGCATCGCGCTCATATCGTGTCCCGTGTGGTGACCGCTATGCTCCCGATGTCCGGTATGCGCGTCCTGCGCGTATTCGTACTGCTTCGCTTCCAGAACACAGCCGCAAGAAACAGAAAGCCTTTCCGCCGTGCACGAGAGACACTCTTTGCCACACGGACAATCGCTGTTTCCTTTGTTTTCTTCTCCGATCGTTTGCGGATTATGATGGTGGTTCATCGTGTCCATACGATTAATGAGTTATACGCTTGGATTGATTTTTATAGCGATCAGAGAAATACCAGTAGACAATGACGCTCAAAATGGCGGCGAAGAAACACCACACCGAAACGAGTGTCTCGGCGAAAAACCAGCCCGCGACAAAAAACGACATCAGCATCACGCTTCCAAAGATGTTGACGATCCTATGACTTGAGACAAAACCGCTGACGCAGGTCGCAAACACATAGAGCATCAGCACAAAGGATATATACAAATGCGTGGCATCGTAGGAAATACTCCTATTCACGATCTCTGCAGTAATGCCGTCCGCAAGAATAAAATAAAAAAGATATATGCCTACAGCCAAGCCGATACCGACGAACACGCGGAGAATCTTCTGCCGCACAGGATCTTTTTCCAACAACAAAATAGCGACAGGAACGAATATCGGCCACAACACGTGAGAAAACATCGAAAAGCCGTACGTCGCGACGGTATTGAGCACAGGAAACCCGAAAGAAAGCCATACCACACCCTCAATGGCTTGCTGGATGCCAAACAAGAGCGGAATGCCGGCAAATGGCACCTCTTTTTTTGTTTTTGCCTTGGAGAGGGTCAAAACTCCGCTAACACTGAGCGCCCCTCCGGCTACGAAACTAGCTGTTGCGGAAAAACACATAGATGAGTTTCTGTTATGGTCTAGCGTCTGACATACCTGCACCCTTCTTTTTTTACTTCCGGTTTTTCGTCGAGTCGGAATCAGATGCATCTTCCACATCATCATTGTGTCCCTCATATCGTCCATGTCCCTTGAACATCATCCAGACATGCGCGACCACAAAGACGCCGATAAGAATCGGCCAAAAATATCCGCCCGAAGATGAAGAGAGTGAAGACACTTTGTCACCGCCAAGAAATAAAATACCCAACAAGAGCAACAAAAGACAAAATGAAATCATCATCCACATCATTCCGCTTCGCCCGCCACCTTTATTGTTTCCGTGATGGTTCATACTGTTTTATTACCAAATGAAGCGAGTGCAATGAAAGTAAACTTTCGTTTCCCTGCCTACCGGCAGGCGAGCTTTGGTGAGTAGTATGCTGCAAAGCGATATTATTACCAAACGAAGTGAGTGAAACAAAAGTTTACTTTTGTTTCCGAACGCAGTGCCGGTAACATCGGGTCAATACCCGTTATTTCGCTACCCATCCGCCATCAACGACTAAAACTTCGCCATTGACAAAGTCTGATTCATCAGCAGCGAGATACACTGCGGCCATGGCGATATCTCCCGGAACACCGACGCGAGGATACGGAGCTGAACTTGTTAAGAATTGCTGCGTGGTCGGATCAGCCAGCATATCTTTGGTCATCGCCGTCTTGATCACTCCGGGAGCGATACAATTAACATTAATTTTTTGCGGGGCATATTCCAAAGCCATTTCCCGAGTCAATGCGATTATTCCGCCTTTAGAAGCGCAGTAAGGACCCCCCTTATCAAAACCGACCAAGCCGGCAATGGAAGCGATGCTGATAATTTTTCCCTTACCCAGTTTCAGCATTTCAGGAATCACTGTGGCGGAACCCAAGAACACACTCTTGAGATTGATGTCTAGCACCGCGTCCCAATCTTCTTCCGATATTTCGTGCAGGCTGCCGGATTTGTATACTCCGGCATTATTGACCAAGATATCCACTCGGCCAAAACGGTCCAAACAAGTCTTTACCATCTGCTGAATATCCGCCTTTTTACTCACGTCGGTTTTCACAAAAACAGCTTCTCCACCTTCCTCGGCAATTAGCTTCACCGTTTCTTGAGCACCCTCTTCCGACCAATCAGCCACGACAACCATGGCTCCTTCTTTGACAAAAGATAGAGCGATACCACGACCGATGCCCGAACCGGCTCCGGTGATAATGGCAATTTTATTCTGTAGTCTCATAGTCATACATCATTACTTTTATACAATGGATTCTAGCGCTTTCCGGAGATGCTGCTCCGCTTCGTCTACAATCGTTTCGAGCTCTGACTTGCCGACGACCTCCGACATCAGGCTCGGCTTCTGCGCCGCGATACGCACGACACCTTCTTTCTCATAGACGATGACATTGCACGGCAAGAGCAGACCGATCTCGGTTTCTATCAGAAGCGCTTGATGCGCCAGTGCCGGATTGCACATCCCGAGGATCACGTACGGCTCCATCTCAACGCCCAATTTCTCTTTGAGTTTGGCCTGCACGTCAATCTCGGTCAGTTGTCCGAATCCCTCGCTCGCCAGCGCTGCTTTCACTTGCGTGACCGCATCCGCAAATGAGAGTGTTGTTGTCTTCCCAAAACCATACTTCGTCGTTTCCATATATTTTTTAACCCCATGAAATCTGACCCTGTCAGTACTGCACAATTTCACCGGGTAAATTATGAATTATTTATTATAGTGTAGCATTTTCTCGTCTCGACGTCCTCCACCACTCCATCACGCAGAGAATTTGGAAGCAAGGCTTCCAAATGACAACTTGGAGGTTCGACCTCTAAGTTTCAATCTACATCCCCATAGACTGGGTACTGCTGAGTCTGGCAAATTCAAAAAACAGGAGGGAGAATGCCAGCACCATCACGAACGGTGCTATGAGTGACAGCCAATTGCGTTTCCCTGGACGAAAAAAACGGAGCAACAGAGAATTGACCACCACCGATACCGAGGAAAGCGCCATTGCAAGCCCTGCCAGTTCCGGCTTCAAGACGATATCAAAATCAATGAACACCCGTGCCGCGATCGGAATGCCCAGCACGTTGTAGAGCAGCGCAAAAAACAGATTCTGCTTGATCTTCGACATCGTTTCCCGCGAGAGTTCGAACGCCGTCGCCACATCGCGCAGATCATTTTTCATCAGGACGATGCCACCCGTCTCCATCGCCACGTCCGTCCCCGCGCCCATCGCGATCCCGAGATCCGCCTGCGCCAACGCCGGTGCGTCATTGATACCGTCTCCAACCATCGCCACCTTTTTTCCCTGCGCCTGCAGTTCCTTGATTTTTTCCGCTTTGTGTTCCGGCAGGACGCCCGCCATCACATTTTCAATTCCCACGATTTGCGCAATGGCGCGCGCGGTGCGTTCATTATCGCCCGTCACCATCCAGACTTCCAACCCAAATTTTTTGAGCTGTCGTATCGCTTCTCTGGAAGTCTCCTTGACCGTGTCTGCGACCGCGATCACTCCGAGGACCGACGTACCATTCATCAGATACATCACGGTTTTCCCGGCTGACTCCCACTCTGTGGCAATTTTTTCACTCTCTTCCACCAAGGTTATGCCCTGCTCCGCAACCAGCATTCTATTACCAAAAGTATAGATCTCTCCATCTATCGTACCCCGCACGCCTTTGCCGGAAAACGCTTGGAAATCACTCGCTGCCCGCGATGCCAAACCGTTTTTTTCGGCAAACGCATAAATTGCTTCCGCCAATGGATGTTCCGATTGCCGCTCCAGCGAAGCGGTGACGGTGACAACGTCATTTTCTGATCGCGTACCGAATGACAAGATATCTGTCACTTCCGGTTTTCCTTTGGTCAGCGTTCCAGTCTTGTCAAACACGATCGTCGTGATAGCACGCGTCGCTTCCAGCGGTCCGCCGCCTTTGATGAGCACCCCATTTTGCGCGCCCCTCCCCGTCCCCACCATCAAGGCGGTCGGCGTCGCCAGACCGAGCGCGCACGGACACGCGATAACGATCACCGCCGTAAACGTCATCACCGCAAAGGCAAATGATGCGCCCATGAAAAAATACCACACGACAAACGTCAGGAACGCGATACCGATGACCGCCGGCACGAACCAACCCGCGATGCGATCGGCAAAATCCTGAATCGGCGCTTTCGATCCTTGGGCTTCTTCGATGAGTCTGACAATATTAGCAAGCGTCGTCTCACTCCCCACGCGCGTCGCCTCGAACTCGAAGCTGCCCACCTTATTGACCGTTCCCCCGATCACCGTGTCCCCGATATTTTTTTCCACCGGCATACTTTCTCCCGTGATCATCGACTCATCCACCGCGGAGCGCCCTGTCCGTATCACACCGTCCACCGGTATCCGCTCCCCCGGACGCACGACTACCACATCACCGTGCACAACCTCTTCCACCGGAATATCATCGGTCGTGCCGTTTCTCACTACGCGCGCGGTCTTGGCGGAGAGCTGCATCAGGGCGCGGATGGCATCCGACGTCTTGCCCTTGGTGCGCGCCTCGAGCCACTTGCCAAAAATGACGAACGTAATCAAAAATGCCGCCGTCTCAAAGTACAGCTCCGGAATTTTTTCTCCGCCCACGCCGACGAGCGACGTATTCTGTACCGCATACAGGATATAGTTCACCGTACTATAGACAAAAGCCGTCGTCGTCCCGATGGCGATCAGACTGTCCATATTGAACATCTTCATCCGGAGGGACGACCACATCCCGTGATAGAATCCCTTGCCGATCCAAAACTGCACCGGAATGGTCAAGAAGAGCGAGGTGATACCGACATACGGCAAGAGTGTCGTCCTGCCGAACACAGGAAAGAAGTCAAACAGCATAAAATAAAACATCGGGAGCGACAATGTCAGCCCCCACAAAAATTTCTGGCGCCACTCTCGCTCGACACGAGCACGTTTTTTGGTTTCGTATTCGGTATCCGCCGCATCCACCACGTCTGCCGTATAACCGGCCGCCTCGATCACTTTTTGCAGCGCGGCAACATTCGTCGTTTCATCGAAACTCACGGTTGCTTTCTCCGTGCCGAAGTTCACGTTAGACTGTCGGACCCCCGGCACTTTTTTCAATTCGCGGTCAATGATATTGGCACACGACGCGCAGTGCATCCCGCCGATAGAGAGCTGCGCTCGCGTCTCTGTTCCTGTTCTTCTGGGTGTTTTTGTTTCCATACCATTCCATCAATGATTATTCAATGACATTGAGCGTCCCGCGGAACATCCCCATACTGCAGCTGAACGGTATCGGCCCCGATTTGTCCGGCATAAATTCAAAAATATTTTCCCCGGGGCTGAGTGTCTCACTGATACCCATCTGGGGCATTCGGAAACTTGAGGCGCAGGTGTATGAATTCTGCGAATCAATAATCAGTTTCACCGGCCGGCCTTTTTTCACGGTCAGTTGATTGGGGAAATAGCCGTCAGCCGTCTGCGTGATGCGGATCACCTGCGCATCCCCGACAAACTCTCCACTCAATCCTGACCCGCTCTTGACTGACTGAGGCACACCGAGACCCACGAGCGTCGCGCCATTCTGGAAATTGAAGATTCCGAGCGCGATGACGATGACGCCGGCCGTTTTGAAAAAGAATCCGCGCGCCGTTCCCTTGACCGCCGCCGCGATGCCGCCGATGCCGAGCAGTCCCGGCGCCGTACCGAGCGCGAACACCCCCATCGTCAGAGCGCCGACCAGCGGACTGCCGGCGGTCACAACGTACAATTGTACCGCTTGCGTGAAGCCGCACGGCAAGAAAAACGTCAGCGCACCGAGCGCCATCGCCCGCGTGTGGCTGTATTCCTTCTTCGTATGTGACTGGATCCCGAGCACGCGCGCGATGCCCTTGGGCAGCATCAGTTTCCACGCGGAGAGGCGCGGAAACAGTTCCAGAAGCTGCAGTCCGATGAGGAGCATCACCGACCCGACCAATACCGTGAGCACTCCTACCGACAGCGACGAGATTTGAAACGTCGACCCAAGCCAGCCAAGGAGTCCTCCGAGCAGGGCAAACCCTCCTACACGACCGAGATTGAAATACACATCGGGCAAAAATTTCTGGCGGACGGTCGCTTCTGGATGGCGCTCACTATAGCGCGCCGAGACTGCCAGCACCAACCCGCCGATCATCGCCATACAAGTAGAAAACCCCGCCACCACGCCGAGAAGCAGCACGAACGGCAGGCTCTCGAGCCGCTGTGCCGACCCGAAAGAGATACTGAAGAGTCCGAACGCTTGCGCGAAGAGAAAGAGCACGAGCACGATGCCGAGAGCGAACAAGAGCTCCACCCACGCCGACATATCCGCAGTCACCCACGGACGCACGCCTTTGCCGACCGTATACCCGGCATCCCGTATCGCTTTCTCAAGCAACACAGTATCCGGTTTCTCATCCTCGTAGAACACCTCCGCCACGCCGGACCGGAAATGCGTCTTGACTTTTTTCACGCCGGGTACCGCACGGAGCTCTTCTTCGGTCAGGAGCTCGCACGAACGGCAGGTCATACCGGCAATATCGAGAGTTATTTTATTCATAGGTACATTTCATTGATATCTATCAGATATTATTCTGGAATACTGATGCGCTGTTCTTGATATTTCAGAGGTTCAAGAACGCAGATGGACGACCGTACCCGTCCTCTTATCAACACAGAGAGGGATACCGAAAGCAAAGCAAGCGCTATGAAGGAAAGCTCCACGCCCTGAAAGGGCAGCGAGGCGGCAGCACCGCCGAAACCGAGGAGTGCCAGTATCGGCAGCCCGCAACTCGCGCACCCGCTCCCTACTATTCCCAGAAGCGAGCTCCCGCCGACAGCCACATGCATTTTCCCGGAAGAGCGCATAATCTTCAGCCGCTCTGCCGTCAGCGCAAGATTCAATCCGGTGAGGAGCGCTACCGCGATAAGCAGGAACAAACTGAGCGTGCTCATAGCCGTCCACATCCCCGCAAGGAGTGCGATGAGAAGATCCCATATATAACCAGACGAGTGGGTCCCGAAGAACGCATCTTTTACCAGACTGGCATTCATCAGATAAATCGTCGCTACCACATACAGCGCCGCGATCGCAAAAGCCGGAAGGAGAATGTTTTTAGACCAAAGCGTTTTCATAGCTGCCGGACTTTAAGGAGTAATGTTCGCTCTTGCTCGCATGCGATTTTCACTTGGCGGAGAGCATCTCATCGATGACCGTCTTGAAGGCGGAAAACGGCTGGGCTCCGACGATGAGATTGCCGGTAATTATCCCGTCCTGACTTGACGCGCCGACAATCCACGAGGGGGTACCGGAAACTCCAACCGCCACTCCGTCAGCCATATCTTTCGCCACTTCATCCTTGAACTTACCAGCATCGAGACACTGTTGGAAAGCAGTGACGTCGAGTCCCAAGCTTTTCGCGATGACAGGCAATTCGGTGAGAGCCAAGCCCGTTCCATTGGAAGTCGTTTTTGCGAATATCTGGTCATGATACTTGAAGTATGTGGCATCGTTTCCCTGAGCACGGGCGCATTCGGCCGCTTCCGCTTCCTTCCCGGCATTCGCGTGAAAGGAAAGCGGGAAATCCCGGAATACGAGTTTCACCTTTCCGGTGTCGATGTAATTTTTCTTGAGCTCAGGCAAGAGCTGATCGAAACTGCGCTTGCAGAACGGGCACTCATAATCCGAGAACTCGATCAGAGTGACAGGAGCGTTCTTATCGCCGAGCACCGGATCATCGTCCGTGGAAACTTTGACAGGACCGCTCGGCGCATTGTCTGGTGGCTGCGGAGCCACCACATTCCCCGGTTGCTGTATCGCCGCCGATCCGGCATTAGACGTTTTCTCGACACCTCCGCGAGCGGAAAAAATACCCGCGCTTATGATGAGGCTCCCGATCAGGATAGCTCCCGCGATAAGCCCGGCTTCCCGGCTCAGCGCTCTTCCTTTTTCTTGAACTTTTGCAGAGTCGCCTGTTGTATCTTCTTCTTGTTTGTGTCCGTCTGTCATAATGATGAATATTATCGAGTGATACTGTTTACCTGCTTAATTCTCTACGATGAAGGACGTCATCATACCGCTTTCCGCGTGCTCGAGAATGTGGCAGTGCGCCACCCATTCCCCCGGATTGGAGGCATCGAGGAGGATATCGACGGTATCACCCTTGGCCACCAAGACCGTATCCACCCACACCGGATTGTCATTCTTCACGCCGTTCGTCGAGAGCGCCATGAGGCGCTGTCCGTGGAAATGGATCGGGTGCTGCATCGGGTGCAGAGACTGCGGATTGTTGAAGATGCGGATCTTCACCTTGTCGCCCAGCTTGAACTTCCAATCATCAATATCCATATTCGCTTTACTCGTCGTACTGTCTATGAGCTTCCATTTCAGCATGGCGGAGGTTGACATCGCGTTCATACCGGCCATGGTACCCTCCTCCCATTCAAAGAGATCACCATCATCGCCCATCCCCATACCTTCGTCCGACATAGCCATACCGCCGCCCATTGAGTGCATACCCTGAGGCATGCCCCGTCGCATCTCTTCGTTCATATCGAGCGAGAGATCGAGCTTCTTGTCCGGTGCCTTCGCAAGATACTCATTCATGAGACTTCCCAGCTCATCCGCAACAGCCGCATTGGTACGCAAGGCAGCGAACTCGCGCGCATAAGAAGGTGTCGCGGTTTCAGCGGATACAGAAGCGGTGCCGAGAGCATACTCTTTGTCAGGCGTGCGATGCTGGAGCGCATATTTTCCCGATTTTTCGAAGAACACATCCACCACGCGGCGCTCACCGGGAGCGACAAGCACTTCGTCCACAAACGTTTCTTTTTCATAACGTCCGACATCCGCACCGATAAGCTTCATTTTTACGCCAGGAATAACGAAGTTGAAAAGCCGCGTATTGGCGGCATTGGTGAGATACAGGCGCATCACTTCCCCTTGTGCGGCCGAGAGCGCATAGTCTGTCATGCCGTTCACCAACATCACGTTGCCGAAGCGCCCCATCAGCGTGTGATCCGCGACATCCTTGCGGAACGGCACAAGACCGTTCTGGTCAAGCTTGATATCATCAAGCATCAACGCGGTTTCCCGGTTGACAGGCGGGAAGTAGCCGCTGTCCTCTGACGTCACGATGATGTTCGCGTAGAGTCCCGACTCGAGCGCATAATCCGTCCGCACGTGCGGGTGATACCAGAACGCCCCCGGATCAGAAAATTTCAGCGTGTAGGAAAACGATTCCCCGATCCCGATTTCCTGCTGCGTCACGCCCGGCACGCCGTCAAAGGCATTGTCCATGCGCACCCCGTGGGCATGCAGCGTCGTCGCGATATCGCCTCCGTTCTTGAGATTGATGGTCACTTCCGCTCCTTCCGGAATGCGCAGAGTCGGTCCGGGAATGGAACCGTTGTATCCGAGCATCTTGACGCTACGGCCGGCGATGGTTTTCTTGACCGCGCCTATTTCCATTTCATACACATCGCCATCTTTGAGCGCTACCGTCTCTTGAGAGCGCGCGTCCGGCAGACCCGTCACATCGCGCGAGAATGTTCCGCTCTTGCCTGCTTGATCCGCTGTCCCGAGAAGCTCTGCTCTCTCTCCTTGCAGGGTACCGTAAAACACCTGCCAGAGTCCGATGGTTGCTCCCGCTATCAGCAGAATGATAAGTATGTATTTTTTATTCATACGCATACGCATATTGTTACACATTCAAGACACAAAAACCATTCCTCAAAAAAGAGAAATGGCAGATGCGACGCTCCAAAGAAAAAGCCAAAATCCTTCTCCCATAGAAGCGCCGTGAGAAAATCTATTCTTTTTTGAAAATGGAAGAAAGGATATCGGGCGCAGGCGGATGCGTGCCAGAGATGTCGGTCGCACCCAAAGAGAGTACGGGTAAATGAAAAGTCTGAGCATAAGAAACGTCTGTGAGAAAATTCACGCCGCTATCAATACTGAATTTCTTGGCGGCGACCGCTTGCGCTGGCTGGCTCGCGCAGTTGACAACGCAGAGGTTCCAAGTAGTGGCTGAGTTATCGTGTCCTGAGACGGTATTCCCGCTTACCGTCGAGGTAAACATCACCATACTCGGAGAAGCCTCCATCGCCTGCGCGGACATCGGCTGCAGACAAAAACTTCCCGCAAAGAATGCGAGTGTCAGGATGAGACTGCTGGCTGCAGTTTTCCGTAGAGATTTCATAGTGCTTTCAGTATACACCACCTTGATACCCCTATCAATCATCAATCATTTGTATTCCACAAACTCTCACCCCCCCTAAAACATCCTGGAATGAATGTTACCTATTAACCACGGTCGTGGTTAATAGGTAACATTTCTTACATACGATCACCACCAAAAAACACCCCCTGCGGGGTGCTTATGGTTTCGCTCTCAAGCTCCGAAGAGTTGAAAAGCTACAATGGCTTACGCGCGAGAAACACCTACGGCTGCAGGTCCTTTTTCGCCATTCACGACTTCGAAAGTGACGGCGTCGCCGACTTTCAATTCGTCAAATGTAACGCCAACCAATTCCTTGGAGTGGAAGAAAAGATCCTTCTCTTCGCCATCGCGAGAGATGAATCCGAATCCACGATCCGTCAGGGTTTTGATAGTTCCGTTCATACGATTCTATTACGATTGCTTAATACTACGAAAACTCGACTCTGTTTCCTGTGCCTATACACGTCTCCAGTATAGTGCAGAAGCGATTTTTTGTCAATCCCCCACACTTACCCACTTACATTCCATTTTGATAAGCAATGGTTCAGCCATCA
>CAYGEA010000012.1:0-12889 GCA_964348835.1 uncultured Bdellovibrionales bacterium
AATCGAACCTGCGACCTTCTGGACCGCAACCAGACGCTCTATCCACTGAGCTACGGGGACATTTTCATCTTCTAAATATGCAGGAGTTTCTCCAAAGTGTCAACCAGTCCGGGCTCGTGCTTCTCTTCGGGAATGAAATTGTCAAGGGTGTCGCGAAGCTGCTCAATGTCTGCCGGTTGGACGGGGATGTGGACGTAGGGCACGAGTTTGCCTGCGGTCCGGATGCTTAGAATATTTTCGAACGGGGCATCTCGGTAGACGAAAAATGATTCGATGGTGCCGAATTCGTAGAATTCATTGCCAGCGATGATGCCCTTGCCGGTCACCAAGAAAGAGAGCACGCGCGGTTCGCGGTAGAGAGACAGATAACCGACCACGCCGATCAGGATGAACGTGATCGCCATCAAGGGACTGTTGGTGTAGAGGGCGTAGGCGATGATAGCGATGAGAAGCAACGTGACGATAGTCTGCGAGCGCGGTCCGAGCTCGAGCGGCTCATGCTCCGGCGCTTGCCAGTGCAGAAGCACCTCGCCGTAGGCGGAGGGGATGGCGTGTGTTTCTGGTGATGTTTCTGATGGGTGATAGTCAGGCATACTGGAGTAAAAGAGAGATTTTCATTCACTATAGCATATTTTTTTGAGAAAATATCTTTTGGGTAAAAAAGTCTGTACAAAGCTTGAGTGGCTTGCTAGGATGAAGTGGTAAAAATCAGGAAATGGAGGTCAGTCACCACAGAGGTGGAGAAAACGAGGATTATCTTATCAAAGCGGAAGCGTGGCCGAGCGGTTGAAGGCAGCAGTCTTGAAAACTGCAGTACCGGAAACGGTACCGAAGGTTCGAATCCTTCCGCTTCCGCTTTGATTGGATAGATGGAGGAAAAATGAGGCGCTGTTTTGCTTTTTTGGGCGAGGGGGAGTATGCTTTTTGTGAAGTGACTCAGTAAGTTGTCATCAATCGTACCTTAAACTCAAGGAGGAGATCATGCCACCAAGAGGCTTTACGAGACGACCTTGGAAGATTAATTTTGGTATAGCTGATCCGCTGACTGGAAAGGCATATACTTTTACTACCCGGAGGCGGAGAGACATTACCAAAGACTGTCGGCTTGCGACTCCAGACACTCCATGCACTTTGTCGTATGCACGGACAGCTCAGTATGGTTTGACTGTGCGAATTTCACAACCGGACAAGAGCGCGTTGTGCAAGCGTATGCGATGCGGAGGCGAGCGTCGCAATTATTTTTCAGTGGATGAATTTGAAAAACAAATGGCGGACGTCCAATTCCGTTCTCTTTTGCACAACTGGGCGGACAGACTCGGGCTTGAACCGCTTCAACTCCGTTCTCTCATTCAGAAGTACGCACCTGTTCTCTGAATAAATCGAGTAGCACTCCGTCACTCATGGCTCCCGCAGACACTGCGATCAGGAGCCTTTTTTCTTTCTTGCGTTAGAATTAGAATGAGAAGTGATAATGTACATACTAGCTTATGCAAACATCTTTTTTGATCAAGGGAGCTGTTGTTATTGTTGTGATGGTCGGGATTTTGGTTTGGTATTTTTCCTCCCGTGATACCGTGGTGAAGAATTATCCCTCAGTGAAGAGTGGTCCGGTTATCTTGTTCGGAGACAGTCTGGCGGAGGGAGTGGGGGCAACGGAGGGCAATGATCTAGCGACCCAGCTCGGGAAAATTGCTGGTGTACCGATTCTCAATTATGGCGTGAGTGGAGATACGACGCGCGATGGACTTCTTCGTCTCGACCGGGCGTTGGCAGAAGATCCGCGGATCGCCATTATTCTCTTGGGTGGAAATGATTTTTTGAAAAAAGTTCCGCGCGAAGAAACGTTTCAGAATCTGGAAAAGATAGTGGCAGCCTTTCAAAAACAAGGAGCCATTGTGATGGTGCTCGGAGTGCGAAGCGGCATCATCGGCGGGGGAGCAGATGACGAGTTTGAGGCATTGGTAGAGCAGACGGACTCAGCCTATATGTCTGATGTGTTGTCGGGAGTTTTTGCTCAATCAGAGCTGATGAGCGACGCTATTCATCCGAACGACAAGGGCTATGCCAAAATTGCAGAGCGGCTGGCTCCAGAGCTCGTGAAGTTGCTCCGTTAGCACTTTTTTATTGACATGTCCAATGGAAGTGTTAGGATAAAAATAGCTTTCAATAAAGCAATCCGCTCAAACTAGGGAGGTTTTTCGATGCCGTTCTTTTCTATCCCATTTCCCGATCTGCTCTTAATCGCCCATTCACAATGGGAGGGTGATAGTAGGTGTAAACTCCGTATCTTCACAAAGAGTGAGTCAGCTGAGAAATTTCTCGCTGATGCTGATCTGCCGAATGACGAATCTCAGGCACTCAGCGACATAGTATCAGTCTTCAAAGAACCATGGGAAGAACACTGGAAAGTGCTACTGGTTGAAATTGATGGTGATGTCGCCGCCTCACTCAGTGAAGAAAGTAAAGAATACTGGAAAGTGCCGCTGGTTGAAATTGATGGTGATGCTGCCGCTTCACTCAGCCATGCTATTTCGATCTACCACAATAAAGTAAAGATATATGCTTTATTCTTGACTGGACCGCTCATCCTACGTTTCTTGGAGCCACTGGAAGGCAGGAAAGGCAGTTGTGGTATCATTATGTGGTTTGATCCGGATGATGGCTACCGTGTCGCTATCGTTTATTCCAAAGAGCAAGCAGAGGGTGTGATACAGCGGTTATTATGGCTTAATGAGGAAGAACGAAAATCGCGCCTCAAAAAGATTCGGAAATGGAGTATCATACGACGAACATCAAAGCCGCCACAAAATATTGGCGGTCCCACGGCTCAACTGCTCTGTGTAGCTGTTTCGGCGAAAAAGTGGCTAGAGGAGGAAGAGGAGCGTTCTAGGTTGCACTAAATAAAAAGCGCAATTCGGTGCAAAAGGACAGTGTTCCATATAGTTAGTAGTGACAAAGGGGAGCCTCTGAAAGTAGCTCCCCTTAATTTTTTTACAAAGTATGCCAAAATCGAAGAGCGGCTGGCTCCGGAACTTTCCAAATTACTTCGCTAGTATCTGCCATCCTCGTTTGTTAAGAGGGTGATATTTCTGTATACTGAAAAAACTATCTTTGAGACTACTCCGTAATATGGCAGAAGCGCTCGTCATCAAAAATCTGGAGAAAACCTATGCCACGGGAGTGCAGGCGCTGAAGGGGGTCTCTTTGACGGTAGCTGCCGGAGATTTTTTTGCGTTGCTCGGACCCAATGGCGCCGGCAAAAGTACGCTCATCAATGTCGTGTGCGGACTGGTCAATAAAACAGGCGGGACGGTGCACATCGCCGGGCTGTCCATAGATGATGACTACCAGAAAGCCAAGATGCACGTCGGTATCGTCCCGCAGGAATTCAATTTCGGCATTTTTGAGAAAGTGATTGATATCGTGGTGAATCAAGCGGGGTATTATGGGATTCCACGCAAGGAGGCTTTGCCCAAGGCGGAAGGATTGCTCCGGAAACTGGGTTTGTATGAAAAGCGTTTCGAGCAATCCCGCACGCTCTCCGGCGGTATGAAACGGCGCTTGATGATCGCGCGTTCTCTCGTGCATAAGCCGAAACTCTTGATCTTGGATGAGCCGACCGCCGGCGTGGATATCGAGATCCGGCGGGAGATGTGGGACTTTTTGAGGGAACTCAATCAATCAGGCACGACGATTATTCTGACCACGCATTATCTGGAAGAGGCTGAGCAATTGTGCAATCAGGTGGCTATTATCAATGAAGGACTAGTGGTGGCGCAGGGACCGGTGAAGGAGTTGTTGGAAAAGATGGACATCGAAACATTCATATTCGACCTTGAAGCGCCGTTGTCTCTCGCGACGGAACAACTGGTGGAAAAGTTTGCCGTGCGAAAAATCGACTCCGACACTATAGAAATGAGCGTGCAAAAAGGCGAATCGGTCAATGATGCCATCGTAGCGCTCAACCGGCTCGATATCCGAGTGCGCAGTATGCGCAACAAGACCAATCGGCTGGAGGAACTTTTTTTGCAGAAAATAGCATCCGTTCCTAAAGTATGAAAGTTCATAAGGTTATCAAGTAACAAAAAATTGGTAGAGACTTTACGAACTTTTTGACTTTACAAACTCAATTCGTATGAATAACAAACAAATCTGGGCGGCTTATGTGACCATCGTGCGCAAGGAGCTCAACCGTCTGTTTCGCGTGTGGGTACAGACCCTGATTCCTCCGGTCATCACGACCGTGCTCTATTTTCTCGTGTTTGGAAAGTTTATCGGGACGCAAGTGGCGCCGATCAACGGGATGAGCTATATGGAATTCATCATTCCCGGAGTGATTATGATTTCGATCGTTACCCAATCCTTTATGCATTCGGCGTTCGGGTATTATATGTCGAAGTTTCAGCGTTCGATTGAAGAAATCCTGGTTTCGCCGACGCCGTACTGGGTGATGATTCTCGGCTATGTCACGGGCGGGGTATTGCGGGGTCTGGTGACGGGGGCGCTCCTCCTCATCGTATCGCTCTTTTTTACCACCATCGTGGTCTACAGTGTTTTTCATATGATCGCTTTTGCGATGCTGACTTCGATCGTGTTTTCTCTGGCGGGACTCATCAACGCCATCTTTGCCAAGGACTTCGACAGCATCTCGATCTTCCCGACGTTTATCCTGACGCCCCTCACGTATCTGGCGGGCACCTTTTATTCGCTCTCGATGCTGCCGCAAGTCTGGCGGGATCTCTCGCTGTGGAATCCGCTTCTCTATATGATCAACGGTTTCCGCTATGGGCTCATCGGCGTGACCGACGTCAGTATCGGGGTCGCTTATGGTATCTTGAGCTTTCTCGTCGCCGTATTGTCGTTTACGGTCTGGTATCTGTTTTATAGCGGTCGCGGCGTGCGGGTGTAGGGCGTTGAGTGGTGTAGAATATGGCTCTAGAGAGGGAAAACACCTTATTTCGCTTGACAAGAATCGATTTAGGGTGTATACTGGTTCTTCGAGTGCCTCCTGTCTCCGGATTGGCGACTTGGATAGAATTTTTATTCGCATCATAGATGGACCCAGTCAAGAAATCTCGTCACACACTTTATTTTAGAAAACGAGTTCTCGGTCTTGGCCTCAGATGATCAATCATTATTTTATCCAGTTCGCCCATCCGGAACCTTTCGGATCTGGATGTGGTATTACCACAACCAAGAAGAGGAGTATAAAATGGTACACGCACCTCCCATCGGGAAATTTTCCATGGAGACAATCGACGCCGCCAACCTCTGACACGGCGCTGGCCTGGGGTAGTAGGCAACATTTTTTTGGGCACAGACCTGAAAGTGAGATGCTATACTCCCTAGCCTAGCTGTCGAATTTCCTCAGGAGCTCATATCGTAATACGATTGAGAACAACTCCTGAGGATTTTACTTTTTTTACGGCTAGTGTGTGCTGATGAATTTTACTCTTAGTTTTTTGGAAGTTCGACTTCCAAATTTTTTCATAACTCATTAGGCTTGCTTTTTTGGTATTTTGTGCTAGGATAGGGGTGTTGTAAGTTTTTCTTTCTGGAATAACGCTGACACAAGGCTCGGGTTGCCAAATCCAGTTTCTTCGTCAAGTAGGGCCAGATGGCAAAGGTCACCTTACACAGTAATCAAGTTAGTGGATTCAATATGGCAACCAAATTGTATGTTGGTGGCGTTTCCTACGGTTCGACCGAGGACAGTCTGCGCGACGCGTTCGCTCAGGCCGGTAATGTTGTTTCTGCCAAGATCATTATCGACAAGATGACGGGCCGCTCACGCGGTTTCGCATTCGTTGAAATGGGTTCAGATGAGGACGCTCAAAAGGCGATCGCTCTCTGGAATGGCAAGGAACTCGACGGACGCACATTGACTGTCAACGAAGCTCGTCCTATGGAGGAGCGCGCTCCCCGCACTGGCGGCAACCGTGATTTCAACGGTGGCAACCAAGGCGGCGGAAGCCGTTGGTAAGTCCGTGCCACGAGCCGTTCGCGGTCTTCGTGGCAACACCAAAAAAAATCAACCCTGAGCAATCGGGGTTGATTTTTTTATGCGGTGTTTTTCGTCGGTATTATTCTTGTGCTTCTGTACTTATCGGCATTTCCGCAGGCGCTATTGATACCGGCGGCTTGCCGTACCCGACATAGTATTGTATGTCGGCGCTTCCTTTGATGCTGGTGATCCATTTGTCGGCTTCCACATTGAACTTCTGCTTTTTGAGCTGCTCGCGGATCTGATTTTTGAAGTCAGTATCGCTCATCCCAGTAGGGAGCGGGGTTTTGCTCTGTGCCAAGTATTGGTCTACTTCTTCATCGGACACTGCCAGCTTGTCCGTCAGAATTTTTTCGAGCTTTTTTTGGAGAGCGATCTGCTCGCGGAGCTGTTCGGTGGTTATCCCTTGTTGGGCGAGCGCCATCTCCAGCGTGCCGCCCTGCTTGCTAACTTCTTCCTCGATAGTCTGTATTTCAGTGTCGATATCAGCCTCGCTCACGCTGACACCTTGTTTATCCGCCGCAGTCTCGATGAGTTTCTTGGTGATGATGATATCGAGCGCCTGCTGTCCGGAGTTTTTCTCCAATTCCTGGATGACGGAGAGTCGGCTGATCGGCACGCCGTTGACCATCGCCGCTATGAAAAGGCTCTTCCCCAAGAAAAGAAGCGCCAGTATTACTATCGCGCCGAGGACGATATGGGTATTTTTCCTGTGCTCTTTATAAAATGTGCGGATTATTCCCATCAAGCTTACTTTCTTTGCCGGCGCCGTTTTTTGTTCTGCTGGTTTCTCTACAGGTGTGACGACCGCTTCGGTGGTTTTAGGGGTTTCTGCTACTGGCTCTTGTTCCATATTCTCCATACGCTTCGAAAGGGGATTATTGATTATGTATGAGTGTCAGCGTCCTCGTGACACTGGGTTCAGTATAGCCTATTTTCGGGGATATTTCAATATTGAGGGAATCTTTCTCGTTTTTTCGCTATCAATTGTGCGGAAACATTGACCATCGGGCTGTCATCATGGTTTTTCTTGACTGCTTCATCGCTGACTTCCTCATATTCAAGTATTTCCCAACCGGCATTGACATACAGATCTTTTAGTTCCTCTCTTTTAAGATAGAAATTCTTGGTATTTTTTTTATCGCGCTTAAAATCGCCGTTCTTTATAAAGGCGGTTATGACATTTAATCCGTCTCTCTTTGTGTGTTCTTGTATTTGTTTGATAAGGAGAAGAGCGTCTTGGCGCGGGAGATAATGAAATACATAGGTAGAGACAAGAACATCAAAATGATCATCAGGATTGAAGTCCTTAATATCTCTCATCTCTGTCTGAACATACACTCCTTTTTCTTTGGCGAGTTGGTCCAATGTATCAAGCCCGACTTGAGAAGTGTCCCGCGCGGTCACTGCAAATCCCTTTTCTGCCAAATACAGTGCATTTCTCCCGTCTCCTGCGCCAAGTTCAAGTACCGATCCGGTTCTTCGGTAATTAATAATGTTCTTGACTATTTCCTCTGCTTCGCTACCAAAAGGAGCTTTGTTTTCTCTGTAAAGTTTATCGTAAGGATTTTCCGGTATTTTCTCAGATATATTTTTAGGGTTTTCCGCGGGGGACGGGGTTTCATTACCGGGGGGTTTTTCTATGGACATATTTTTGATTTACAAATGAATTTCCAATTTTGATGAGCCACTCGGGTTGAGTATTTATCTGAGATATGAATAGATCACGAGAGCCATTACCACCGACATACCACCAAAATAGGAGGCGGGCAGATAATGATTTCCACCAATTCTTACCCAGCGCTTATGCCACCAAATATTTCCATTCGGTCCTTTCAATAATTCAGTCAAAGATGGAAAGTATGGATTGAACACGAACCAAAGAAAATCTTCGACGAATAAGATGCCAGCGTAGGTTGCCAAGAGGAATACTCCATCCGGTATCAAGAAAAAATATTCAAGTATAAGAAGAGCGGGGACGAGAAAGAAGTACATGAAAACGGCATAGCCAAAGAAATACGGTACGCCAGCCATTTTTGCAAGGAACTGCAGAAACTTATTTTTCTCACCGATAATTCTTCCGTACCAAGTATCTTTCGAAAAACCCGCTCCCCAGCCCTTGTCTTTTTCAAGAGTAATTTCAAGGATAGCTATGGGAAGCGCCAAAACAAGGATATTAATAAGAAGATAGAATATATTCATAACCTTGAGGCACTCGGGTCACTCTTGATATTATGGGCTTGATGCGGGTCGTCTCGTGTTAGAACCTTCAGAAATCAAGCCCTGTAAGGAGGTTGTAGCATATTTTTAAGATTTTGTTCGACGCGTCTCAAACTTAAGAGGTCAAATATGTAGTGTCTTTTTTCTATTATCATTCTTCGGAATTATTTTCATTCAGATCCGACTTCTTGCGACGAAAGCACCATAACGCTTCAGGATCATGACCATACTTTGACACCTGTGAAATATCTAAATATCGACTTGTATAAGTAGATGTGTGATACTTCCACAAGCTAAGAATTCCTTTTTTTTCATCCCAAGATTCTTTTTTCCAGCCAAAACCTGGTGACGCCATATAATTTACAGGCTCCGTTGCCAAATAAAGTCTTTCATTCGCTGGTTGGTCATCATATTTACCCGCAAGAAAAAGTACGTCACTTGGTTGGCATAACTCTAAGCCAAGTAACTGCGCTCTTTCGTACAATTGGTTTGTATCTATCAAACCCTCCTTAAAGCCAAGGTCGCTACCTTTGAGAAACACTAATTCTATTTTTCCAGAATTACGAGTAGAAAAAATTTCTGGCTGATCTTTAAGTAGCTCTTTAAGCTCTAATGCTGTACTAATACCTGCAAGATTAACACTATTCAGGAGCTCTTCGAGAGGCTGTCCGGCAATTTCTAAGTCCATTCTCCGAACCTTCCCTTTGGGATACTGCGTGTAAATATGTTCAACATTTTTAAGACGCTCAAAAATACCCTCTTCCAGATGACCAAGATAGGCTTTTGTTTCTCTGCCTATTTCAATTGGTGAATAGGCAACTTGATCTTCTTTCAAACCAAGGTCGCTGAGCATATCTTCTTTTTCATTAAACACATGATTCGTTTGACCAAACACGATGAAACGCGTGCCTTCATGAACTGAAAAATCATAGCCCTCAGCCAAGGCGTTCCATTCAATATGAAATCCACCCCTTTCTACTAGATGTTCGCGATAATCCTTATCAAGACGCAATGCTGCTAGAGTGGATTGAGACAATTTTTTAACTACTGCGGCATACAGCAAAGGATATCCATTTCTTTGCTGACTCTCATTTAATTTAACAATGAAGATAACAGGATGCTCATCATCCTCAGGGAAGAGCATCCTAGTCTCTGATTCAGCCTTCAAGCAAGAAATCATTTCGCTCATGCTCACCGCTATATTGTCTGGCAGCTTTGAACGATACTTACTGAACCAGTTTGAATTAATCTCTGGCCAACCCTCAGCCTCGCAAGCAACAAATGTTCTTTCTTTCATGGGTCCTTCGAATGTAGCCTGAGCGATATCAAGCGTAGTAACAAATGGTAATCCATCAAAAGTAATTGATGAAGATTGTTGAGAAAATCCGACTGAAACTTTTCGTTCAGCCATCACTGTTATAAACTCGCTAGACTTAACAATAGGACTCGGTCGCTCCTCGCTAGCCCTATCTGCTTTATCTATATTTGTTGAATCAGGCGTAATGATTAAAGTGTCGAAAGCCCTGTTAATACGTTGAGATATTTCTTGCGCTAATTCATGCGAGTTAATATCCGGATGAAACTTTTTCTGAAGAGTGTTGCGAGCTTTTTGGATAGTCTCTTTGTCGGCGCTGTTTGGTATATCGAGTACCTTGTAAGGATCCGAACTAAAAAAATTCTCCCATTCAGAAGGAATTTCTGGCTTTTTATTGGGGGTAGGAAATTTTTCCATGACATTGGTATTGAATAGTGATACTTCAACACGATACTATAAGACCACTTTTTAGAAGTTTTAGATCTCTAGAAAGCACCCTGTGCTACCTACTGATGGCGGAGAGGGAGACCTGCCTGCCGGTAGGCAGGGATTTACCCCTCCGGGGCATAAACTTCTCATCTCTTCCTTTCCTCGCTCACTTTGTTCACTGCGGAGAGGGAGGGATTCGAACCCTCGAGGGGTATTATCCCCTGCAACGTTAGCAGTGTTGTGGTTTTAGCCGCTCACCCACCTCTCCAAATAATGCTTTATTTAAGCCGTTTTATATCGTTCCATATGTTTTTTATTATGTGTTCCAACAAATGATAGGTAGTCTTTAACATCTGACTGACTCTCTAACTTTACATCTTTTTCCCTATAGAGTCTCGGGTTCAGCCCAACATCTTCTTTCATTATGGCGTAGGCTGATCTGGCAAGTGGTTTCGATAAACTTGTATATTGTATTTTTTTGTACCGGTACCTTTTCCCTTGAGACGTATAAGAATGAGTATACACTGATCCATCGGTATCAATCAAGCCACGCAAACAGGCTATTCTGTATGTTTGCCTCCCTTTGATCCACAGTGGAATGTCTACTTGATGTTTTACTTTATTGCCTATCTGTAAACCCAATCTCTCCACGCAAAATTGTACAAGGCCAGTCCTCGAGATGACAATGGAGTCAGCGAGAGAGCGTGTATCGCAGTATATTCCGGCTTTGAGATGAAAAAGTTTCTCTATCAAATTCCGGACGAACATCGAATACTTTTGATCCGTGACTCGATGTAGCGTAATAATGATCTGTCTTTCGCTTATCCCGCCATCTCCCAATAGAATGCCGACAAATTCAGCCAGCTCTTTGGAAAACCTCGGTTTCTTGAATGGTAATGGGTTGGTGATGGATGATGGATTCAATTTACCCTCTTTCTCCCACCATTCTCGCCACTTCTTTCTCCGATACATTTCGTCTCCGCCCACTTTGCCATACTTTTCAATAATTGCTTTTCCTCCCGCCGAAGCCCCTTTTTTTGTATACCAGTATGCATCCTTGATGATCACCCCTCTTGGCAATGCTTGATTTTGCTTCCGACAAATCTGATCAAGTGCATAGAAAGACATGGAATTGTTCTCATTTCTCCAACTGTTCAAATTACGTAGTGACGTATGGCAAATTTCCGCCAAGTCTTTCCATGTACAATTGAGGCTCTTTTTTGATTGTAAAAGAAACCCCCTTTGTTTTCCGGGATGGAAAAATGCCCGATTTGATTTCAACGATTCAGCCATATATCCATAATAGCATATATGACAAGGCAATGTAATCCCTCCGACTTTTAGACTTGTTACGTACGGAGTTACGTAATACGGTACGTAATGCTTCTTGCGGGCAACGGGTCAGCGTGCGAGGACGATGCCGAAGACGGACTTGGCGCCGGCAGATTTGAGGACGCGGGCGCATTCTTCGAGGGTGGTACCGGTCGTAGCGACATCGTCGATGAGCCAGATGGTTTTGCCGTGTATCATTGCTTCGCTTCCGGGAGCGAGCGCAAAAGCGTTTTTCAAATTGCCGAGGCGGGCTTCACGCGATTTGGTTTTGATCTGGGGCTTGGTGTAGCGGACGCGGAGCAGGCAGTTTTGGAGGACTGGCAGAACGGATCCGGGAGTGAGCGTTTCGGCGAGGGTATCGGCGAGGAGCTCGGACTGATTGAAACCACGGAAACGCAGGCGCCGTTTGTGAAGTGGGACGGGTATGAACACGTCCGGGAGGGGCAGATCTATTTCCAATACTCTTTCTGCGAGCCACGTACCGAGGGGTTCCGCGAGAGCGGGGATGAAGCGGTATTTGTAGGTATGGATGGACGTGGCAACCAGCGGATGACGGTAGTGAGATGCGACAAAGAGTCCGTCGAGGGAGCTCTTTCCGGAACAGGAAAAACAGACTTCACCGCGGGGCGTGGTGGCCCTGCGGCAATGCGGACAGCGCTGGCGCAAGCGACGGGGAAAATGTTCGAGGCAGTTTGTACAGAGGTACTCCCCGTATGCGTTGCAGGAGAGACAGTGGATCGGGAACAGCGTATCCAATAGGCTGATACCGATTTTCTTGCACACAAGATAGAGGTTCAGGCGCACAGGACAAGATTATTTTTGAGGGAGAGGCGGAGCGATTTTTTCTCCGGAGTGTCGATGAGGGTGTCGGCGATGGATTTTTCGACGAGCGTTTGGATATTTTTGCGGACGAGGCGGGCGCCCTGTTCGGGAGCGAAGCTTTTTGTGGTGATATATTCCGTGACGGCGAGTGGATATTTGAGCGTGATGCCTTGTCCTTTCAGGCGCTTGGCGAGATTTTGCATTTCCAGCTCCGCGATAGATCGGATAGCGTCTTTGGAGAGCGGATTGAAGACGATGGTGTGGTCGAGACGGGCGAGGAGTTCCGGACGGAGTTCTTTCTTGAGTTCGGTCAGTACTTCGCGTTTGATGGTGGCAAAGCGTTCGTGGAGATCATCCGAGTCGATATTGTTGGCGAAGCCGATTTTGGCGCTTTGTGTAAAGGCGGCGGTACCGATGTTCGAGGTGAGGATGATGAGCGTGTTCCGAAAGCTGACCGTTCGTCCTTCGGCATCGGTCAAGACTCCTTCGTCGAGGATCTGAAGGAGAATATTCCAGACATCCGGATGGGCTTTTTCGATTTCATCGAAGAGGATGACAGAATATGGTCGACGTCTGACGCGCTCGGTCAGTTTGCCTCCTTCGCCGTAGCCGATATAACCAGCTGGCGCACCGATAATCTGGGCGACGCTGTGGCGTTCCATAAACTCGCTCATATCAAGCCGGATGAGGGCGCGGGCATCGCCGAAGAATTCTTCAGCGAGGATTTTGGAGGCGAGGGTTTTGCCGACGCCGGTCGGACCGAGAAA
>CAYGEA010000013.1:0-12542 GCA_964348835.1 uncultured Bdellovibrionales bacterium
TCGTCGAAGACGCCTCTTTTGCAGAACCGCTCCCGCCGCAAGAAAAACCTAAGAAGAAAAAATAACCAGTATCAGCGTCAAAAAGAATGCGGCACCGCGAGAAAGAATTTTTTGTAAGAATTAACAGCGTTCTATATAGTTTTGAAACTTTCTTTTGTCATCCCGACCGAGTCTGCGAGTGGAGGGATCTCAGCTTACAATGCTCTGTGGTGCGAAGTATGGCACTGAGATTCCTCGACAACCCGCCCGCATCGCTACGCGAAGCGTTGCGGGCGGGGCTCGGAATGACACATTGGGTGGTTTCCAAAAAAATGTAAACAACGCTCGTGATTCTTACACATAAATCTATGAAATTAATAATAGGACTCGGCAACCCCGGAAAAGAATATATAAACACTCGCCACAATGCGGGATTTTTGTGTCTGGATTTTTTGCAGACAGCTCTCGATTGTGAACCATTCATTACGGATAAAAAAATGTCCGCACTCGTAGCCAGCGGATTGATAGATCATCAAAAAATTCTGCTCGTCAAACCGGAAACCTTTATGAATCATTCGGGAACTTCCGTCTTGGCACTCCTCCAATTCTACAAACTCACTCCCGCTGATATAGTGGTCATCCACGATGATTTGGATATCGCTCCCGGAACCTATAAAACCACCGTGTCATCGCGGTCCGCCGGCCATAATGGCGTAGAAGACATCATAAACGTTCTCGGCACGCAGGACTTCCTCCGCATCCGTCTCGGTATCGGTCGACCGACTGAAGTGATGGGCGCTTGCATGCCATCACACGACTTCGTCCTAGAGAATTTCTCTCCGGAAGAACTGGCCGATCTTGCTCTGCTGTTCCCAAAAATAAAAGAGGAGGTACTCCTTCAGCTCACATAAAAAAAGTCCCTCCGGGCACAGAGGCGCGGAGGGTTCAGAGGGGTCAAGTCAATCTTGTGACAGGCTCTTTACTGCCCACACTTGCACCGGTTGCAACAACGTTTTTTGAAACGGGCCGTAATGTATCGTCCCTAAGAGTTTCGTGCCTTTCAATATCCGCGGAAGCCACTGACTGTCGCCCGGCAGCATATTCTCCGGCAAGCGGGAAAAATCAAACCATCTCAAGTTGATCATTTCAAGACTCTCCCATGGCTCGCCGCTCCATTCCTGCACCAAATAAACGTGTAGCTTACACACGAATGTTTCGCCGTTGACCCGGGTATTGTGGACATTGATGACGGCCATTTTTTTCAGACCACTTTCAGAAAGAATGATGCCTGATTCTTCATGAGCTTCCCTGATCATTGCCGCGGCAGAACTCTCTCCCTCCTCGATACCGCCACCGTATCCGTTGAAACGGCCAGCGCCGATGTTCCGGGTCTTTATCCCGAGCAACACCTGTCCGTCTTGGACCAAAAAACCCACCACCGCATTCAACATCACCTTTTCATTCAGCACTGTCATCGCACATTCTCCTCTTGTCTTCAAAGTTGTTAAGGAAAAGATAAGTATAGTAACCAGCCTTATTTTGTCAAAAAACGACTAGCCGATACATTGGCGATATGTGCCGATATCGGGTTTCTATCCAGAGGCGAGAGCATCTGAAAAATCAGCTACCCTACATTTCAGGCGAGCAACACAAGGAGGGGTGTGTTCCTCGACCCTCCGGATAGAAACCTGATACCGCCACGAACTTCTTTACTCTGACCAGTTTCCCATTATAGCAAGAAAGAGCCCTCTCGTCAACAAGAAAACCGGACTCTCATCCGGTTTTCCTGCTTTCACAAGCTCTCTTTACTTTTTCTTTTCAGCTGACGCCTGAGCAGTCCCCTC
This sequence comes from uncultured Bdellovibrionales bacterium, assembly GCA_964348835.1. GTDB lineage: Bacteria > Patescibacteriota > Minisyncoccia > Moranbacterales > UBA1568 > UBA1568. The sequence goes on from CAYGEA010000013.1 coordinate 1,824, forward strand.
ATCAGGTGTCGCCTCTTTCACGACGCCTTCAACCTTTGTCACATCTGCTTCGACTTTTTCGTCGAGTTCGGCCATTTCAGCCTCGCTACGCGGCGCCTCAACCAGAGCAACTGTCGCATCATGATCCGTCAATACCTCGACACCGGACGGAATCTGCATATCCTTGATCTGGATATGGTCTTCAAAAGTGTGAAGTACAGAGAGATCAACAACCAATGAATGCGGCAAATCTTTCGGCAGACAGCTCACCAATACTTCTTCCACCGGTTTCACAAGGACTCCTCCCATTTCACGAACAGCCGGAGCTTCACCGATAAATTGGAGCGGGATGTGCGCTTCCAGTAATTCATCCATTCGTACCTGAAAAAAATCTATATGCGTGAAGCGGTTCGACAGCGGGTCGCGCTGCACATCACTAACAATCACGTTGACGACTTTGCCTGACTCGGGAGTCACTTCGATGATACTGCTCTCCCCTGCCTTGCCGTACAATTTGGAAAAACTCATATACTGGACCCAGAACATCTGGGGATCGATACCGTGCCCATACATCACTGCCGGAATTAGACCTTGCTTGCGCGACGTATAGAGATCTTTGGTTGCTTCTGCACGCTGTTTCACCTGTAATGTGAATTCTGCCATATACTTCTCATGAATTTGATTATACTATTTCGAAAAAACTTTTTTGTTTGAGTACAGTTCGAGACGCAAGCGAGAAACGGAGTAAGCGGTACTTCATAGTACCGTGTCGAGTATCGGAGCTTGCAACAAAGAAATGTGCCAAACAAAAAAGTTTTTCAAATCAATGCTTCGACACCGCCGGTATAGTGTTTCAAAAATTGATGCGCCTCTATAACAGTATCGGTCGAGACCACGTCGCTCAGAAATACCGCACGGGCTTCGCTTTGCTTGAGATCCGTCAAAAGTCCGAGACTGACCGCTCCGAACTGCCCCATCGAGACGAACACCATCGATGCCGCCCCGCAACCCTCGCAGGCAAGATGGAGCGTTGTACGTTTCTCATCCTCATCCAAGACGAGCATCTTGGTCGGCCGGTATTTTTTGTTGCACACCGGACAACGGATGATGGACTGCAAATTTTCAAGTGGCATTTTCATAAAACCAGTATACCTCGTTACCTCGTCTGGAAGCAACACCTCTCTTAACCTCCCCAGAAAGTTTTTTTACGATATCATACGAGACAGGCACCGTCAAGACAAGAAAATTGCCCGCGCGCCCCTGCATCCCGGCAAAAAAGCCTTCGGGTTGATTTTTGTTGTAAGACGTGTATACTGTGAATGTACGTAAGTATTAACTCATAATGTATCATTATGGCTGATGAAATGGTGGTCGCCGAGACGGGGCACTGTATGAAGTGCAAAGAAAAGAGAGAGATGAAGGACACCGAAGAGGTGGAGATGAAGAACGGACGCAAGGCGATGAAAGGCACTTGCACCGTCTGTGGTACGAAGATGTTCAAGATCCTCGGAAACAAGAAGTAACATTCTTGCGAGAAACAAAAGCGCCCCGCTCTATAAGAGAGTGAGGCGTTTTTTCTACTCTCTAAAAAAAGATGCAGGAAGTTTTTTAGGGAACCATAAGGCGTTGTTGCTTCGGACGGGTTCATCTAAAAACTCTCTACATCTTTTTTCATGAGCGCTTTCTTAAAATGGCGTCTCCCAACAACTCCTTACACATCCAAGTTCTTCACGGTTTTGGCGTGGGTCTGGATGAAACGGCGGCGCGGCTCGACTTCGCTCCCCATCAAGATATCAAAAAGCTCGTCGGCTGCTTCGGCGTCTTCGATAGTCACTTTGAGCATCACGCGGTTGTCTGGATTCATCGTCGTTTCCCACAGCTGATCGGGATTCATTTCTCCGAGACCTTTATACCGCTGGATAGCCACGCCTCCCGCGTTTTCCTCATCGCTTTCGACAGCCGCTCTTTCTCCACCCGCTTCTGAAGCGATAGTCTCATCGGCTTTTTCCTCTTTGGGTTTTTTCTCCTGTTGTTTGCCTTTTTTGGCAACCGATTTCGCCAATGCCATCTGCTTCATCTCTTCGATAGTCCGCAATTTCTCCTCTTCAGTATAGGCATAACGGACGTCCTTGCCTTTTTGGAGACGATAGAGTGGCGGCTGGGCGATATAGATATGCCCTCCTCGAATAAGCGACTCATAGTAACGGTAGAAAAATGTCAGGAGCAATGTCCGGATGTGCGAACCGTCCACATCGGCATCCGCCATAATGATCACTTTGCCATAACGCAGTTTGGCGATATCGAACGTCTCGCCGATTCCCACGCCGAGCGCGATGATGATCGGCTTCAAGGTATCGGACTTCACCACCTTGTCCAGACTGGTTTTTTCCACATTGACCAGCTTGCCGCGCAAAGGCAGAATAGCCTGAAACTCCCGATTGCGCCCCTGTTTGGCACTATTATGGACGAATATACCTGAAGCAAGAGCGAAGTTATGCGTTCCCGGAACTTCAATATCATAGACATCCACCTTCTCCAATACTGCAGTAATTGTTTTGATACGATGATTGAAATGTACCACCGCCTCCTCTAATTTCTTCTCTTCACCATCAAAAAATCTCTGACAGATAGTTTCGTAGCGGATCAGGCTCTTGTCATTGGACTCTCTCCTGACTGCATTATAAGCGTCCTTATCTACCGTACGACTTTTCTGATAAAGAGTATGCAAAGCTTTCAGGGCCTTATTAAGGTAGGTTTGGTCGTAGGTAGCTTTTCTCGTCGCTCTGAATTCAGCCGTCCACTGCATTTTTGTTTTTTCCTTCCTCCAATTGAGAAGACTCCTGTCCTGCCATTGTTTTTTTGCAGTTTCGGAGAATGCTTGCCTTTGCTCAGGATGATTATCAAAATATTCTTTCACTTTTTCAGACTGCTTTACCCTATTTTCCTCTTTTGACCAATATTCTTTTTGTAATGTGTCAAGCAAGGCATTGTTTTTTTCTCTATATTCCTTATTGGAAGCATAAAAATCCAAGAACTTTTGGAGCATAAAACTCTTGTATTCCTTACTTTCCCACTGTTTTTTGGCATTAGTACTGAGTAATTCCCTGTTTTCAAGAGCTTTGTCGCGTGCCTGTTTTCTGAATGCCTCCGTCTGCTTGGCTTGTGTTGATTTAATTTTCACGTCTTCACGATGCAACGTCTTGCTCAGCTGAGTCGCGTGCAAACTCAGATGTTTCTCACGAGAAACCCTCGCTATGTTCGTAGGATTATTGTTCAGCTTATTGAAATTAATATGATGGCGATAGACTCCATCAGAAGACGGGTAGATGTTTTCTTTCAGGTTGAAAATATCCGCCAGCACATGCGTATATATGAAGCGTTTTGTCTTCGGATCAAACACCATTTCATATCCATCCAGAGTAGAGCGCCCCTCCCTCTTAGACAGCTTGCGATACAACGGAGCGAGGCTCTGCAGCGGAGTGAGGTCGCGAGCTGGCAGGTATGTGCCGTCGACGAGACGAAACAAGTGATCCGGAGTACAGACAATTTCCGCGTCATTATCCAGAGTGATCTTTATAACCACAGCGTTTTTCTTCGTCATTCGCGGAGAAAGAATCGGCGCAATCCCGATGTGTCCGTACTCATTCATCGTATAGCAAAAATTCTGTTTTCCTTGTTTGTCTTCGGCAAGCAGTTCCTTGAAGGAAAGATTCCTCCCGTCTGCCAGAGCCACCTCTACGTCTCCAGCAAAACAGCCTCCAGCGGAATCTCCCTCGACTATATAGACTTCGGAGCGGGCGGCGTCTCGCGTGGAACAATCTGCGAGTTTCCCCGGAAGCGTCATCCCCTCGAGCGCACCTTTGCGGAGCACGGCATCCTTGGCAGCCCGCGCCGCGATCCGCGCCCGTACCGTCAGCAAACACTTCTCAATCATCGCCTTAGCATCCGCGGGGTGGGTTTCGAGGAATTCATTCAACCCTTCAGCCGTCACCTGCGAAACCGCTCCGCGCACCTCGATATTGTTGAGTTTGTCCTTGGTCTGTCCTTCGAACTGAGGATTGGCGAGCTTGACCGACACCACGGCGGTCAATCCCTCGCTCAGATCTTCTGATGTCATCGCACCCTCTTTTTCCTTGATCAGATTATTTTTCTTGGCATAATCATTGAGCACGCGGGTCAGCGCCATCTTGAAACCCGTCACGTGCGTTCCTCCGCCCGGGTTGAGGATATTGTTGGCAAAAGCGAAGAGATGCTCCTTGAAGCCCTCAGTGAACTGAAATGATACTTCGACATACATATCATTGGCGGTTTTTTCAATGTACACCGGTGTCACATTTTTCGCTTCTTTCTTGCGATTAAGAAACTTCACGAACGAGACGATGCCGGAATCGAAATAGAAATGATGACACTTGATCTTGTAGCCTTCGCTCTCATTCAAGACTTCGCGCCTGTCCTCGGTATTGATACGAACCCCCTTGGTCAAGAACGCCTGATAACGGAGATACTCGAGAATCTTGCTCCAAGAATAGGCAATTTCCGGGAAAATTTCCGGATCAGCCTGAAAAGCAACGCTCGTACCGGTTTTGTCAGTCTTTCCGACCGGCTTGACGCTGGCGACGGGCTTGCCACGCTTGTATTCCTGCACCCAGACTTTTCCTTGGCGTTCCACCATCACCTTGGTATGTATCGAAAGCGCGTTGACGACAGATACACCCACGCCGTGCAATCCGCCGGAAATCTTGTACCCCTCGCCGCCGAACTTCCCTCCGGCGTGCAGTACCGTCATCACGGTTTCCAGCGCGGACTTCTTGGTCTGCGGATGGATATCCACCGGGATACCACGACCATTGTCAGAAACTTCCACCCAATTGTCCGGAAGCAAAGAGACGGTAATGACGCTGCAGTGCCCCGCCATCGCCTCGTCGATGGAATTGTTCACCACTTCCCACACGAGATGATGCAGTCCCTCGAGCGACGTCCCCCCGATATACATACCCGGACGCTTGCGCACCGGATCGAGTCCCTCCAATACCTGAATCGACTTCGCGCCGTAAGCTGTTTGTTCTGTCTTCGCCATATTTGTCGTTGAGTGAAGCGAGAAGCTCCATCCTATATTTTGAAATTATTCCTCGCGATCCAAAAATCGTCGTATCGAAAACTCAAGCAGTAGTATCACCGCGAGCAAGAGCAGCGCGTCCCACCAGACCAAAATCCCAACGTACTGAAAAAAAATGATGCCGATAGCGTAGAGCGCGAGCAAGAGCGCTTGACGGAAAGCACTCCCCAGATGATGGGCTGCGCCACTCTCGCCGAGGGCTTTCCGGTAGACCCACGTGACAAAGAGTGTCAACACCCCGGTCAATACCGCGAACAGGCTGGCAAAAAACAACACCTTGCCCGTGCCGCCAGTCTCCTGTGGGTCGAGCGCTACCACTACACCGATAGAGGCAAAAAGAGCAAACAGCGTGAACAGACGGACCCCCCACAAATAGAATGAAAATGACATAGTGTGGTACGGAAAAAAACACCTCCCAAACTCACGATTATACCCTATTATAACGGGTATTAGACTCCATGGCAAGCCATGGATCCAATCCCTCTCCGTGGTAAATCAAGGAGGGATTGACCCGATGTTGTTTAATCGAGGACCGTCCTCTACTAAGAGCCTCCCAAGTCATAATCAACAAAAAACTGCATGGATGTCGAGACACCCAAACAGTTTTTCTCCTGTCATCCCATACCCGCCAGCAACGCTTTGCGAACAATGCGGGCAGGCAAGATACGGGATCCAGATGGTCATCGATGAGGACTCTACGGAGCCACTTCTTTCCAGTTGAAGTCACAGGAGCGTGTACCAGAGCAATTCATATTCCCGCCGCAACCATCAGGAATAGTAAAATTTTGATTGGAACAGAGCTGTGTCGTACGAGAATCTGCAGAACAATTACCTGAAGGGAGACAATTTACCGTGACAGTGATGGATGCAGTAGATGGTCCGCCTAACACCGTAAATGGGAAATTAACGCTACAATTACTTTCCTCTGATTCGGTGACTACTGATCCTGAATCAACACAGAAACGCGCATTGTAATTACCGGCGGACATATTGTAGGTTGCCGTACGCGAAGCACTACCGCCGCTAGTAAGAAACGGGAGAGTGGGGGTAGTCAAAGTGACATCGCCACTTTCATTATGGACACCATTATTGTTCATATCTATCTGAAACACATTGTCAAATGGCACAGTGGCGTTTACAAAACCGGCGTTAGCAACCATACCAGTGAACGTGATATTTCCCGGAACCAACGGGTCGACGCTCATCATAGCGCCCACGAGATTGGTTTCTCCTCCATGAGGTACAGAAACAACCAGAGAAATCTGATCATGTATGCTGTCGGGAGCGGAGGAAAATCCAAGGTATCCGGAGAAACCGCTACCATAATTGGTATTGTTACATAATGTTTGGAATGTCAATGCAGAACTGGGCGTTGATGGAGCTGTAAATGAATAGTTTTCGGAAGTGCCTGTAATAAACTGCCAGCCTCCGTCATACACAGTCGTGATGCAATAAGCGCGACCGCTGGATGTCCACGTAACACTCACGGGTGATTTGATAAAAACGTTAACAGGATTATTATCAGTACCTGTGAACCTTGACTCAAAGCCTGCCCCTAGACCATTGATCATAATGTCAGCGGATGCTCCGCCACTCGCAGAAGCCACGGTAACTGTTGCGGACTGAGTAACACTCGCGCTGTTATTACTATTCCAGCACTGGAGGGTGAATGTCGTGGTACCGGAGATAGTCATCGAGACATTGTTTCCGCTGGTCGGTCTGGAACCGCTCCAGCCATTACTGGCGACACAGGAAGTAGCATTGGTGGTTGACCACGTGAGGTATGTTTGCCCTCCGCCAACTGGAAGAGCGGTGGGATTCGCTGTAAAAGTAAGGGTGGGAGCGGGAACAGCTGATACTCCTGATGAGTAATTCGATGAGCAATTAGCATTACTCCCTCCGCCTGATCCGAGACATTGCCAGCTATAAGTACTGCCACTCAAGCTCGGGGTGCTGGGACTTGCACTTCCCGAGCTGCAGAGCCCGGACGTAGGCGGACTTGAAGTTGTCCCACCATTGGCAGATCCGCAGAAACCATTGACTGGTGATGATACTGCCGGACAACTGAAATCAGTCGCATAAGTCGCTCCGGAAACGGTTCCGGTACTCCATGAAGTATTGGTAGCGGCATGTACCCACATTCTATACGTATGACCGGCAATACCGGTACGATTCAGGTATGGATTGGTCTGCCATTGACAGGTATCATTACCATTTGCCGGATCACAACTTGTATTATCGACACCATCGGAGAGATCTCTCAAACGGACAGCGTACCATGAGGCTCCGGCGGAACTGAAAGAAGTGGTAATTGAAGTGCCGGTACAGGAAGCTTGGGAAATAGTGGGTGGGGGCGGGGCGACTACGGCTTCCGGACAACTGAAATCAGTCGCATAAGTCGCTCCGGAAACGGTTCCGGTACTCCATGAAGTATTGGTAGCGGCATGTACCCACATTCTATACGTATGACCGGCAATACCGGTACGATTCAGGTATGGATTGGTCTGCCATTGACAGGTATCATTACCATTTGCCGGATCACAACTTGTATTATCGACACCATCGGAGAGATCTCTCAAACGGACAGCGTACCATAAGGCTCCGGAGGAACTAAAAGAAGTAGTGATCGATGTGCCGGTACAGGAAGCTTGGGTGATAGTGGGAGGTGGAGGTGGAAATACACAGGACGATCCGTTCCAAGTATATCCGGAGTTACAGGAGTATTCACACTGGGTTGAGGAATTGTATGATGAGTAGGTATAGGAAGCAGGGGAAGGAAGACCGGTCGTACTATCCCACATACTACTGTTGCTTGGTTGTGTTCCGGAACAGGAGTAGGTGACCGGCGCGGGACAACTGAAATCAGTCGCATAAGTCGCTCCGGAAACGGTTCCGGTACTCCATGAAGTATTGGTAGCGGCATGTACCCACATTCTATACGTATGACCGGCAATACCGGTACGATTCAGGTATGGATTGGTCTGCCATTGACAGGTATCATTACCATTTGCCGGATCACAACTTGTATTATCGACACCATCGGAGAGATCTCTCAAACGGACAGCGTACCATGAGGCTCCGGCGGAACTGAAAGAAGTGGTAATTGAAGTGCCGGTACAGGAAGCTTGGGAGATTGTGGGAGGTGGGGGCGCGACAGGAGTTGACGGGACTGGGGCATCTGATCGGCAAGCAAACCATGTGGAACGAGCGTCATTGCTCACGCCACTTGTAATATTATAGCCAACGAGCGTGCTCCCTCCCTCACACGAAAAACCGGCGCCATTGTATCCGCCGAGAGTACCGGCAGGTGCTAATCCACCAGTCCTCAGTGGTCCAGAGAAAGAAGATCCGTCAAGGCGCGTCATCGGCAAATAACCAACAGCACCGGCTTGTGAAGCATAGCACTCATACCAATATCCCCTATCGTTATTCCCGGTATTGTGATAATACTGCACCGGACTACCGCCTGCCGAGCACCAAAAAGAACCTATATTGCTCCCTCCCCCTTCACTGCCAGCACCTCCCTTCAACTGCATCCGTATATATCCATGCGAGGCCTCCGCTTTCCCTATAATCTCTGAGAGAAATTGATGGTGGAGTGAGTTTTGAGCAGAAATTTCCCAAAGGGTACTCTGTGACGACAAGATATGAGAAAAAGTAAAATAGCTCCCAGAAAAAACAAGAGTAACTACAAAAAGAACGCTGACAATGAATTTATGAGTGAAAATATTTTTCATCATTATTTTGTATAAAAAACACGTATTTTTTCAACTGTAAACTCTTTCTCTTCCATCACATCATGATCGGTAAAAACAAGAATTCTCATTCCCGGACTCAGAGATTCCGCGGAGACGGGTTCAAGGATATACTCTTCCGGTTCACCCATCTGTGCTAATTTTTGATTCCTCTCTTCTTCAGAAAGTGATGCGTCTTGCAGTATTTTCCCGTAAGACTCAACTTCCGCGGAAAATACCTGCGGGTCTTTCTTCTCTTTTTCTCTGACTATCGGAGTCTCCTCTGTAAAAAAGACAGTTCGCTCGGTGAGACTCGCATCCAAAGCCATATTACCCCCCACCGCCAGAGTGAGTTTTGAATTCACTAAATCTACCTCCGTAATATTGCCGACAAATATTCTAGCGGGAGCGACTGTCACGGTCACTACGGAGTTATTTTGACGAGAAAAATACCCCTGCTTGATACCGGCAACAATAAAACCGCCTATCAACGCCAGACACAGCACGACACCTATGAAAATTTTGTTCTTTCTCTCCATAAAGATATTATCAACTTCTGCACGCGTACCAAAATAAATTACCATCCTCATCGCCCGTGAGCTTAAAATAGTAGGCCTGCAAATCTCCGTGCACACAGGAAAAATACGCCGGATTATAGTCACTACCAGCAGCTGATCCTCCGCCATTGAGCGGACTGATGTACGTCCCCGCGTAAGCAATCAGAGGCTTAAAGGATATATTGTACCCCGCAAAATCCAAAGCCACAATGGCGAGAAGAGCAACGCTGACCATGTAGCCGATGGCGATGCTCACTTTCTTTTTTTGGGAGTTTTTTTGTCTGTTTTGCATAAACGTCTTGCTAAAAATTATGCACGCTATCAACAGCCGGTAAAAATACTATTGACTCTCCTCCTCGGCTGGAGCTTCACCGGAGGCTTCCGTCACAGAGACGATGACCGTCGCTACCGGTTTCTCTTGCGGTGCGGGAGGGGTGCTGTTTGCGACAGGTGGGACCACTGCTGCCGACGGAGGAGGTGTGACCGAGTCACTCTGTGTCATCGAAGGGGCATTCTGAGCATTGAAATAGGCTCGGCAGCCAAAGAAAACAAGACTGCCGAGGGCGACGGCGACGAGAGCAAAGACAAACAATTGTTGTTTCTGAGAAATTTTGGTATCCAGTCCGTACATAAAGCTTGTTGTGTGTTTTTTGCCAATTACCCTGACTTCTATTAAGGAGTAGGAGTAGCCGTGATAATATCCGATTTACCGACACCGGTAGAGCGCGGAGTCACTGTCGTGCAATAGCCCGCATTTGTTGAAAGATTCACTGCATCCTGAGGGTCAGTCGGAGTCGAAGCGCTCCAGCTACTCATCACTTGGGTATTGGTACCCGTAGTGCAGTCTGATGCTCCTGAGCAAGCACACAACGTTCTCGTATCTCCCAGTCCGAAAGTGAAGTTGGTGATACCACCTGTCGGAGGAACACTATAAGGAGAGCCCGTCGTACAACTATTATTACAGATCTTGAAGTTGGTTACTGTGGCAGAAATAGGTACGCAACTGCCTCCACTTAACGTGTATCCACTGGCACAGGCGTATTCACACTGGGCGCTAGTATTGGATCCTGAGTAGACATAGGAAGCGGGAGAAGTCAGCCCGCTCGTGGCATCCCACATACTACTGTTGCTTGGCTGAGTGCCGGAGCAGGAGTAGGTGGGAGCTGCGCAACTGGAGCCATTCCAAGTATATCCGGAGTTACAGGAGTATTCACACTGGGCTGAGGAATTGTATGATGAGTAGGTATAGGAAGCAGAGGAAGGAAGACCGGTCGTACTATCCCACATACTACTGTTGCTTGGCTGAGTGCCGGAGCAGGAGTAGGTGGGAGCT
>CAYGEA010000014.1:0-8796 GCA_964348835.1 uncultured Bdellovibrionales bacterium
AAAACTAAGCAGTCTGAGTTCTATTCTAAAATGCAATATCTGGCATCTCAGTCCATCCACCAAAAGTAATTTTTTGTCTCCATTTCACCACTCATCAGGACCTCTCGGCTGACGAAAAAAGTCGCCCCCAATCAATGGCGGAGCAGCTTCTTTTTTCGAGCCGAGAGGCCTTCTTCACACAGTGTGAAACGAGAGCCAAAAAATTCTTTTGGTGGCTGAACCATTGCGCTTCAGAATGGAATTTGAGCAGTCGCTATCGACAGAAAGTCATTTTAGGTGTATAATAAATATTCAGTAGCTTAAAAATTAGTAGAGTGTTTCAGCTCTTTTTTGAGCCTCCTGTGGTCTCCTGTCGGACCTTGTTTCTCTCTGGTTATCCATAGCGAAAAGAGTCTTTTCTTTGTCAGAAAGGAATCTCTCCGCTATGGCAAACTCGGATATTCGAGCGCCCGCTAGCGGCTATCCACACACGAAATGGAATAGCTCTCACTAGGAGATCCCTATGAGCGACGTATCTTTGGAACAAATAACCCATCTTCTATCCAGCATCAGTAAAAGCGGAGTGGATGGCGAACATTTTCAGAAGTTGTTCACATCCGGATATCTTCATGATTTGTTGATTGGCAACATCAATGCTGTCAATCGCGACGAATTTCGGAAGCTGTTTGACTTGCCGAAACTCGGTGAACAAAGGTTTCTCGCCCACGTGATTGTCACGTCTGAAGGCGTCCCCATTCATGTTGACCGTTCCGTCCAACCGGATCGATCGGTTTACTCTGGCATTGAGGTAGGACGCATAATATATCTAGGGATCGAAAGTTTTGGGCCGGCCGATTACAATCTGACTGATGTTGATCTCTGGCAGCATGGCGATCAGCTGAATAATGGAGAGACTGATGGGTACAGCATCTCTAAATATCTCGAAAAGCATCAGATGATTGCTAGCTGTCTCTCTCTCCGCGATGGTGAAGAGATCCAAAAGAAAGGCGTAAGCATTTTCCGGAAGTTCTTCGGAAACAATAGGGTTTTCCTTTGGAAATCACTTGTACAGTGCAAGAATGCTGAGCTTCGCGTCCCGTTTCTTGCCGCCACAAACTCTAGTGGCGTGATACTACGATCAACTCCTCTCAATTATTCCTACGGAAGCAATGACGTAGTGGCGCGTTTCCGTTAGTCAGTCCTCTAGACTTGAGATGATCTGGTTTTTCAAATCTTTGCGAAACCTTTACTCTCGAGCCTTTCACTTCCGCGCTTCCTTCCATCAATTGGGGAGGAGGCGCTTTTTTTACCTATTTTTCAAAGAATGTCAGGTATTGTATTTTTATGCTATACTCTACATATAATTCTTGAATTTCTCTGCCGTATGGAACAGCCGTTTCTTTCGGTGATTGTGCCGGCTTACAAGGAAGGGGAACGCATCGGACGCAATTTGTTGGAAATAGACAAATACCTCAAAAGCAAAAACTACGCGTATGAGATTATCGTCATTGTGGACGGATCTCCGGACAATACCGCTGAAGTTGCCAGCAATTACGCGCTACAGATACCGCACCTGCGTGTCATCAATAATACCGAGAATCACGGCAAAGGGTTTGTCGTACGGCAGGGGCTTTTGGAGGCGGTCGGGAAATGGCGGCTGTTCCTCGACGCTGACGGGTCCACTTCCATCACGCATCTCGACGCTTTCTCCGATCATTTCGACGCCGGCTACGATGTGCTTATCGGATCCCGAAAAATCAAGGATTCTTTTGTGCAGGTACATCAGCCCAAGCATCGTGAGATTATGGGGGAGGGTGGCAATTGGCTGATCCGCATCGCTTTGGGATTGTGGGCGTATCCGGATACGCAGTGCGGGTTCAAGGTACTCTCGGCTACCGCTTCCCGGGAAGTGGCAAGTCGGATGGTGGTGGATCGTTTCGGATTTGATTTTGAATTGATTGCGCTCGCCCTCAAACTCGGTTTCAAAGTGAAGCAGATGCCGGTGCACTGGATGAATGAGGAAGGCTCGACCGTCAGCTTGACCGGACCGAACGGGTTCATTCAAGTCTTGATCGACTTGTTCAAGACGAAGGTGCGCCTGCTGACCGGAGCCTATCATATCCGCGAATACACGAAGAAAAAACTGAGAGCGACGACTTGATGCATCTGTCGCGGATGACTCTGAGAAAAAGAATAAAAACAAAATTCAAAAAAATGCCAACGCCAGAAAACATAATTGTCAAAAAATCTTCCGTCTCCGGATCGGAGCTTCGTCAGGATATCGTGACGGGCGACTGGGTGGTGATCGCGACAGGTCGGGCAAAGCGTCCGGATGAATTCGGCGAGTTCCAGCGGATCGCACCCGACTATGCGAATGATCCTTTTGAGAATCCAGAAGAAACTGGGCAAAGCAAAGATATCCTGATCTATCGGCGTGATGATGGTGATTGGAGTCTGAGAGTTTTTCCCAACAAGTACCCGGCGTTTTCCGGGGGGCGTGTCCCGCGTCAGATTTCCGAGGGACCATACACCGCACTGTCCGCTGCTGGATACCATGAAGTGGTGGTGACGCGTGACCCTATCCGTTCTCTGGCGCTTCTTGATGTCTGGCAGATCGCCGAAGTGTTTGACGCATATCAGGAGCGTTATCTCGATTTGATGAACAAGAAAAGCGTCAACTATATTCAGATTTTTCACAATCACGGCAAGGAGGCGGGAGCTTCTGTCGCGCATCCGCATTCTCAACTTTTGGCTATTCCGGTTGTTTCGCCGTATATCGACCTTGAGCTCTCTGGTGCCGCACGCTACTACAAAAGCACCAAGCGCTGGGTCTATACGGTTATGGCAGAATATGAGAGCGAGAACAAGAAGCGTGTCGTGTTTGAAAATGAGCACTTCATCGCTTTCTGTCCGTTCGCATCGCGGGCGGCTTTCGAAGTGTGGATCGTCGGCAAACGAAGCAACCCCTATTTCGAGCGCATCACTGAGGAGGAAAAATTCGCCGTCGCTGAAGCGATGCAGAAAGTGCTCCTCAGTATCTATCAGGCTTTGAATGATCCGCCCTACAATTTTTATATCCACACGGCGCCCTGCGATGGGCAGGATTATCCGGGCTACCAGTGGCACATCGAGATGTTGCCACATACCGCGGTGTGGGCGGGATTTGAGCTTTCTACCGGCATAGAGATTTCCACGATTCAGCCGGAAGTGGCGGCGGAGTATCTTCGTTCGCGAGGCGAAGAATAAGTTTTGAAAAAAATGAGCGTATGCAGAAGTCTTTCTCTGTCGTCGGAAATCTGAAAATGAATCTTTTGTCGCGCGAAGAAGTTGATCAGTATTTGACGGTGCTCTCTCGCGAGGCGGAGGGTAAGCGTTACGTCTACGTGAAGGGAGTGCTCTGCCCGTCCTTCCCGCATTTGTCGGCATTTGATCGTTTGCCGGAGAGTATCCGGAAAGGCGCGCAGAACTTGTTTCCGGAAAAAAGCGGGGCGTATACGGGAGAGGTTTCCCCGGTGATGCTCAAGAATGAAGGCGTGGAGTATGTCATCCTCGGGCACAGCGAGCGTCGACAGTACGCGGGCGAAACTGATACGATCATTCATACGAAAGTGTTGTCGGCACTCCGGTACCACTTGATTCCGATCGTTTGTATCGGAGAAACGGATGAAGAGCGGCGTGCCGAAGAAACTGAGCGCGTGCTTGAGCTTCAAGTACGGACGATTTTTTCAGGGCTTTCGAAATTGCAGGCGGAAAAAGTCATCATCGCCTACGAGCCGCGCTGGGCTATCGGCACGGACAGGCTGCCGACGACCGAGGAACTTCTTTCCGTACGGGTGTTTTTGAAAAAAGTATTGACGGGAGCATTTGATGGAGAGACGGCTCAGCGTGTGGCGGTCCTGTATGGTGGATCGGTCAAAAGCTCGTTTCTCCCTGCCGTCACGTTTGAAGCGGAGATGGATGGAGTGCTGGTAGGGAGGGAGAGTCTGTTTCCGTATGAAGTGGTGAAGATGATGGGGCTACTGGAGGAGGAAGGCCGCCGCCGGCACGAAGAGAAATAATTGAGAAATAATTTTTTTGATGCACTGAGTATGATCGCGGATGTCAAAGTATTGCTGGAGGAAGCCAAAGCGGGGAAATATGCCATCGGGGCGTTCAATACGATCAATCTGGAAACCACGCGGGCGATCATCGAGACGGCCAGCGAGCTTTCTTCGCCGGTGATCGTGCAGGTGACGGAAAAGACCTTCGATTATGCCGGAGCCCGGGCTATTTTTCATCTGATCAAGAATATCGCGGAGTTTTATGCCAAGGATATCCCGGTCGGTATCCATCTGGATCACGGGAAAAGTTTCGGGGTAGTGGAGCGGGCGATGGATATCGGTTTTGGATCGGTGATGTATGACGGTTCTCGGAAAGAATATGTCGACAACTGTATGATGACCAAGAAAATCGTAGACATCGCCCACAGCCGGGGTATCGCGGTGCAGGCGGAGCTCGGCAATGTCCCTTATCTCGGCGAGATGCAGATGGAAAATATCAAGTGGGAGGAGTATATGACCGATCCGGATCAGGCGGAAGCGTTTGTCAAAGAAACCGGCATCGACACGCTCGCGGTGGCGATCGGCAACGCGCATGGGTTTTTCCGTGAGCGCAGCGAACCTGATTATGAGCGGTTGAGCGCGGTAGCGAAACGCGTCAGTATACCGCTCGTCCTGCACGGAGCGTCGGACTGGCACAACAGCCGGGTCACGGAAGTTATTGAGCGAGGGATCAGTTGTTTCAATGTTGATACGGCAATCCGATTGGCCTTTATCGGCGGACTACGCGAGGGTTTGCTTTCACAAGATGAGGCGGATCTACGGAAAGTATTGGCGACCGGAAAAGAATATACCAAATCGGCGATCAAGGAAAAAATTCTGGCATTCGGGAGCGCGGGGAAAGCGTAGAGTCTACGAATTACGAATCAAATACAAATATACGAATAAATGCACAAAACAATAAGAATATGAGAAAGAAACGCATAGCGATAAATGGATTCGGTCGTATCGGACGAGCCGCTTTCAAGATTCTCTTGGAAAAGCCGGATATCGAAGTGGTCGCTATCAATGATCTGACCGAGAGTGATATTCTCGCTCATCTGCTCCGCTATGACACTGCCTACGGACACTACAAGAAGACAGTCGCGACAGAGAATGGCGCGCTTTTGATTGATGGCAAAAAGTTTCCTGTCTTTGCCGAGCCGGATCCGAAAAAACTCCCTTGGAAAAAACTGGCTGTCGATGTGGTGCTCGAATGCACGGGTCGTTTCACTGATACGGTGTCCGCTCAGCAGCATATTCTAGCCGGAGCGAAGAAAGTCATTCTCTCCGCTCCTGCCAAAGACGGGCCTGCCCGCAATGCTATGCACAGCGTTGCAGGCGGGGATGATGCGACACCGACATTCTTGATCGGAGTCAATGAGGATGCGTATCAGCGACAGAACGTTCTTTCTAATGCTTCATGCACGACCAATTCTCTGGCACCGATTGCCAAAATTCTGCATGACACATTTGGCATCGAGAAGGCTTTGATGACGACCATTCATTCGTATACGGCTGATCAGAATATTCAAGACGGCCCGCACAAGGATCTCAGGCGCGCGCGCGCGGCCGCTCAGAATATCGTCCCGACCACGACTGGCGCGGCTATCGCCGTGACGGAGACCATACCGGAACTCAAGGGCCTTTTTGATGGGATTGCGGTACGCGTCCCGACTATCGTCGTTTCACTTTCCGACTGCACGTTTGTTTTGAAGCGGAAGACGACCAAAGAAGAGATCAATCGGGTACTGAAAGATGCCAGCCTTACTGCGCGGTATCAACAAGTGCTCGGAGTGACGGAAGAACCGCTGGTATCATCGGATTTTATCGGTAGTCCGTATTCGAGTATCGTGGATCTTTCGATGACCAAAGTAGTTGATGGTGATCTCGTAAAAGTAGTCGCATGGTATGACAACGAGTGGGGGTATTCCAATCGTCTGGTGGAGATGGCGCAACTGATTACTGAGACAGACTCTGAATTTTCTGAAAAATAGATATGACAAAAGATACAAAAAAAGAGAGGGAGCAGACAGGAGAGAATGAACGCTTGGAAGCGATCGCGAACACGAAATTCGGCGTGCTGTCTGATGATGAAGTACTCGCTCTTTTGGCTGAACGCAAGCACCTTGAGATATTGCAAAGAGAGTACGCGGTACAAAAGAAAGAAGAGGAGGAAAGAGAGCGGGAACGCGCGCGAATTGAGAAAGAGAATGCAGAGCGACAAAATTCCATAGCGCACAAAAAGGCGGCGCTCATACAATCCATCGAAACGCTCAACCAGTCTATTTCTCCGGACAAGACAGACACTGAGCTTTTGACGTTTGTCAAGCAAAGGAGGGCATTGGAAAAAGAATTGGAAGCACTTGATTCCGCTTCGGATATAGTGCAGTCTCCGTCTGCAGCCCCAGAGTCTACCCCGCTGTCTCCAGTGGAACTCGAAAATGCTGCCGTTTCGGATGAGCAGAACGGCATCTTGCCAGAGACCGCTCCATCTACGCCGGAAACAACAATACCCCTGTCGGTTGTTGAGAAAAAAGAGACAGAGCCGCAGGTGTCGAGTTTCAAGCAGGCGCTGAAAGAAGATTTCGGCAGAGAGAGAATACGTGACGATGATTTCACCGAAGGCAGCGAACTGCATCGCTATCTGGATCAGCTGAAAAATAATATCGGGTCTTTGGGTACATTGCTGCAGGAAATGCCGACAAATGCCAAAAAAAACAAGGCATTTATGCTGAAAGTGGCGGAAATCGACCCGGCATACGCGATGCACTATGCTGATGCTGGGACACTCAAGATCGATGAAGATTTCAATATTCGTATCGCTTCGATGAAAAACCCGCGCAATTCCGGTAATGCTCTGGCAGAAATGTTGCCTGAAGCGAGAACATCGAACGTCGTTTTGGCGGCTGTGAAACAGGATTATAAGAACGTCAAATTCATCCAGCCGCATATGGAAGCCTATGATGAGATCCTCTCCATCGCCAAAAGATCTACGCTGGAAAGACTCAAAGAGCTGAAGGAGGCTGCTGATATGCTCTTGATCGTTCCACGGCCGCTGCAAGAGGACAAGCAATTTATGGAGGAAGCCAAGAGAGCGATGTCAGGAACAATGGAAGGAGAAGAATCAACGCAGTCATAATCTCGGCCTGAGAGAAAGTATGTACGATATTCTCATCAAAAATGGAACAGTAATCGACGGCAGCGGTCGTCCGATGTATCAGGGCGATGTCGCGGTCAAGGACGGGCGCATCGCTGCTGTCGGTGATGTGCACAACGCCGGTGCCGAGCGCGTCATTGACGCGACCGGGCAGTATGTTACGCCCGGATTTATCGATGTCAACAATCATTCCGACACCTACTGGCAGCTGTTGGCCCATCCGGAATTGGAAAGTCTTCTCTATCAGGGCATTACGACCATTATCGGGGGCAATTCCGGGTCTTCGCTGGCTCCGCTCTCCGGTCCGGATATTATCCGCTCGATTCAGAAGTGGACCGATATAGAAAAAATCAATTTCAATTGGTTGTCGATGCGGGATTTTCTTCGCGCAGTCGAGCAGCGCCGTCCGGCAGTCAATTTCGCCACCTTGGTCGGTCACGGGACGATACGGCGCGGAGCGATGCACGACAAGACGCGGACCATTACCCCGGATGAGATCGAGAGTATGCAGAGGATGCTGCGCCTTGCTCTGAAAGAGGGGGCTATCGGACTTTCTACCGGGCTGAAGTATACGCACGCTCGCGGTGCTGGTACGCGTGAGCTTTCGGCTTTGGCAAAAACGGCCCTCTCCTACGACGGGACGTATGTCACGTATGTGCGCGATGAAGAGGGGGATCTGGTAAAAGCGGTTGAAGAGGCGATTCTCGTCGCCCGTGATGCCGGAGTACCGCTGCATATTTCCCATCTCAAAGCAGTCGGCAAGAGCAACTGGCACCTGATGGATGAGGTATTCAACCTGATTGAAACGGCGGCACTGAATGATCTCAAGATCAGTTTCGATGTTTATCCGTATACGACGACTGGATCAGTCCTCTATACGCTGCTTCCGGAATGGGTGACAGCGGAGGGACGGACGATGATGCTGGAACGACTAAAAGATCCGAGCGTGCGCAGTACGGTGCTCCGCGATATGCGCAACAAAACGACTGACTATTCTTCTCTTATCATCGCGTCTTCGACGCTCTCCAAAATGCTGTCACGTCAGAAAATATCAGAAATCGCGTTGTTGCAGGGGAAATCTCCGGAAGAGGCGGTACTGGATTTTCTCATCGCGAGCAAAGGCCACGCCATTGTCTCGATGGAAGCGTTGTCTGAAAAAAACGTCCTGAAAGCCGTACAGCATCCTTTCTCCATTATCTCGAGCAACGGCGTCGGATATGCCGCGAGTCACAGGGAAACCGGAGAGCTCGTGCATCCGCGTAACTTCGGAACATTTCCGAGGGTGTTTGCCGAGTACGTACGCAAACAAAAGGTGTTGAGCTGGGAAGAGGCAGTGAACAAGATGACCGGCAAGCCAGCATTCCAGTTTCGGTTGGATCGGCGCGGGCTCTTGCTCCCGGGTTACTTCGCTGATATAGTGGTGTTTCAGCCGGAGACGATAGCCGACTGCGCTACGATGGAAGACCCGTATCAGTATGCGACCGGAATATCCTCGCTTATCATCAATGGGTCACTGGCTTTGGATGAGGGGCAGCTTCTTCCTCAAAAACGCCTCGGTCGTGTCTTGAAACGTAAAAAAGG
>CAYGEA010000014.1:8896-11891 GCA_964348835.1 uncultured Bdellovibrionales bacterium
GCATCTTTTTTCAAGGGCAAGCGCATCACGGTCTTCGGACTTGGTTTGAATATGGGTGGAATCGGAACGGTGAAGTTTCTCGCTGAGCATGGAGCGCGTGAGATTATCGTGACCGATATCAAGAGTCGCGTCGAGCTCGCTCCCGCACTTCTGAAACTCGCCAAGTACAAAAACGTGACTTTTGTCCTCGGTCAGCACCGGCCAGAGGATTTTACGCGGGTGGATATGGTCATCAAAAATCCGGTGATTCCTTGGACTAATGAGTATGTGAGGCTGGCAGAAAAGCATAATGTGCCGGTAGAGATGGACGCGAGCATCTTCTTCGACCTGTGCAAGGCGCCGATCATCGGTGTCACCGGAACCAAAGGCAAGACCACAACCGCGACCCTTATCGCGCATATTTTGGAACAGGCCAAGAAGCGTGTCGTGAAAGTCGGCATCGGTCAGACCGGTGTACTTGGAATGCTGTCCTACGTGACGCCGGAAAGCATTGTCGTATTTGAGCTTTCGTCATGGCGATTGTCCTCACTCGGGCGTTTGAAAAAAAGTCCGGCGCTGGCGGTGCTGACCAATATCTATCCGGACCATCTGAATTATTACAAGACGATGGAGGCGTATACGGCTGACAAGAAAAACATTTTTTTGTTCCAGAAGGTGAAAGATACGCTTGTTGCCAATTTTGATGATATGGTCGTGCGGACGCTGGCGGGGGATGCCAAGGGGTCGGTCGTCTGGTTTTCAGAGGGAAATGATATCAATGGGAACGGCGCGTGGATCGAGGACGGGTATATCTGCATCCGCCACATCGGTCAAATCAAAAAGTTGTTCACGCTCGCCGAGATACGGATCAAAGGAGAACACAATGTCGCCAATAT
Organism: uncultured Bdellovibrionales bacterium; assembly: GCA_964348835.1. GTDB lineage: Bacteria > Patescibacteriota > Minisyncoccia > Moranbacterales > UBA1568 > UBA1568. The sequence continues at coordinate 9,772 of CAYGEA010000014.1, forward strand.
TCTGGCGGCAGTCGCGACCCTGCTCGCGTACGGGCTGACTCCCAAGCAGATTGTCAGCGGCATCGCAAATTTTTCCGGTATTCCGCACCGTTTGGAATTCATTGCCAAGAAAAACGGCGTCGAGTATTATAATGACACGGCGGCGACGATTCCTGAGGCGACGATTGCTGCGCTCCGCTCTTTTGTGAAACCAGTCATCTTGATTGCGGGAGGGAGCGACAAGCGTCTGGCGTTTGATGCGCTGGCGGAGGTAATTCTGAAACACTCCAAGGACTTGATTTTGTTCAATGGAGAAGCAACCGAAAAACTCCTCGCTGCACTCAGAACCCGTCTGCCCAAAGAAGAGCGCAGCCGTTCATTCACCGTCGTTTCCGATATGGCAGAGGCGGTGATGGCGGCGACACGGGGCGCGGAACCGGGGGACATCGTTTTGCTCTCGCCGGGAGCCGCGAGCTTTGGTATTTTCAAAAATGAATTCGACCGTGGCGAACAATTCCGCGCTGCGGTACAAGCGCTCTGATTTTATTTTTCATATCACCTTTATGGCTACAGTATTCGAAGGCGCTCAGCAGCAGTTGCGAGCTGTCCAGAACATCCTGAAAATCGATGATGCTACTATCAGACAACTGATGCATCCCAAGCGCGTCGTGGAAGTAGCACTGTCAGTTAAGATGGACGACGGTTCCGTGAATGTCTATACCGGCTACCGTTCCCAGTACAGTGATGCTCGTGGTCCTTTCAAGGGCGGTATCCGCTTTCATCCGAGCGTTACGGCTGATGAGGTCAAAGCGCTCTCGGCATGGATGACGTGGAAAACAGCGGTGGTAGATATCCCGCTTGGAGGCGCGAAAGGCGGAGTGGCGGTTGATCCGAAAAAGCTCTCGAGTGGAGAATTAGAAAGACTGTCACGCGCGTACATCCGCGCATTGGCGCCGTTCATCGGACCCGATATCGATATTCCGGCACCGGATGTCTCTACTGATCCGCGAATTATGGGGTGGATGCTGGATGAGTATGAAGAGATCATCGGCAGAAAAGCGCCGGGTGTGATTACCGGTAAACCGCTTTCCATCGGTGGGTCGCTGGTGCGCGAGTACGCGACGGCACAGGGAGCTTTTTTTGTCATTGATGAGCTGGCCAAGCGGTATCACCTGCCCAAAGGGACGACGGTCGCCATTCAGGGATTCGGCAATGGAGGAAGTTTTCTGGCAGAGATATTGGCGGATGTCGGATACACGCTGGTCGCGGTTGCCGACTCTCAAGCCAGCCTGTATAAGGAAGATGGATTGGATGTAGCAGAGGTCATCGAACATAAAAAAGTCACCGGGACCTTGGAGAATTGTGTCGGTTGTGAAACGCTGCCGAGCGAGGCGGTCTTGTCAGTGCCGGCGGATATTTTGGTGCTGGCGGCATTGGAGAACACGATTTATAGTGGCAATCAAAGAGAGGTGCGAGCCAAGTACATCGTAGAACTCGCCAATGGACCGGTGACTCCCGAGGCGGACAACTGGCTTTTTGAACAAGGTGTCGTTGTCGTGCCGGATATCTTGGCGAATGCCGGCGGAGTGACGGTCTCGTATTATGAGCAGGTACAGAATGCCGCGAATTTCTACTGGGAAGAAAAAGAGATTCTTGCTATGCTGGAAAAGGTGATGCGTCAGGCGTTTGATGCCGTCGCCCTGTACCAAGAGCGTTATAATACCACCTATCGGATGGCGGGGTACATATTGGCGGTGGAGCGCGTCGTCCGAGCGATGCGGGATCGGGGAAGGCTATGAGAAATGAATTATGAATATGGAATTATGAATCAAGGTAAAAAATAAGAACAGGCACGAGAGTTTTTCTAATGGAGATCTAGTACGCACTGAACAAAAGAAGTTCCTGACGGTTGCTCTCCTTGTCTGAAGAAGGGCTCTCAGTTCAAAAAAGGAGCTTCTCCGCCGTTGAGCTTGCCCCGTCGCTTCTCATACTCTGATGTGTGGTTATAGAGAGCTGCAGACGCAAGGCGACTCTGTCTTCTATCGGTATAGAGGACGAGCTGTTCTAAGAGAAGTGACGGGGTGAAGGGGCTGCCTTTTTTGGCAACTGAGAGCCCTGATGAGTCGGAGAGCAGAGACAGG
>CAYGEA010000015.1:0-11513 GCA_964348835.1 uncultured Bdellovibrionales bacterium
TGGAAGCTATTCGAAAGAATGGAGAATCACGAATCAAGAATTAAGCTTCTATCCAACAATAAGATACTGACACATAAATTTCACATTCTTGATTCTTAATTCCTCATTCTTCTTTATGTCCTTCCATCCTCTTATCGAATTTTTTCTCGCTCAGGGTGTTCCGCTACAGACGGTCACGCTGTTATTGATGCTGCCTCTCGTCGCTACCTTGGTGGCCTTTTTCCGCCAAGTCATCGGCATCAAAGCCTTCGGTATCTACACGCCTTCCATCATCACGTTTGCGCTTCTCGCCTTTGATCCCAACGGTATCAAATACGGCATCGCGATCTTTGTTAGCGTCATTTTCGTCGGGATGATTACGCGCCTCGCCCTCAAACAGTTTCGCTTGCTCTACCTTCCGCGCGTCGCTATCACGCTTTCCATCATATCTTTAGCTATTCTCGGCGTTATGGTGCTCGGCGGAAGCCTAAAGCGGACCGGCCTCGCATCCGTCTCGATTTTCCCGCTCCTCATTATGATCACTTTGGCCGAGAAATTTGTCGCTACGCAGATTGAGAAAGGAAGTCGTATTGCTTTTATTCTCGCCCTCGAAACACTCGTCATTTCCGTGATCGGCTACTACCTCATCAGTTGGAAGACGCTGACGGATTTCATCCTTCACTATCCGTGGGCTATCCTCGCCACCTTTCTCATCAATTTTTCTCTCGGAAAATGGACGGGGCTCCGCTTGACGGAGTACTTCCGTTTCCGAAAAATTTTTCGCTCCTTGTAAGCGACGGCTTTTGTCCCTATCCCCTAAACTCTGTCCTCTATGTTTGATTTTTTCAAAAAAAGCGGGGGGCTGCTTGGTATGAACGCGAGGAACCTCGACTACATCCGGCCGCACAACCGTAAACGCGGGCGAGAAATCGCTGACAACAAGCTTGTCTGCAAACGTATTCTGAAAAAAAACGGGCTCGGTGTTCCGGCGCTACTCGCTAAAATCACAAATACCGAAGAACTTGAGCGCTTTGATTGGTCGACCCTGCCAAACAGCTTCGCGCTCAAACCGAATCGCGGTTTCGGCGGCGAAGGTATTTTGGTCGTGTATGGGAAGAAAAAGCCTACCCGTCCTGTTTCAAACATTCCCGCAGACGAAATGCCTGAAGAGGCGTGGATAAAAGCTGACGGGTCAGTCATCCGTATCGGAGACATCAAGAGACACATCCGTAATATTCTGGACGGTTCATTTTCTCTTTCCAACATTCCCGATATCGCTTTTTTCGAGGAACGACTGACGCTCCTGAAGCTGTTCAAGCCATACGCCTACAAAGGCATCCCAGATATCCGCGTCATCGTCTTCAACCGTGTTCCGGTGATGGCGATGCTTCGTCTCCCGACGCGCGCGTCCGATGGCAAGGCCAACCTTCAACAAGGCGCTATCGGAGTCGGTATCGACCTCGCTACCGGCACGACGACCCACGCCATTCTCGGCAAAGGTGCTGCCATCGAATACGTTCCCGGCACCCGTCTCGCGCTCTCCGGTATCAAGATTCCTTACTGGAAAGATATCCTGAAAATGTCGGTTGTCGCCCAAGAAGTCTCCGGACTGGGATTTCTCGGTGCCGATATCGCCATTGATCGCGAGCGAGGGCCAGTCATACTCGAGCTCAATGCGCGACCCGGACTCTCTATCCAGCTGGCGAACTCCAGCGGACTGAAGCGCCGCCTCGAGCGCGTTTCCGGACTCAACATCAAGACTGCGGAACGCGGGATACGCGTCGGGATGAACCTCTTCGGCGGAGAAATCGAGGAAGAAATCGAGGAGCTCTCGGGAAAGCGGGTCATCGGCAGTATCGAGAAAATAAAGCTCATCGGCAAAGACGGCAAAGAAATCGAGATCGAGGCCAAGATCGATACCGGCGCCGATTCCACATCGATCGATACCAAGCTCGCGAAAGAACTCGGCTTCAGCGACGTACTCAAATTTTTCGAGACTATCCCGAAACCGACCTCGACAAACCGCGATGATCTCAAGAAGCTATCGGATGAGTATGATGTAACATACCGGAACGCTCATACGGACCTCAGGGCAATCACTTTCACCTATTCGGCGAGCGGTTTCAGTATGAGACCGAAAATAGAAATATCCCTCATTATGGACACCATCGAGATCCCCGCCTCTGTCACTATTGCCGACCGCGCCAACCTAGAGTACCCCGTCATCATAGGAAGAAAAAGTCTTCGGAAATTTCTTGTTGATGTGAGCAAATAACAGCAACCTCTATGACTAAAAACTTTAAAATCCTTTTGGAAGAAGCAACCGCGATGGGGCTGGCGATACACGTCGTGTATCCGGAAAAAGAAGTTGTCGAAATATCCGATGGAGCCAAAAAAATAATTGTGAAGGAATTGTTTTCTTTTGCAAATGATCCCTACTCCGCAAGCTCAGTACTAGCAAAAAACAAAGAGATCACGTATCGCTTCTGGGAACGGGAACATATTCCCTTTCCACGAAGCCGCTATTTCCGGAACATCGCGTCATTCCCTCAGAAGAGCGTCGATTTGGGTTTGAAGTTCCCGGTAGTTTTCAAGAAATCAAACGGGAAAAAAAGCATCGGTATTCGTACGAACATCGCATCGTTTGAAGAGCTTGCAAACATCGTAGCGGACTCCGATGGGAGCTTTATCGTCCAGGAAATGGTTTTTGGGAAAGAATACCGCGTACTCATCTACAAAGACCGTCTGCTGGGAGCACTGGAATTAGTCCCGCCTCAGATCATAGGGAATGGAGCCGATACCATCGCGACACTCATACAAAAAAAGAATACCAATCTCCAAAAAAAGATCATCATCAACGAGAAAGTGGTTCAGACGCTCGCAAAAAATAATATTTCTCTGGACACTGTCCCAGGAAAAGAATCCTGTGTACTGCTTCAGGAAAATTCATGCCTCGCAGAGGGCGGTTCATCGATAGACTGCACGGATGTCATCCACGAAGGCATTCTGGAACTTGTCAAAAAATCAGCCCGGGCAGTGAACCTGCAGCTTGCGGGAGTAGATCTCATATGTGAGGATATTTCGATTGATCCGCGGGAACAGAAGGTTTCTTTTCTGGAAACAAACAGCTCTCCGAGCCTCTCTATACATTACGATCCAACTGTTGGGAAGTCTCGCTTGGTGATCAAGGCCATCCTTGAAGATATTTTCAACAAATAATCTCTCTGATAAAAATATGAAGATTACCGTCATCTGCAAGACAGCCGAATGGCAAGTGGAACGGCTAAAAGAGGCGGCTCCGAAATTCGGTGTCGCTATCGATGTGAGAGATATTTCCAAAGCAGGAGCTCCTCCAGAAAATCTCGGTGATGTTGTGTTGTGGCGTTCGTCATCTCTCGGCGGTGGGATCGATCGATTCAATATGATGAATTCGATCCTCGAAAAGCGCCTTCTTATCAACCGTTGCCTCGCGCGGCTTCCACAAGCGGCTGAGAAGGCTTTCCAGCAAGAGTACGTGCAAAAGAAAACAAAAACTATACAGTGCATCCCGACTTTTACGTTTTGGTCTTTGCCGGAAATAGAGGCAGCCATACAAGAGGGGGTACTCAACTATCCATTCATCCAAAAGCCGAATAAGGGATCGAAGGGGGCTGGCGTCGAGCTGATTCGGGGGAGGGATGATCTCCTGCGAAGCGCGAAAGATATTGAAAAACAAGTATACCAGAACTTCATCAAAAACTCTGGCGATTATCGGATACTCATACTCGGGGGGAGAGTCCTCGGTGTCATCAAAAGATCTGCCCAAGAAGGCGACTTTCTGAATAACCTCTCCAAAGGCGGGAGCGCCAGCGTTATTACTGACCAAAAAATCCTCGCGAAGCTGCGTCCGATCGGGACGACGGTCGCCTCAATTTTTGAACTTGCTCTTTGCGGAGTCGATGTCATCTATGATGAAGAACGGGATGAATATTTCTTCTTGGAAGTGAATACTGTTCCGCAGTGGCAAGGATTTCAGGAGGCGACCGGCATCGATGTCGCGGGTGAGATTATCCACTATTGCAAACGTATGGTTGCAAGAGGGACAGCACCTACGAAAGATCTCGTTTCTGAAGAATACCTGACGCAAATCCCCTTCCTCGACAATAAGAAATTTCACTTCCTCTCCCGTCTCTACCTCTGGAGCGGCGATCCCGCTATAAAAGAAAAACTTGATGAGCTGCAAGAGGCCTACATCGGAAAAACTGAGGATGCACACCGGGAGAAATTGAAAAAATTATTCACCGATAAGCCTGACCACGGGCGGAGAATGGTTGCCAGAGAAGCCCGCCAAGCATATTTCAAGGAGTACCCTCAATTGGAGCCAAGTCTCAATCTTATCTTCAAACATCTCTTTGCCCGAGAATTATACGGCATTGACCTTCACACATATATTCGAGAACTGGTTTCAGATGAAGAGCTCCTCGACCTCAAGCACCTCATTGAAAATGACGCGGATGCTCTGAGGGTACTCTCTACTCATGCCATCAACTACCTCTACATCCTCGAAGAGTATCTCGGGACAGAAGCCTCCAAAGCAAATCCGGAAAAGTATCTTAAAATTGGGATGACCTATCCGGAAAAATCATTCGAGCTTCAGATCTATTTCTTTACCCACTGTATCATCGGCGCATCAAAATTCTACAGTACGAACATTGAAAAAAATGACCGGCCCGTGTACATACAGATGTTGAAATTCATCGAAAGTATTATCCACAATAATTTCGAATCGATTTCCCTAGATAACAAATTCGAATTCCTCGTGTGCGCGAAGATCTGCGAATATGAATCAGTCATCGAAAAAGATATACTCGCGGAAGCGGACAACTCGCTCGCACCCGATGGAAACTTCCTTATCGACACCCATAACACGAAAGCTTCGCCGGACGAAAGAAATGATTTCGTCGGGGCAGAACACCGTAACATTCTCTACATAATGTCACAAAGTCCGTTCCATCGAAAGAGAAAGAACAGATGAAAATTCTCCTTTCGAAAGAGAAGCTGTACGAGGCTTCTCTTTTTTGCTTATCTATGGTATATAGTAGAGACACCTCAACATATATTCCGTATGAAATTTTTTCGTAAAAGGCGTCAGATTTCTCCAGAAATAAGGGGGAAAAGCCGTTTTTGGAGGATTGCAGGGAAAACCGCTCTCATAGGAGGCGGGGTTTTGCTGGTTTTGATTATTGGCGCCTCCGCTTACATTGCTAAAGACCTTCCTAACCCGGGAACGGTGAATAAGCGCGCCATCGTCGAATCAACGAAGATCTACGACCGCACCGGCGAAAAGCTGCTCTACGAAGTGCACGGCGAGGAAAAACGGACCATCATCCCCTTCTCTGATATGCCGGATGTCATCAAATACGCCACCATCAGCCTCGAAGACCAGGATTTTTACAACCACTACGGCATCAAGCTCTCCTCCATCGCCCGGTCGCTCCTCAAAGACATCATCGCGCTCGGGAAAACTCAGGGGGGGTCCACTATTACACAGCAATTCGTCAAGAATTCCCTCCTCACCAATGAAAAAACATTCATCAGAAAAGTGAAGGAGGTTATCCTCTCACTGGAAGTGGAAACAAAATTCTCCAAAGACGAGATACTGGCGATGTACCTCAATGAAATTCCCTATGGGTCCAACGCGTATGGGGTAGAAGCAGCTGCTCAGACTTTTTTTGGCAAGCCCGCTCGCGAGCTCACGCTGGATGAAGCTGCTCTCATCGCAGCCCTCCCCCAAGCCACCGCTTACTATTCTCCCTACGGATCACACACTGACGCGCTTGTCGGGCGCAAAGCCTTCACCCTGAAAACGATGGCGCGCTTAGGATATATCACCGAAGAACAGGCGAATGAGGCGACAAGCATCGATACTCTCGAAAAAGTCCTCCCTCAGAAGGACATCATCGCCGCCCCCCATTTCGTAATGTATATCAAGGACTATCTCCAAGAAAAATACGGTGATCGCGCCGTAGAAGAAAGCGGATACAAGGTCATCACGACGCTGGACTGGGACAAACAGCAAATTGCGGAGGAGTCCGTTCGAAATGGAGCAGCAAACAATAAAAAGTGGAATGCATCAAACGCCGCCCTCGTAGCTATGGATCCGAAAACCGGTCAGATACTGGCGATGGTCGGATCAAAGGATTATTTCGATACCTCTATTGATGGGAATGTGAATGTGGCTATTCGTGATCGCCAGCCGGGGTCATCTTTCAAACCCTACGTCTATCTCGCCGCTTTCTCCAAAGGCTACTTGCCGGAAACCATCCTCTACGATACGAAAACGCAATTCGAGACGGCGGAAGGCAAGAGCTATGAACCGAACAACTATGATGGCAAATTCCACGGTCCCCTCCCGATGATGAAAACACTCGGCGGGTCGCTTAATATCCCCGCAGTGAAGGTGCTCTACCTCGTTGGTGTCAAAGAGGCTATAAATTTAGCGAAGAACCTCGGCATCGTAGGTCTCAACGACCCAAATAAACTTGGACTCTCTTTGGTTCTCGGCGGCGGAGAAGTGACGCTTCTGGACCATGTGAATGCCTACAGTACACTGGCCACCGGAGGCATCAGATACCAGAAGTCAGCGATTCTCCGCATCGAGGATGCACACGGCGCCATTTTGGAAGAAATCAAGCCCGGTGCGGGAGAACGGGTTGTCGATGAAAAGTATGTCGCTATGCTGGATTCTGTCCTCTCCAATAATGCCAACCGGGCGTGGGTATTCGGGGAAAACTCACCGCTCCGCTTCGACAACCGTCCCGTAGCAGCTAAAACAGGCACCACCAACGAGTTTCGCGATGGCTGGACCATCGGATACACTCCCTCACTCGCAGTCGGTGTCTGGGCTGGCAACAACGACAATACCGCTATGGTTGAAGGTGCGGATGGCGTAAATGTCGCCGCCCCTATCTGGCGGTCGTTTCTAGACAAAGCTCTCTCAAACTATGCCATCGAGTCATTCCCCAAATACAACCCAGAAGATGAAATCGGCGATGGTGAGGGGAAAACAAATAAACCGATGCTCGCCGGAGAGCTCGAGCAGAAAGAGGCCCTCAAAGTGTGTGAGATACCCGGAGAGAAAAAGGCGTACTGCCTCGCGAACAAGTACTGTCGCGACAAAGATGCTGATAAGAAAGATTTCGTCAGCGACCACGATATCCTGTACTATGTCAGTCGGGACGACCCCCGCGGGCCCGTTCCCGACAAACCCGATCTTGACCCCCAATACAAAAATTGGGAAAAAGGCGTCGAGGATTGGTACGAGAAGAAAAAAGGGGTTGTCTTGGGGGAACCCCCAAAAGATGAGTGCAAAGAGTCTGATTTCAAAGATTTTCTGCCAAAAGCTACGTTGACAACGCCGAGCGAGACTACTTCCTCTTCAATTGATCTGCGTGCTGATATAAACGCCCCTTATGAGGTGAACTCTGTTATCTACTCCATTGATGGCTCAAAAGTCGGGTCAACCTCCTCTAAACCTTACTCTGTTTCCTATTCTATCCCCGCCGATAAGAATAACTCTACTCTGACTATCCAAGTAGAAGTAACCGATAAAAATGGGAATAAAGCCAAAGATGAGAAAAGTATGAAGGTGGACTACTAATAAAAGTCAATATCTTTACCCATTAAATAAAGCCGTCGCCTACAGCCGCGACGGCTTTTTAAATTACATACCTCCTTATCCTTGTTGGCGAGAGACCTTGATTTCCTGTACCTCTTCTCTCCCAAGCACTTCATTGATGCGTTGACACAGATGCCTCCGCTGCAGGAGGATTTCACTGGCCCACAGCGAACTCCGCGGCGAGAGAAAAAGCTTTTTCTCTTTATAGAAGACCGGAATGATGTTTTCCCCACCACGAACACCATACTCCTCTACGACGACGCGCTTAGCAATATGAAAGATCGTCTTCTCATCAATATCCCCTCCCCCGCTGCGTGATTTTTTCGGAAGAAGTTCTTTGAGTGTGCGCATATTTCGTCAGTGAGCAGATAACAGTCAGCAGTGGACATTCTTCTTTACAAGATTCTGTTGACCGAACTCTGTTTTTTGCTTATTATCTGTTAACTGCTTACTTCCGTATCGGCATAATTATAGAGAGATAATTTTCATCCAATAAACCATCCTGTCCATACTGCATCCGAAGCCCAACAGGAGTAACACTATCATTCGCCAAAAAAAGAATTTTTTCTCCAAGGAGGGCACTTATTCCCTCTAAAACATAGCGTGGATTAAAGATTATCGTGAGCGGACTATCCCCTTTGACCACCTCTATAGGGAGGGTGGTCTTGTTTTCTCCAACCTCCTGAGACGCCGATGAAACCACACACTGTTTTTCTATCGGATCAAATGTGAGGGTTATCTCACCAGAAGCATACGAAGAGAAAGCTCCTGCAATCTTCAACGCTCTCTGAAAAGCCTCTTTCTCAAGTACTACCTGAAAAGAAAACTCTTTCGGAATAATCTGCTTATAATCAGGATATTTCCCATTAATAACCCGTGAAATAATCTGAATACCATCTACCTCAAAAAATATCTGATTTTCTTTGAGCGCCACTTTAACTTCACTACTCTCCGGGGTGATAACTCGCATAATCTCCTGTACCGTGCCCCGAGGGATGATAAGGGATGGGTTTTCTGCAAGAAAACTCAAATATCCGCTCCCGTGTTCAGTAAAAGGAATAATCTCTTCAGCGAGACGGAAACTGTCCGTCGCCGCCAAGTGAATCTGATCCTTATAAAAGAACATATGCACGCCCGTGAGCTCAAGCCGGGCATCATTCAGACTCACACAAAATAAAACTCTTGAAAGGGCATTTTTGAGCGCTTGAGCGGGAAAAGAAAAGAAATATTCGTCTACGTATTGTGGAATAAGTGGAAAATCCTTCCCATCAAGCCCCTTAATTCTTATTTTATATGTCGTACTCTCTACTCGTAACCCGTTTGTATCACTCTCTAACTGTAAAACGTCTCCGTGAGGGAGTTGTGAAATAAAATTACTGAGTAGTTTTGCTGGAATAGCTACCCTCCCCTCACTCTCTATTTTTGCCCCAATATAAGCAATCACCCCAATCTCCAGATTAGTTGCTGATATTTTTAGGCGTCCTTTTTCTGTTTCAAGAAGAAAATTACTCAAAATAGGAAGGGTGGTCTGTCTTCCTACTACTCTCTCGAGATAAGAGAGTGCTCGACTAAGATTTTCTTGGGTACAAATAAGTTTCATACAGGTTCGTAGTTAATAGTATTTAAAGAATATTTATAAAAAAATTATTATTATCATTAGAAGTGTGGATAACTGGATAAGAGTGTATTATAGCTTTCTAAAGTCTTTTTTCTTAAGGTAAATTGTTTTTATGGGTGGGGACTATCTGTGGAAAAGTTGGTTTTTTGAGATTTTTTTAGAGGAGGGTGTTATTTATAAACATTTTTAAAGCTTTTATACAATTAATTTCCACCTTATTGTATGAGTTATACAGAGATATACATTAAGAAGGGTAGTAAAGCCGCTCTTTAAGGGTAGCTAATTCTTCCTTGACTCGGAGAGTGGTCTCTTTTTGCTTGTTTATTTTTTCAAAAGCGTGCAAGGCGGTAGTGTGGTCTCTCCCCCCAAGAATATCGCCGATACCGGAAAAAGGCATCTGAAGTTCATCACGGAGGAGGTACATCATCACTTGGCGTGGGTGAGAGATTTCCTTTTTCCGGCCTTTTTTCAAGAGGTCTTCTTTTGTAACCGTGTAAAAATCAGTAATGACACGAAAAATATCGTCGGTATGGAGTGTTTTTTTGTTGTTTTCTATGAGTTGAGAAAGGATTTGCTTGGTATTCTCCAAGGTGGGGGTAATCCGATGAAACTCACTGAAAGCGATGACTCTGTTCAAGGCACCCTCGAGCTCGCGGATGTTTTGGGTAATGTTTTCAGCGATAAAACGGACAGCAAGAGGCTCTATTGTGAACCCCTTTTCAGCTATTTTTGATTCCAAGATAGCAATTCTTGTTTCAAGGTGGGGGCGGCTGATGTCAGTGATCATCCCTCCCTCAAAACGGGAGCGGAGGCGTTCTTCAAGAGTCGGGATGGCTTTGGGAGGGCGGTCACTTGATATGACAATCTGTTTATTGAGCTGGTAGAGGGAGTTGAAGATATGGAAGAACTCGTTTTGAGTCTTTTCTCTCCCTGAAAGGAATTGAATATCGTCAATAATAAGAAGATCCATCTTTTGGTAGTGCTCTTTGAAGAGGTCAATTTTTTGATTTTTAATGGAATCCACCAATTCTGTGGTGAAGCGCTCAGAATTGATGTATTTGATGCGTTTTTCTGGGGCATTCTTCACTACTTCATTCCCGATAGACTGAAGGAGGTGGGTTTTCCCGAGACCGACGCCACCATAGATAAAAAGCGGATTATAAGCCATCCCAAGGTTTTGAGAGACAGCATAGCAGGCGGCGCGGGCAAGCTCATTGTTCTCTGCTACGATAAAATTCTCGAAGGTGTAGCGGCTATTGAGGTTTGTTTCATGGAATGCTGGTTCAGCGGGCCCTGTGGCGGTAAAAAAAGGCTTTTCTATGAGTTTTTTCCTGACAAAACCACTATTCTCTGGAGGGTGCACAGCGTCGACATTTTTCAAGGAATCCATAGTTTGGGGGAGGGAGATGCTTTTTTCTGATGAGATGTTGCAGCGGATAGATTGTATATTCTTGTCAAACCCCTTCAATGCTCTCAAAATATACAGATTATACTTGTTTTCAAGCCACTCTTTCGCAAAGCCATTTGGAACGCTGATAGTGACGACTCCATCTTGATTACTCAAGATGCCGGTGTTCTTAAACCAGGTAATAAAATTTGCCTTGGAGATGGAGAGCTCTATTTGCCCCAGAACAGCTCTCCAGAGTTCCTCATTCGTCATAGCATCGGTACTTTATTTGGCGGGAAAAGACGGAAATATAGTATATCACGTGTGGATAAGTCTTCCTATATGGTAAAAGAGGGTAAAGAGTGGATAGCGTGTGGATAAGTCTATTACGAAACGAAGTGGGTGAAACGTAAGTTTACTTTCGTTTCCGAACGCCCGCCCGCCTTCGGAGGGAGTGCCGGTAACATTGGGTGCATACCCGTTATTGTAACGAGTAACTCCAATTTTGGGTATAGTGATGAATCACGCTGACGCTCTCCCTCTAATCTGCTATCTTAGTATGACCGGTGCAAGGACTTGCATCTTATCCTCAAATACGATTGTTCAGCCATCAAAAGTAATTTTTTGTCTCCATTTCACCGCTCATCATGACCTCTCAGCTTGCGAAAAAAGTCGCCCCCATAGAGCGGCGGAGCAGCTTCTTTTTTCGAGCTGAGAGGCCTTCTTCACACAGTGTGAAACGAGAGCCAAAAAATTCTTTTGGCGGCTGGACTGAGGTGAGTGTGAGCGTGCTTCAGATTCAGATGAGGATTTGAGGGCTGAGAATTGACTTTTTTGTCCATTCTGGTACACTGAAAAAACATCCAATACCC
>CAYGEA010000016.1:0-10882 GCA_964348835.1 uncultured Bdellovibrionales bacterium
AAAACAGTCCGTCCCGCCGAAGGCGGGACTCCGAATTCGTTTGGAAAAATGGGGGAAAATCAGTGGGACGCGCTTCGCGCGTCCCACCTTCTGGCTTTAAAAAAGCCGATTCGTTCTGTATTAGTGCCCTTGGAGGGAATCGAACCCCCATTGCCGGTTCCGAAGACCGGAGCTTTATCCATTAAGCTACAAGGGCATAAGAACACAATACTCAACCTACCGCAAAGATGGGGCTACGTCAAACGGAAAAAATGATGTATACTGAGTACGTCATAATTTGCTGTTATTTTTCGTATGTCAGAGAATATTATACAACAGATAAAAGGCGTGGCGTTTGTCGTATTGACTCTTGTTGCCGTAGCGTATGTCTATCAGTACGGTCGCTCTGTCAATCAGGCGTACCCTGCCATGACGTTTACGGTCGATGGGGAGGCAAAAATGGAGACAGCGAATGATATCGCGACATTTCGGGTAAGTGTTTTGACTGAGGGCGATATGAATGTAGTGTCTATCCAAAAAGAGAATACGGAGAAGATGAATACCATCGATGCTTTTCTTCAGGAGCAGGGTATAGAGAAGAGGGATCTAGAGACGAGTCAGTATACGCTTGTACCGCGTTATACCTATCCGAATTGCCAAGGTCTTTCTGTTTGTCCCCAAGCATTCATTTCCGGCTATACGCTGACTCAGGAGCTTGCTGTCAAAGTACGGAATATGGAAGTATTAGGAGAAATCCTTTCGGGGGTGACGACAAAAGGTGCCAACACAGTTTCTCAAGTCAGCTTCGTAGTCGATGATGATGCTGATGCTAGACAGAAAGCACGCACCGAGGCCATCAAAAAAGCACAGAAGAAAGCAAAGGAGATTGCCAAGGATGGAAATTTCCGACTCGGGAAGCTGGTCTCGTTGTATGAAGATCAAGATGTACCGCCAATGTATTCCGGAGACAGGGGAATGGGTGGTAGCAGTATGATGGCAGAAGCAAAATCAGTATCTCCGGTCATCGAGCCCGGCACCCAGTCCGATACTGTTCGTGTCACTATTGTCTACGAAATCAAGAATTGACGGACTTGTCTGATCAGATTTGAAACGTAAAACCCTCTCTGTTTGAGAGGGTTTTCGATGTATTGAACTCTTCATCGGGGTGACTAGAGGGAATCGGACCCTCGTTCACGGTACCACAAACCGTTGTCTTACCATTAGACGATAGTCACCCCGATGAAGACTTCTTGTCCGGTTGTGCCCTCGGTTGGAATCGGACCAACATCAACGGCTTAGAAGTCCGCGGCTCTATCCATTGAGCTACAAGGGCATGAACCCCATCGAGGGTGGGTGTAGCAGGATTCGAACCTGCGACCGTTGGCTTAAGAGGCCACTGCTCTACCAACTGAGCTATGCGCCCGAATCTATCGACTGAGCCTTGTCCGTACCGGATAGGACGGGTAAAAACCAGCGTCTGTTCTTTGTCCATACAAACAAAAAAGCGTTTTTTGTATACGTAAAACGCGAAGTCATCATATCAAAAAACAAGGCAGGCGTCAATTCAGGGGCGGATTTTTTTGTATTCCTCCCATTGTTTTTTGGACCAGCCGGCTGGTTTTTCCGTGTAGTTGGTTTCTTCGCCAAGATGCGGATAGAGACTTGGGGATTTGTAATTGCTCCAGAAACTATCGCGGATAAAATTTTCTCCCTCGCTATTGTTCACTTCTTGGGTGAAGACGGTTTTCATACTGCCATCGGGATTACTTTCCAGAATATGAGGACCATCAACGCTAACGGTGCGTCCATCTTTAGTGCCGTAGAAGCGAAACGTGAGCTCGGTACCAACGATGGTTGATTGAACGAGGATGGCGCCGGGAGTATTGTTGACGAAGGCAAGGTCAGGCTTGGAGATGTAGATAGTGGCATCCATACCGTAAGGAGCATAGTACTTGACAGGATAGGCATGATTGCGCCGCTCGGTGATCTTCAGCCCGCTGTAAATGGCGGCGCGAAAGACGGTGCTAGAAACCTGACAGATACCGCCGCCGAATTCCGGCGTCGTTTGATTGTTTTTGATGACCAGTTCCGGCAGATAGCCGTGCTCGCCATCAACTTCCCCCAAGTAGTCGACGAAAGAAAACTCTTCACCCGGAGCGATGATGATGTTTTCGAATTGTTCGAGTGATCGCTTGATATTGTAAATACGGTTTTTTGGCGAGCCTTTGAAGTTGGTGTGACCCTCGCCGATAAGTTCCTTGAGTCCGAGGCGTTCCCGGTCACTGGCGACGAGTTTTGGCTGGGTGACTTCGGTCGGCAGGGTGATACTCAGCGTTTTTGTTTCGGACGCCGTCAGGGCGCGTACCAAGAGGGCGAAACTCTCTTCTTCCTGCAGGCGCCGCCCGATTTTTTCCGGTTCAGCGATAATGACGATGCCATTTGAGACAGAGAACTTCACGTCAACCGGTTCTTGGATGACATTCTCAGCGAGTGTTTTGACGAACGCTCTCAGGGCGACTGCATCGATCGCGCTCTTGATGGCGGTATGGGTATGCTGACGGATGGCGCGCGAGAGCGACAGCGAGCAGAGGATTTTTTCGCTGGGACAGAAGGCCGTATCGGTTATTTCAGAGCGGAGAGAGGGATCGTAAATGATGCGCGTATCAAGACGCATAAAGCGGGCGGTATCGTATGAGGACAGTGTTTCGTTATAGTCGCCTGCCTGTAGGATGAGCGCGGGGGGTGTCATAGCGGATGCCGGGTATGGAAAGAAAACGCTCATCATTAAAAGGCCCAAAGCAAATGTTTTGGAAATCAGTATACAAGAAGGATGAAAGACACGAACGCTGTTCATTGGAATACAGAGAATAGAAAACTGATTCCACCAAAAAGCGGAATCAGCTTCAAAATCCCGCAGTAATGATCAAAGAAGCCTTAGAAACCACGCACCTGAATTTTCTTGGTTTTGGTCGTATCCGCTTTGGGGAGGCGGATCGTCAGGATGCCATTTTTCAGCGAGGCATCGGCTTTTTCCGGAATCACGTCCACCGGCAAGAGGACAGAACGAGAGAAAGAGCCCCAGTAGCATTCCTGATAGTAGTAGTTGCCATTCTCGACGATTTCCTCATTCTTGCGCTCGCCTTTGACGGTGACCATATCGTTGTTGATGGAGACATCCAAATCTTCGGGCTTGACACCGGCGATAGTGGATTTGATGACGATTTCATTTTCGGTCTGATAGACATCGATGGTCAATTGTCCCTCGGCACCATCGCTTTCCGCAGACTGACTGAAAGTGCTAGGTGTCCAAGCCTCTTCGTCGCGGATAGGAAAAGCGTGTGATGTCTCATTCATAGGGATATTTGTTTCTTGTTCTTCATTATAAATAGGAACTGACTCTCGATAGCCTTCATCGGATATGTCTTTGGCACCGGTGAGGCGCTCGAAGAAGGAGCGTTTTTGTTTTGTCATACGATATTATTTTAATGTATTTAGGAAGAGCAATACGATTTCAGTATAGATGATTTTTTGGAGAAGTGCAAGGTAGTCTGGAAGCGAAAAACATATAGTTCCTGTGTCTTCTTCAGAATACGGCAAGAGCGACTACGTTGTAGAGCGTATGTAGCAGGAGAGCGATGAGAAGAACGAGGAATGACGGGAAGCGTTTCTCAACAGAAGAAAGCAGTGAGAAAGCGAAAATGATGCTTGTGGCGATGTGAAGGCAGGCCGTGCCAAGAGCCGCTAAGTATGGAAACGCCAGCATTTCGTTTTGGATGAGCAGTATCTCAAGAGTTGAAAAGCCAACTCCAAAACTGATGCCAAGCAAGAATATATTTTTGGCAAGCAACTGCTTCGCGAGCAAGAAACGGAGAGCGTATTGCCTGAGAAAAATATATTTGGAGGACTCTTCGATGAGTGCAATGCCAAGAAGGATGATAAGGGTTTGAGGAAAAAGTGTTTCTGAAGACATCAAAGAGGCAGGATCTAAACCCGGCAGCAAGAGTTCAAAAATGAGGGCGAAGCTCGCGGCGAGTATTCCGAAGAGCAGAATGGTAATGAGGGGCATACGACAAAAAATAAAAATCCAAAAGTCAAAATGCAAAATTGTAACGTACGGTTCAGAGCGATAGGAATGATACCGATGCTTGTTTCTTATCGGTCGTTGACTGTCGATTATTATTTGTTTAGAGAAGTGATGTAAGGTGGTGTTCAAGATCTGAGAGTTCTTTTTTCGCCTCTGCTAATTTCATCTGTTCTCCCGCCACGATTTCCGGTTTGGCACGCTTTATGAAGTCCTTATTTCCGAGTTTACTCTCGAGGGATGCGATGTATTTCTTCTTTTCTGATATTTCTTTTTCAAAGCGCGTACGCTCTTTTTGAATGTCCACGATGCCATCAAGATGCAGATATACCTGTAGGAGTCCCACGTGGATGAGAAGAGAATTTTCGGGCGCTTCTTTTGTTTTTTTGGTTTGGATAGCTTCCACCCGCGCGAGTTTTTTGAACACCGCTTCGTTGTCACGAAGAGTGCGCTCCGAAGCGCCCTCTGCGCTGACGATCATTTTTTTGGCGGGATCGATATGGTAGGTGGCGCGGATGTTGCGGATGGCGACTATGAGTCCTTTGACAAGATCGAAACGATTTTCATCCGTGATTTCTTTGTGGGTGGTATCAAATGCCGGCCACGAGGAAATCATTAAAAATTTACTCTCATCAAGATGATATGTTTGATGGATGGCCTCGGTGACAAATGGCATAAACGGATGCCAGAGCTTCAGTATGATATTGAACGCGTAGCGCAAGAGTGGATCATTTTTCTCAACCTTGTGCGTCTCGACATACCAATCAGCAAATGTCCCCCATGTGAATTCACGGAGCGTTTCAGTGGCAAGCGAAAGTTCGTAGCGATCCAAATGGCGCGTGACGTCTCTGACGATGATATGGAGCTTGTTGATGAGATACTTGTCCGCATCGGATAGAGTGAGAGATTCTGGATTCCTTTGCGTGTTAACTGTTAATTGTTGACTGTTATCTGTCTGAGTTCCGACGTAGCGGGCGAGGTTCCAGAGTTTGTTGACGAAATTACGCATCGCGATGATTTTCTCATCGGAAAGTTTGGTGTCGTTTCCCGGAGTGGAGCCGGAGAGGAGTGCCATTCGCAGTGCGTCAGCGCCATAGTGCTCGGAGATGTCGAGCGGATCGATGATGTTGCCGAGGCTCTTGCTCATCTTGCGTCCTTCCGCGTCACGGACGAGACCGTGCAGGTAGACCGTGTCAAAAGGACGCGTACCGAGGAGGTACTGGCTCATCATTATCATCCGCGCCACCCAGAAAAAGAGAATATCGTAACCGGTCTCGATGAGAGACGTCGGGTGATAGGTCTTGAAATCCTTCGCTTCTTTGTCGGGCCAGCCGAGCGTAGAGAATGTCCACAGTCCTGAAGAAAACCATGTATCGAGCGTATCGGGATCCTGCTCGAAAAGATCATTGCCGCACTGCGGACAGGGAGCCTCCAGAATATCGAGCGAAAGGATCTCAGCGTTTTTGATTCCGGGTCGCACGATGGCCTCTGTCGGATCAAGTTTTTTGATGTGCTTGACCAGCATACGGATAGCCCCGCCATGACTTACGATGACGATGTTTTTATGGTGGTGGATTCCCCTGTGTTTTTCAAAAGCGACGCGGACACGCTCTTCAATGGCGGGGTATGTTTCGATGCCGCTTCCTACGCCATCGTAGACTCTCGAATGGGGGTATTTCTCCTGAGTTTTTTCATAGGTGATTCCTTCCGCTTCGCCGTAGTCGCGTTCTCGAAAAGCGGGATCAAACTCGATGGGGGCTCCGGTGACTTCGGCGATAATGCCGGCGGTTTGCTGGCAGCGTCCCAGATCGGAGCTTATGATAAGGTCGATATCGTGTTGACGGAGCTGCTCCGCTGCTGCCCGTACCTGTTTCTTACCGTTTTCGGTGAGAGGGGTATCACCATGACCTTGCGTAACGCGTTTGACATTGCCCTCTGTTTCTCCGTGGCGCACGATAAACCACTTTGCTTTCACAGCGGGATCTGCTACTTCTTTTCCGCACGAGAGGCAATACCAGACCGGGATGCGGTGACCGAACCAGATCTGGCGGCTGATGCACCAGTCGCGGAGGTTGTCTATCCAGTGGAAATAGGTTTTCTCGAAACGCTTCGGCAATATTTTTATTTCCTCTTCGCGCACGGCATCTTGCATCAGCGATTTGAGCGTCACCATTGCGCCATCCCGCTCGAACTCTTTGTTCACCGCGACGAACCATTGGAGCATCGGGATGACTTCGAGTACGTCTTCATAGCGATCAGATGTCCCGACGTTCTGAATGCTGTCCTCCTCTTTTTCCAGAAGATTATTTTCACGGAGCCACGCGACAAATTTTTCACGCGCTTCAAGCGTGGTGAGTCCGGCGTAGGCTGCCCCGGCATTCTCGGTCATTTTTCCATCTTGTCCGATGACTGCGATGAGAGCGATGTTTGAATCTGGATGCCGTTCGCGCATTTCAAAATCCGTATGACTGTGCGCGGGTGTGACGCCGACCGCGCCAGTACCGAACAGGGGATCAACCGACTCGTCGCCGATGATTCTTATCTCAAGCGGTTTTTTGGCGCCGACTTCGACAGTGAAAGTCTCTCCGATATATTTTTTGTAGCGCTCATCTTCCGGATGGACGGCAACGGCGGTATCACCGAGCTTGGTTTCCGGACGGGTAGTGGCGATGCTGATCGGAAAATCTTTTGCGTATTTGAATGTGTAGAGGGTTGCTTGCCGTTCCAGCGTGACCACTTCGTCGTCGGAGCAGGTGGATTGACCTGCGACTGACCAATTGACGACGCGATAGCCGCGATAGATGAGTCCGTCGTCGTACATCCGCTTGAATGCCATACGTACCGCCAGACCGCGTTTCTCATCCAGCGTGTAGGCTTCGCGCGACCAGTCGAGGGATGATCCCATTTTTTTGGTTTGTCTGACGATAGTGTCGTGACTCTCCTCCGCGAATTGTTCCACGCGTTTGAGAAAGGCGTCACGACCGATATCATAGCGGGTTTTACCTTCTTGTTTCCAGAGGTTTTTTTCCACGCGGCTTTGGGTGGCGATGGCGGCGTGATCGGTGCCGGGGATCCAAAGTGTGCGATCGCCCCGCATCCGGTGGTAGCGGACGAGGGTGTCTTCGATGGCGAGCATTGCGGCGTGTCCGGTATGCAGCGTTCCGGTGACATTGGGCGGCGGGAGGACGAGAGAAAAAACAGGCCTGTCCTCGCTGGTGATTCCGGCCTTGATGCATTCGTCCGGATTGAACAAGCCGCTCTCCTCCCATGCGAGGTAGAGCTTGTCTTCCCATTCTTTGGCGGCGTAGGTTGTGGGAATCTGATTTTCTTCCATAGAAATCTTGGAGTCTTGTATATCGTCTAGCATACCACTTCGGAAGCCTTGCTTCAAATACATCAGCGTTTGCCTCTGCCTTTTTTCAGGCGTTTGAGATTGAACAATGGAGCGAAAATATCGTCTTTCAGATCGACGAAGAATGCGGACAGCTCTTTTTTCGTCGGCGCGTTCTTATGAAAGGTCATACCCGCGATGTCTTCTATGACGACGAGCGGAGTCTGTTCGGCTCCCTCGCCCATCGCCAAAGCTGAAACGCTGGCCAAGGGATCCGCGATGTTTGCTTGTTCCATCAAGAATGTTCTTCCGAAAAGATCTTGTTGCCCGCGATAATCTTTGAGCCCGACGAATCCGCGGTACGCCAGCGCGATGCCGGACGCTCCCCGGCGGAGCGGTGTCGAGTGGCTGTCGACGATGATGACGCCGGCTTCGTCTACGCCGAAGCGCTTCTTGAGGTAGCGATAGACTTCTGACGCTGTTTTTTGCGAGTCTTTGGGGAGGAGAAGATAGTGTCCGGACGTGTTTGACTCGTCTATGCCGGCGGCTCCGATAAAAGCCGAATGCGTGATCGTTCCGGACGCTCCGAAACGCCGGAATTTCTTCGGGAGATAGTAAGTCGCTTCTTGCTCGATTAGCTTGTCTTTGTCCTCATCGAGTGAAACGATTCTGCCTTCGCAGAGAGCGACGATTTTTGACGTGATGACCAGTATGGAGCGTTCCTTGAATTGCTTGACGGAAGTATCGAGCAGTTTCAGAAGCGGTATCTGCTTTGGGAGAATTTTTTCGGTTTTGATGGGGGTGATGAGCATACGGCAGTCAACAGTCAACAATTAACAACAGATACATTGTTTGGTTGTTCATATATGCAGGTTTTGCAGTGGCAGGTTGGCATCGGGGTCCAATGTTAGATACGTCTGAGAGAGCGATCGTCTCTCTTGTTCGCTCATCTGCCCGTAGCGGAATCCGGCGGCAACTCCGATCATCGCGGCATTATCGAGCGAGTATTGGAATTGAGGCGTGAGAAAGCGTGTTTCGGGAAACTCAGTGTCGACCAAGTTACGTAACCGGTTACGTAACTCTGTATTGGCAGAGACGCCGCCAGCGATGACGAGTGTCTTCGGGGCATAGAGCTTGAGGGCTTTCACGGTTTTTGCAACCAGTACATCGACGACAGCTTCTTGAAACTCAGAGCAGACTTGATCAATGAAGGATGCATCATTCATTTTCTCCGGGTGTTTTTTGAGGAAATAGAGGACGGCGGTCTTGAGCCCGGAAAAAGAGAAATGAAAATCATCTGAGTGTATCATCGGTCGAGGGAAGAGGTTTTGTCTGCTTTTTGAAATTTTGTCATTGGAACTTGTTTGGAAATTGGAAATTGGAAATTGGAAATTCCGTTCACGAAAAGCGTCTGCTTTTTGTGATACGGCTGGCCCTCCGGGATAGGGGAGGCCGAGCATTTTCGCCACCTTGTCGAACGCCTCGCCGGCGGCGTCGTCCTGCGTTTCTCCGAGAATCTCATACTGGAAATGATCCTGCATCAACACCAGCTCAGTATGTCCGCCGGAAACCACGAGAGCAATCAGTGGAAAAATTCTCTCCCCTTGTGCTTCGTTATCTGTTAACTGTTGACTGTTATCTGAGAGAAAGTTTGCATAGATATGTCCCTCGATGTGGTGAATACCGATGAGTGGTTTCTGCCACACGAGCGCCAGTGTCTTGGCAGCGCTGACGCCAATGAGAAGCGCCGGCATCAGTCCCGGCCCTTGGGTGACGGCGATCAGGTCGATATCGGAGGACTTCAGCTTGGTCTCTGCGAGAGTCTCTTCGATGACGGGCACGATGCTTTTGATGTGTTCGCGCGAGGCAAGATCAGGCACGACCCCACCCCATTGACTGTGGAGCGACGCTTGGGAAGAAACGGTATTGGCAAGGACGGTGGCGTGGGAATCTTGCCACTGAACGATAGCCGCTGCCGTTTCGTCGCAGGATGTTTCGATAGCGAGGATATTCATAGTATAGGTACTGTAGCGAGGAGGAGGGGAATTGGCAAGAAAAAGAGCCTCTCGCCCTTGCCAAGAGAGGGTTTTGTGCTATTATGGCAAAGCAGTTGAGAGACTGCTTTTTCTTTTGGAATCTGGATCTACCCGTCCCCGCCAAAGGCGGACAAGTATCGGTTAGCTTGCCTGCCTATGGCAGGGACATCAGGTTTTTCAGTTATAATTTGGCCCCATCGTCTATCGGTTAGGACATCAGGTTTTCATCCTGGAAAGAGGGGTTCGACTCCCCTTGGGGCTACATTTAGCAAAAATCCTCTCGCTTTCTAGTGAGGGGATTTTTGTTATTTGTTACCCAACGGAGTCGAACAGGAAAGGGGTCGGGAAAACATTTGTTTGCCCGTTCGGGGTGACCCCGATTTGTTCGGGGGCTAGAGGGTGGAAGCCCTATAGAGCGGAACCGCCTCCGCCAGTTGGCGGATGGCGGTGAGCAGTTCGATTCTCCCCTTGGGGCTACACGTAAATTATCAAAATTGAGGCTTGAAAAATCCTCTTTTTTTGATGACTTAAATCTAGTCAGACTGGCGCCCTTGACTGAGATTTAAATGTGAAGTACTCTGTATAGTCCAAGCTGTTGGACACCGAGTTCCCCAACCGGCCGAACTGGCCAACAACCGACAGGAGTTATTGCACTATGGACAAATCTGCGATCACCTTCGCTCTCAACAAGAGTGACGAAGGCACCCTCATGGGTTTCAGTCTGAAGGCTGTCGAGACCTATGCCGAGTGCTTCTGCATCACGTTTCCGTTCGCCCAGGCGAAGGGCAAGGCTCGTGTTGAGTTTGTGGATGACAAGATCCGTTTCATCCACGACGGTATCGGCTCGGACGAGACGCCCGACCAGCTTGGCATCTACGGCGGCTCCGATGGTGGCGTGTACGAATCGCACATCGAGGCGACCGATGCCACAGCACTCGCCGACTTTTTCGCGCGGCGCGGTGCCTACGAAGGCATGGACATTCGCTTCCAGCTGGAACAGGCTTGGGGTAAGGGGTTCTCGCTCGTTGCGAAACCGAAATGACTGCCTGATTCCTCTATCTTGAACAAGTCGGCTAGTGGGATCTTCCGCATACGACTGGCTACTCGGTTTCGACCAGGTAGCCTTTTTTCTTTTCTATTTATCCTCTCTCACTCCCTAGTGGTAGTTACCAAAGTACTAAAATAAAGCGAAAACAGTGAGTATCATAAGCCTCTAGCGAATAGTTGCCACTCCCTCAGCTCTGGGATAAGCTGATTCCAAGCTAATCTTATTTGGGCTACCAATGGATCCTTTTTGTCACCTGTGAGGCAAAATAACTTGAAAAAGTTATTTGACAAAAAAGATTTTACTCTTGTTAACAGTGGAACAAAGTGTCATACTGATGTCATCCGAGGAGAATTGGCTCTGAGGGAAAAAGAGGAGAGTTACAATGAACAAAATTCTTGCCCCGCCGA
>CAYGEA010000017.1:0-10147 GCA_964348835.1 uncultured Bdellovibrionales bacterium
AGAGCTCCCTATTTCTGTGAAGATCCGTCTCGGTTTCAACGAAGATACTTTGGAAACTTTGCTGCCAAAACTTCTGGAGGTAGCGCCCGCGGTGATTACCATTCATGCGCGGACCAAAAAAGAAATGTCCAAAGTGCCGGCACGCTGGGAGCGGGTGAAGCGCGCAGTAGAAATAGTCAGAGCGAGTGGCAGTGGGACGCTCATTATCGGGAACGGTGATGTCCGGGATCTGGCGGACGCGCGAAGCAAGGTTCTAGAGACGGGTGCGGATGGTGTAATGCTCGGACGGGCGATTTTCGGCAATCCGTGGCTCTTCGATGAAGGGAAAAAGATGGTGACGGTGGAAGAAAAATTGCGCGCTGCTGTAGAGCATACGCAGCTCTTTGAAGAAATATGGCGCCCGTCCACATCGTCAGACGAAGTGTTGCAGGCAGGCACTACCAAAAGTTTTGCCCTGATGAAAAAACACTACCAGGCCTATATCAATAACTTTCCAGAAGCCAAGGAACTCCGCGCGCAGATGATGGAATGCCAGAGTGCCGAAGAGATAGAAAATGTAGTGACGGTATTTTGCGCGCAGCACAAAGATATTCTCTCACTTCCGGTCTAGTATCTTACCTCAGAGTGAGTAAATGTGTATACAAAAACTCCCTCACAATTGACAAAGCCCCCCTCTCAATAGATTAAGCAGGAAACTGACTTTTTTGGCAATTGCCAGAAAAGTCAGTTTCTCAGTCAATAATATTCTTTTGAGATTTTTTTGAAAAAACTTGAAAAAATTTTCCAAAAAAATACCCCGACGCTTGACGCATCGGGGGGAGTATTTTCTCCGGCTGTTGATTTGAATGATGATTAGTGACTCACTACTCGCCATTCCATTGTTTCCCCGGCGCACAGGGGAACGACAACATCGTTGTTGCCAAAGTCATATTCATTTGCCACAACCCATGGACGACGTTCAAGGGTGATCGTATCCTCATTGAGCGGCAGGTTGCGTATGACGGCGCCGTTGACGCTCATAAAGTCCTCGAAGCGCTGATCCAAAGCGCCGGCTTTTTCAAACGCTGTGATGTACATCGGGAGACTGACCGGAGCCACGAAGGCGCCGGCACAGCCGCAGTCCGTGAGCTTGGCTTGTCCGGTAGGTCCCTCTTTCGGGTGGGGAGCAGTGTCATCGCCGGCACAGAATTTTTTGTTGCCGGATGTTACCGCCCTGATGATCGCTTCCAGATCTTCACGGTGTTTGTAGAGCGGGAGACAATAACGGTGAGGACGGAGCCCGTTTTCGAAGAGACTGTTGACGGAATACCACAAGTGCTGCGGCGTTACCGTCGCCGTCATATTTGAAGAAGCATCTTGTACGAACTGGACAAATTCCATCGTGGAGAGGTGTTCTCCCACAATATGCAGGTTAGGATATTTGTCTGCTAGAGGTGCCATCTGTTCTTCGACAAATCTCCGTTCTAGATCGAGAACATCGGGATGGGTGGCTGACTCGCCGTGGACCAGCAGGCGAACGCCGTACTGCTCCATAGACGCGATAGCCCTTTCAACGTGAAAGAGCGTCGGAACGCCGGCTTGTGAACCCGTCGTGCCGAGCTTGTCGTTTTTCGGATAGAACTTAAAGTCCATATCGTGTTCTTTGGCGAGCCGGATATCTTCTTCCGTCGTTCCTTGATGCAGATAGACGGTCATCCGAGCGAATCTCTCAGCTCGTTCTTTCGAGAAGCCCTGCCTAATGAGCGCGTCAACAATTTCTTGCCGATAGACGAGCGCCTCTACCGGAGTCCATATCGGTCCGGTATTGGGCATAATTGTCATCCGTGCGTAGTAGTATGCCGAATACATTACGACCGCCCTCATTCGTGCGCCTCTCCGGAGGTGCCCGTGCCAATTATCTGGTCGGCGCATCCTGAACTGCATAATCCGGTCGCTAGAGTCTCTTTCGAGAATTTGAAACATATTCTTTCCTTTCGAGTGATGAGTGTCAGGGTTTCAGTGATTGTCTTGTTGAGTCAGATATTCTTGTAGTCGCGAGCTTTCGCCGACGAGGTTGGCAAAAAATCGCGGGCCATTGCCGTACCAGAATGGTCCGGAAGTGCACTGTACTGCGGAGGCACCGGCTTGGAGGTAATCGATGACATCATCGCCGGTCAGTATTCCGCCGGAACCGATAACGTCGATGCTTGTTGGGAGGATGCGTCGTGCTTGTTTGACGAGCTCGAGGGAAATTGCCTTAATGATCGGACCGGAGAGTCCGGCTTTTCCGTCGTTGGGCGAGGTCACTGCTTTCCCATTTGCATCTCGGCAGATGACATTGGGCAGAGTGTTGCTGAATACCACCGCTTTGATGAATTCTCGGTAGGGCATAATGATGTGCAGGACCTTTGCGAGGAATCCAGCTGTGACCACCGGCACATTGGAGAAATCAATCTGTGGCCATTGTTGGGAGAGCTTCTCACGTTCTTCCATCGTAATGTACAGAGAGAGTTTGATCCACACGGGGCATCCGATATCGAGGAGCTTGAATGCTTCGAGTATCTGAAGTATCGAGATGATGTCGTAAGAGACAGGGATGGCGTGAGTATTCGGACAGCCAAAATTCAATTCTATGCCTTTAGCAGGGGTGAGCTGAAACGCCTTCAATCCTTTGACATAGTCGTCTACCGAAAAACCGGCTATGCTGGCTATCAATGGATAGGCTGGCGAAGGGAAAAGCCGGGAAAGTTCTAGCACCGCCTGAGAATATCCCATATTTGGCATACCGAAAGCATTGAGTCCGAATTGTTGGGTGATTAGTTCCTGCCACTCATTCGGGTAGGAAAGAATTCCGTCATTGCCTGATCGTGCGTCAGGTGTGTAAGAACCAGTGACGACGGCGCCGAGGAGAAGATTCCCTCGCCGCATATAAGGAATGACACTTTCAGGAGTTTTGCAGGCACCAGCTCCGACCATAATTGGGAAGAGCATTGGGATACCGCCAACGAGATAGGTCATTTGGTGTTTTCCTTTCTGTGAGGGTGGGTGATGTGATTGTTAAAGAAGGGTAATTCTACTATCAGAATTACAGCGTAGGATAGCATATCAGGCGCTTGGGTCAATGTTTATGGAGTGGACTCTCTGATGCTGCCGTACCCTTTTCATTTCTCTCGAAATAGCCTAGGCTTACCGTATATATACGATTTTTTCTATGAATATAGCGGTACTGGTATCGGGCGGGGTAGACAGTTCGGTGGCTTTGCGTCTTTTGAAAGAAGAGGGGCACCGGCTTACGGCTTTTTATCTGAAAATTTGGCTGGAAGACGAGTTGCAATTCTTAGGGGAATGTCCGTGGGAGGATGATCTGGCTTTTGTGCGTGCGGTGTGCGAAGAGGCAGGCGTACCATTGGAAATCGTGCCGTTTCAGAAAGAATATTGGGAGCGGGTAGTCGGGTATGTGATCGAGGAGGTAAAAAGTGGTCGGACACCCAATCCGGATATGCTCTGCAATGCCCGCATCAAGTTCGGCGCCTTTTACGATGCGTTCGGCAAAGATTTTGACCGTGTAGCGACGGGGCACTATGCTCAGACGGAACAGAGCGATGGGATAACCTCTCTCAAAACATCACCGGACGCAGTTAAAGATCAGACGTATTTTTTGTCGCAGTTATCACAAGCCCAGCTTGCGAAGGCGCTTTTCCCGATTGGCAGTTTTGAAAAAGAGCGCGTACGGGAATTAGCCGCAGAGTTTCATCTGCCCAACGCTAAGCGCAAAGACAGTCAGGGAATTTGTTTTTTAGGCAAGATTCCTTTTGATAAGTTCCTCGAACACCATCTCGGCAAACGGCCGGGAAAGTTGATCGAGTATGAAACGAAAAAAGTTCTCGGTGAGCACGATGGCTTCTGGTATTTCACCGTTGGGCAGCGGAAGGGCATCGGCCTGTCTGGCGGGCCGTGGTTTGTCGTCGCCAAAAATCCAGATACCAACGAGGTATTCATTTCTCACAGCGATCATCGCGATCTTCTCGCGCGAGACACTTTTACAGTGGGAGGATTGAATTGGGTTTCCGGCGAGAAGCCGATAAAAACAATATTGTCAGTCAAGGTGCGCCACGGTGCCAAGCAGTATCCGGCTATGATTGAATTTCTGGAGAATGGCAGATTAAAGGTTTCGTTGCAAGAAAAAGATCAGGGTCTGGCTGCCGGTCAATTTGCCGTTTTCTATGACGGGGAGTACTGCCTTGGCGGCGGCGTTATTGAGTAGGTACTTAGCGGTTTCACCGCTAAGTACCCCTAAGGCTCAGAAAGAATGAGAAAAAGAAAGAGCCACCAGTGTGCATAATCAGGGCGTTGGTACAAGAACCCATTTGTGGGGCTCCCCTGACTGATATGCTCTGCACACTGGTGGCGGCCGAACACCTGCTTCTTTATGTGGGTTTTCCCGCCATAGTATAGTAGGAATGGCCAGTTTCCTACAGGTCTATAGACAGAGTATATAAAGAGAAGTCCTATGTCAATTCGTAAGGAGAAAATCGTTTTTTTTGAAAAACGGCTGGTGGATTTTTTCCGCAAGGCGGGGCGGGAGCATTTGCCGTGGCGCAACCCCCGAAAAGCTTCGCCTCGGGGCAAGCCACGAAAAGCTTCGCCTCGGGGCAAGAAGAATAGTACCGCGTATGAGGTGTGGGTGTCGGAAATAATGCTGCAGCAGACGCAGGTCAGCCGGGTGATCGGCTACTACACGCGGTTTCTCAAACGTTTCCCTGATGTCGGATCTTTGGCGCAAGCATCTTGGGAAGAATTTTTGCCGTACTATGAGGGATTGGGGTACTATGCGCGCGGACGCAATATGCTCAAGACCGCAAAAGTGCTGACAGAACAGTATGCCGGAATCTTTCCACGGGATAAAAAGCTCCTGCAAACATTGCCAGGCATCGGTCCGTATACGGCATCAGCCATTCTGAGTTTCGCGTACGGGGATAATCACCTGGCGTGGGATACCAATCTCAAGAGAGTGCTTGGCAGATTTTTCTTCGGCGGGAAGCAGCTGATAGGTGATGAGGTATTTTGGGAAGATAAGTTTCAGACGCCGAAAAAAGTTTTGAACGCGGCATTGATGGACTTCGGGAGCGCCGTGTGCGTAGCGCGTCCGAAATGCGGTATCTGCCCGCTTTCCGCGCGCTGCGTCTATTATCGGGAGAAAGGCAGCGGGGAACAGTCAACAACTAACAAAAAACAGCTAACAAAAAATAATCAACAGGCATTAGTCAACAAAAAACAAAAGATAGATTGGAAGGAGGCGCAGGCGTATGTTTTTTTGCACGAGCATCATACGATCTACTATTCTTCTGATGCAAAAAAGTTTCAGCCATTCATACTGCCGTCTGGTTATACTACGCGCGCTGGTATCAAGCAATATTTCCAAGAAAAATACGGACTTTCTCTTTCCGTGCGACCGCCGCATCAAAAAATGATTATCAGTGGTGGTCCGATATTGTTGGTCAACGCTCAGATCCTCCGGGGGAGTCCGTGCTTTGAGATATTTTATAAAAAAGATGTCAAGTGGTATACTATCAGTAAGTGAGCTGATGCTTTTTTAAGCTTACTCAATAATAATGAAGATGCACACGTATGGGAAAAATCATCGGTTTGATAGCGATTCTTGTTGTTGGCGGAGGTATTTTCTTTTTCTTCGGTAAAAACAATCAAAAGGCCTCAGCTCCAACGGTGTCTGAAATGGAGGTGGCACCATCGATTCAGCAGAAAGCGCCTCCTCTTTCCGGGGAGACAAATGATACTGCTTTGACATCGAAGCAAAGCACCCAAGAAATTCTCGTCAAAGCCAATAACTGGTATTTTGAGCCGGAAGAAATCAGAGTCAAAGAAGGCACGCGCGTGAAGATTATCCTAGAGGGAGTTTCGGGCACTCATATATTTGCTATTCCCGAGCTCGGAGTCAAGAGCGAGACAGTGAAACCCGGGGAAAAAAAGACGATAGAGTTCAGTGCTGACAAAAAAGGAGAATTTTCTTTCAAGTGCGCTTTGTTGTGTGGAGAAGGTCACAGCGGTATGATTGGTAAGTTGATTGTTGAGTGATACGTCTATGCAGTTCCGCTCATTCAATGTCTATTTCTTTTTTCTGCTCTTACTCGGCGTAGGGACGGTCGTGTTCCTTATCTTTCAGCCGTTTCTGACCGCTATCGTGGCGGCTGCCATTCTGTCCGCTCTTTTCAAAAATCCTTACCATACGTTGGAAAAATGGACGCGTGGACAGAGAGGGTGGAGTGCTTTTTTGACTTGTCTCCTCGCTATTTTCATCGTCGTGACCCCTATTTTTCTCGTGCTCAGTTTGGCGATAGGAGAAGCGAATAATCTGTATCATACGCTCGGCGAAGAGTCGGCGCTGGAAAGAGTGATCAATCAGACCATCACCACGGCGCGGGCGACTCCATATCTCAACCTCTTTTTCGATACGCAGACACTCAACCAGGAGCGTATTCTGAGCGATATCCGGCAATTCAGCCAGAATGCTCTCGGACTGCTCCAAGCGGCGTATCAGGGGATTACCAATTTTGTGTTCTGGGTGTTCGTGATGTTTTTCACGCTGTTTTATTTCCTGATCGATGGCAAGCGCGCGCTCAAGTATCTGATGATGCTCAGCCCTTTACGCGACGAGCATGACAAATTGCTTATCAAAAAATTCATCTCTATCAGCCGCGCGACGCTCAAAGGGACGCTCGTCGTCGGTATCATTCAGGGGCTTTTGGGCGGCATCACATTTTGGATCGCGGGCATTCCGTCGCCGGCTATCTGGGGCATCGTGATGGTACTTTTGTCGGTCATTCCTTTGGTCGGATCCGCCATTCTCTGGATTCCGGCCGGTATCATTTTGCTTTTGCTCGGAGATGTCTGGCAGGGGGTTTTTGTACTTGCCGTTGGCGCCGGTATCATCTCTACGGTTGACAACATCTTGCGGCCGAAACTGGTCGGCAAGGATACGCAGATGCATCCGCTGATGGTATTTTTCGCGACATTGGGAGGGATCTCGTTTTTCGGTTTGCCGGGATTCATTATCGGTCCGATTATGGTATCGCTTTTTCTCGCTTTGGGTGAAATTTATACCATCGAGTTCCGTGACCAGCTGAAAGAATACAACGACTAGCTTGTAGGCGGTAGCTTTTTAGCTTTTTAGGAGAATCCTGACTCAAAGTCTACAAGCTACTTGCTAATAAGCTACAAGCTATGAATGAGTGGCAACACATTCCTCTAATGCTTGACCCAGTCGCTTTTACGATCGGGTTTTTTCCGGTGTATTGGTATGCGCTGTGGTTCTTATCCGGCTTCTTGGCGGTTCTGATGCTGGCTATCTTTCTTGCTCGGAGGGGTCAGGCGCCGTGTGCTGAAGAGCGCGTTCCGGACCTTTTTTTCACGATTTTTTTCGGCGCCCTGATCGGCGGTCATATCGGGTATGTGTTTTTCTATAACCCTAGTGTTTTCTTGTCGGCACCGCTTCTGGCAGTACTTCCCTATGATTTTGAACACGGTGTCTGGGTTGGTATATCGGGAATGAGTTATCATGGCGGGCTGATCGGCGTGGCGGTGGCTTTGTTCTGGTTCGTCCGCCGTGAAAAAATCTCCTTTTGGAAAACGGCTGATTTTGTGGCTTTACTGGGTCCGGTGGCGACATTTTTCGGTCGGATGGGAAACTTCTTCAATGTCGAGCTGTATGGCAGAATCACGGAACAGCCATGGGGAATGGTATTCCCCATGGCTGTTCCGGCGGGGGTGTTGCGTCACCCGTCTACTCTGTATGAAGCTTTTTTGGAGGGTGTCATATTGTTTGTTCCGCTGTTGCTGCTCCGTAAAAAAATGCCCTTCCATGGGGCGCTTGTGTGTCTGTACGCGGCTTTGTACGCGATACTGCGTTTTGTCGGCGAGATGTTTCGCAGTCCTGATCCGCAGCTAGGATTTTTTTTCGGCACATTGACTTTGGGACAGCTCTTTTCTCTCTTGATGTTTGTCCTGTCTGTCGCGGGATATGTCTGGTTACGAGAGAAAAATCGTGCTACAATAAAATAAAGTATTTGAGAAAAATTCCCTGTGGAACGGTATCTGTTCCAAATGTTGTTGTTCGCGTAGAGCAGGTCTGATACGGCCACTGAAAGACAAAAATAATACCGATGAAATTTCCATCTTCGTACCCGCATCAATTTTCGTCTGTTTCCGGGAAGCGCCGACCGACGCTGGATGTTTTGGTGGCGCCTCAGAATGCGACAGTCGCTTTAAAATCCAGCCGGAGAGCTGATCTTTTTAAGCATCATCCTTCTCATATCTCCGGCAATAGATCTCTGGATGGCGCACACAGAGAAAAACGCGCCTTCTTGACGGAACTCAAGGAGCGTTCACTGCAGGATGTCCTCTGGCATTTTTTCCGGAAAGGAGAACTGTATTATCGTCGTGTCAGACGAATAGTCAGCCGTTGTATGCCGAGTATCGCTCCGCACAAGATGTTGTACGGGTCTCTCGTAGGAGGTATCGCGTTTGGGATGGTCTCGATGGCATTTATGGAACATTTCTTCGGGCCGGGAGTTTTTGCCGGTTCTCAGAACTTCGAGGAGAGAGTGCCATCGCCTGCCATAGAGGGAGAGGAAGCGACAACGGCGGTTTCTCTTGGTGAGGAGGGCGGACAAGGTTATGAGAGTGGATCGGATATTTTTTTCGAGTATTTTAACGAAACCGCGGATAAAAAATACAAGGACAATGTCAGAGAGATGGTGCGAGGCTATCCGATCGAGGAGATGCTCCCGTATATTTTCGAACAGGATCGTCTGACGGTGGCGTTTCTGGTCGGTATTGCCAAGAAAGAGAGCAACTGGGGGAAGCGTGTCCCGGTATTGGATGATCAGGACTGTTTCAATTATTGGGGATACCGAGGCGTCAGGCGGATGATGGGTACCGGAGGCCATACCTGTTTCAATAGCCGTAAGGATGCCGTAGAAACCGTCGCCAAACGGATTAACAGGCTTATCAATTCGGAAAAATTGAATACTCCGGCAAAGATGATCGTGTGGAAATGCGGTTTTAGCTGCGAGGGACACAGTCGGGAGAGCGTCAAAAAATGGATCAGCGACGTGGATATGTATTTCAAGGAATTGAGTGAAGAATAGTATTCGTATCCGACAGTCGCGTTAATGGGTTTTTCCTATGCAGGACACAGTTTCTTCATTGTCAAAAAAGATGTGGGGGAGATCCTTGGCAGTGGCGGCGGGGGTGTACCTTTTTTTTGTTCTCTACATTTTTTTCTACGATCAAGAATTTACGTTGAAGTCTTTTGCCAAGACATTCGCTGGAACAGGCAATTTTCTTCTCGCCGGTTCGTTCGTTCTCTCGTCGCTCGGATACTTCTTCGACTTTTTGGATAGCAAAGTCATCTACCGAAAATATCTGGGGTTGCTCGGATATTTTTCCGCATTGATCTATACCGTACTGGTCGCCTATATTCGGCCGGAATACTACTTCTTCGGTTTTTTTGAGCATTTCTGGTCCAGCGATATTCTGCTCGGTTCGACCGCTATGGCTATCCTGACGGCTATGGCGTTGATTTCCAATAATAGGGCAATGCTTTGGATCGGTCCGGCGCGCTGGAGGATCTTCTTGCGTTTTGGTTACCTCGCTTTTTTCCTTCTGGTACTTCGAGCGATACTGAACCAATATGTTCTGGTTGGAGCCGATACGGTGCCTGAAATGTGGGTGGTATACCTATCGTATCCGGACAAGCTTCCTCCTCCGCGCCTCCTCTTTTCTTTCGTGGCGATGAGCGTTATTTTTCTTCGTTTGGGGGTGGAATTCGATAAGTGGTATCGCAAACCAGTCGTTCCTCTTTCGTGAAGAAACAGCGCCTTACATTCTCTTTTGAGGCCCGCGTTTGCTTACCTCAGTCCAGCCACCAAAAGAATTTTTTGGCTCTCGTTTCACACTGTGTGAAGAAGGCCTCTCGGTTCGGAAAAATGAGCTTTTCCGCCGTTGATTGGGGGCTGATGTTTCCGGTAACCGAGAGGTCCTGATGAGTGGTGAAATGGAGACAAAAAATTACTTTTGGTGGCTGGACTATTGCGATTGAGAATAAAAATGTCAGGGTGCGCTGTTGACGGAAATGAAAAGAGATGCTATC
>CAYGEA010000018.1:0-9074 GCA_964348835.1 uncultured Bdellovibrionales bacterium
ATTTCGAGCACAGCGCCGAGCGGATCGGCAAGGCCGGACGCGCCCGTTGGCTCAACCGGCGTCCGACCGTCCGTGGAAGCGCTATGAATCCGGTAGACCATCCACACGGAGGTGGTGAAGGACGTCAGCCGATCGGTATGCATCCGAGAACCCCGTGGGGCAAGTTGGCACTCGGCAAAAAGACCCGCGCGAAGAAACACAAGAGCAATAAATATATCATCAGCCGCCGCCCTAAAAAATAACCAACAACTAATAACTCACAACCAGCAACAGAAAAAAGAAATGTGGAAAAAAGTTATAGGTTGTAAGTTGTAGGTTGTAAGTTGTAAGTTAATTACATATGTCACGAAGTCTCAAAAAAGGTCCATACGTCGATCCAAGAGTGCTGAAGAAACTCGAAGGAAAGAAGCTGGGTGATCGCACCATCATCAAAACATGGTCGCGTGCTTGCACTATCTCTCCGGAGATGGTAGGCTTTACTTTTGGTGTGCATAACGGCAAAGACTTTATTTCCGTATTTGCGACCGAGGAGATGGTCGGGCATCGTCTGGGGGAATTTTCTCCGACCCGAAAGTTTACCCGTCACGGTGGAAAGATGCAGAAAGAATTGGAAGTGGCTGCTAAGTCTCGTGAATTAGATGCCGCCAAGGCTGCTAAGGCCGCCACTGCCGCACCAGGGGCTAAGAAAAAATAGATGACTATGAAAGTACACGCCACCCTCAAAAACCTCCGTATTGCACCGCGTAAAGTGCGTCTTGTGACGCACTCCCTTATCGGCGTGGATGCGCGCGAAGCTCTTGTCCAGCTCGACAAGCAGGTCAAGCGGTCTTCGCGACCGATCACCGATCTCTTGAAGAGCGCGATGGCGAATGCGAGGAATAATAACGGACTGGATGAGGAGAATCTGTATATTTTGGAAATTCGTGTCGGTGATGGTTTGCGCTTGAAGCGCTGGCTACCCCGAGCTTTCGGACGAGCGACACCGCTCCTCCGCCGCGGATCCAATGTCACGATCATCTTGGAAGAAAAAATAGAAGGTAAGAATCGTATTGTGAAAAAAAAGGAAACCATCGAACAAGGAGTATCGGCGACCTCCGCACTGCCCGAAGAAACAGAAAAGCAAAAGGAGGCGCAAAAGATAGTGAAGCCGGACATAAAGAAAGATGCTGTCAGAGGGGCTATGTCGGCCAGTAACACGAGTAACAAAGTGGTAAAAAAAGTGTTTCAGCGGAAATCCATTTAGCCTCTACGAATTACGAATCCTGTACGAATATACGAATATCGAAAAACGTTTGAAAAACACAATTTGTATATTTGTAAAGGATTTGTAATTTGTAGTAGTGAAGGAGGATAATTTTTTTGAAGCACAGAGTTAAACGAGTATGGGTAATAAAGTGCATCCAACCGGTATTCGTCTCGGTATCACGACCAACTGGCAGTCGCGCTGGTTTGGGGCGAAGAAGACCTACCGTGATCAATTGCGAAAGGACGTCGAAATCCGTTCATTTATTATGACCAAATGGAAAGCAGCAGCCATCGCTTCTGTTGGTATCGAGCGTTCCGCGAATGCCGTGCGATTGATCATTCATACAGCGCGACCCGGCGTACTTATCGGTCGCGGGGGCACCGGTGTCGAAGATCTGACCCGGACTATCAAAAAAAGATTTTTTGCGGGCAAGAAAGTCGATTTGAAAGTAGATATTCAGGAGGTTAAAAATCCCGAAACGAACGCGATGTTGGTTGCGATTCAGGTTACCGAGCAACTGGAGAAGCGTACGCCGTTCCGCCGCGTATTGAAGACGATGCTCGATCAGGTAGAAGGCAATAAGCTGGTGCAGGGAGTGAAGATTGAAATTTGTGGTCGTCTGGGCGGTGCTGAAATGTCAAGACGCGAGTGGTTGTCACGGGGCAAGATTCCTCTTCACACGCTACGCGCCGATATTGATTACGCTTGTGCCGAGGCTCGTACGACCTACGGAGTGATCGGAGTAAAGACGTGGATTTACAAAGGAGAGAAATTCGTGGAAGCGGAAACGACGACCGAATAATAGAAATTTCTTATGTTGATGCCAAGAAAAGTAAAACACAGAAAGATCCACCGGGGAGGCTGGTCAGGAAGTCCGGCAACACGCGGGAATACCGTGAGCTTCGGGAGCTACGGGCTCAAGACCCTAGAAGAGGGATTGATCTCAGCTCGCCAGATCGAAGCCGCGCGCCGGGCGATGACCCGTTCCATCCAGCGCGGAGGCAAGGTGTGGATACGCGTCTTCCCTGACAAGCCGATGACCAAGAAGGGAGAGCAGACTCCGATGGGTAAAGGTAAGGGGGGCGTGGATCACTTTGTCGCAAAGGTACGTGCCGGAAAAGTGTTGTTTGAACTTGATGGCATTCCTAAAGTGGCGGCGACGGAAGCGATGCGTTTGGCATCGCACAAGCTCGCAGTCAAGACGAAATTTTGCGAACGATAAGTACACCGGTTTTCACTCAAAAATATACAATGGTATGAAGGCACAGGCATGGCGGGAAAAATCAGAGGGCGAGCGCGAGAAGGCGATTCTTGAGCTGGATGACAAGACGTACAAGCTGCGTTTTGACATCGTTACTCGTGAAGCTAAGAATCACAGCGAATACCGCAAGCTGAAGAAGGACATCGCCCGTCTCCTGACCCTGAAAAAAGAAGACGAGATGAATATTGCTACCAAAGAAGAGAGCCGGTAAATCTCATTTTTTACACACAGTATGAAGACTGCATCCACAACAAAATCAGCGAGCAAGGCGCCCAAGAAAAAAGGTGTCGTTGTCAGCGCCTCGATGGATAAGACTATCGTTGTCGCGGTAGAAACCCTGAAGACTCATCCAAAGTACCTGAAGCAGTATCGTTCGACCAAGAAATACAAAGTCCACACCGAAGAGAACAAATACGCCGTAGGAGATACCGTCAGTTTTCAAGAATGTCGCCCCATCAGTCGTGATAAGCATCATACCGTCGTCACACTCTAAGAGAAAGCTATGATCCAAGCAGAATCCAGTTTGAAAGTCGCTGATAACAGCGGTGCCAAGAGCATCAAGTGTTTCAAAGTGCTCGGTGGAACGCGCCGCCGATACGCGGGGCTCGGTGATATCATCGTGGCTTCGGTCAAATCGGCAGAGCCGCGTGGTATGGTCAAGAAAGGGGACAAGGTGAGAGCCGTTATCGTCCGTCAGGCCAAAGCCTATCGCCGTAAAGACAATTCCTACATCCGTTTTGATGAGAACGCCGCGGTCATTCTCGATGCCAACAATACCGATCCCAAGGGGACGCGTATTTTCGGTCCGATAGCGCGAGAGCTGCGGGAAAAAGGATTTTCCAAGATCGTTTCACTGGCCCCTGAAGTATTATAAACAGCTTCTCTAGCTGCCTTAGCTTCCCTAGCTTTTTAGGGGGACAAAGGAAGCTAACGAAGCTAACGAAGCCAAAAGCTTATGAAGCTAAAGAAAGGAGATCAAGTAGAGGTTATTACCGGAAAAGATGCCGGGAAACGCGGGATGATCATCTCTGTCTTTCCGGATATTGAAAAAGTGGCCGTCAAAGGTGCCAATATAATGAAGCGCCATATCCGTTCCAAGCGAGACGGAGAAAAAGGACAGCGGATCGAGAAAGAGGCTCCGATTCATGTTTCCAATGTGATGTTGGTCTGCCCGCATACCGGGAAGCCGACGCGTATTGGGTACAAGATTGAGGGAAACGAAAAAGTACGTGTCAGTAAACAGTCCGGTAAAGTCATCTAACCAGAAAAAGCTCGTAGCATACCTCGTATGAAAATGCCATTGACCAAGAAAATCTATAGCGAGAAAGTCGTTCCCGCCCTTTCGAAAGAGCTCGGCATCAAGAACCGGATGGCTCTTCCGCGTGTCGGCAAGATTGTCGTGAATGTCGGAACGGGTAAGATTCTCAAAGATTCGAAGCGCGTGGAAGACATCGTCGCTTCCCTCGAGGCGATTACCGGACAAAAAGTGCTTCAAACCAAAGCGCGTAAGGCTATTGCCGGATTCAAGACTCGCGAAGGTTTGGAGATTGGAGCCCGGGTCACGCTGCACGGCATCCGGATGTGGGACTTCTTGGATCGTCTGATCAATGTGGCGCTGCCTCGCGTGCGTGATTTTCAGGGTATTCCCAAAAGCGCCATCGATCAGAATGGCAATTGCAATCTCGGTATCAAAGAACACCTCGTCTTTCCGGAGATTATTCCGGAGAAGGTGCAGCATATCTTCAGCTTCCAGGTGAACATCGTTACGACAGCCAAAAACAGAGAAGAAGGTGAGGCACTGTTCCGTGCTTTGGGTTTGCCACTTCAGAAAGAGGAAAGTAAGTCATAAAAATAATCTCGAAATTACAGAGTATGGCAAAGACATCCACAGCGGCCAGAGCGCTCAAAACCCCGAAATTTTCAACTCGCATCGTACGGCGGTGTTGGAAGTGTGGTCGGAAACACGGGTATTTGCGTATGTTCGATCTCTGCCGTATTTGCTTCCGAGAACTTGCCAACAAAGGTGAGATTCCGGGTATAAAGAAAGCTTCCTGGTAAATTAATGAGCTGGTAGGTAGTAGCTTCTTAGCTTGTAGATAAAGAATATATCCTTTCTCACAATGCTATAACTTAAGAAGCTACAAACTACAAGCTAAAAAGCTAGACATTATGTTAGATCCAATTGCAGACATGTTGACCAGAATTCGTAACGCGCAAGCCGCCGGCCATCCGAGCGTCGCTCTGCCCGCTTCGAAACTCAAATACACCATCGCGGAGATTCTGCTCCGGGAAGGGTTTGTTGGGCGCATCGAAAAAGAAACCGATGGCGTTCATCCGTCCTTGCGTCTGTGGCTCAAATACACGACTGTTTCTCCTACTAAGAAGGTTCCGGCGATCCGTGAAGTGACTCGTGTCAGCAAGCAGGGCTGCCGTATCTATGTCAAGAAAAGCGAAATCAAGAAAGTGAAGAATGGGTACGGTATCGCAATCGTTTCGACCTCGGAAGGGGTGATGACTGGGTCAGAAGCTTTCCGTCGTGGATTGGGAGGCGAATATATCTGCAAATTGTGGTAAAAAATGAGCTGGTAGGTAGTAGCTTCTTAGCTTGTAGATAAAGAATATATCCTTTCTCACAATGCTATAACTTAAGAAGCTACAAACTACAAGCTAAAAAGCTAAGAATTATGAGTAGAATAGGGAAAAAACCAGTCAGTATTCCAGAAGGTGTCACCGTGACGCTCTCTGTGAACGTAGTCACTGTGGCGGGTCCAAAAGGCACGCTCGAGTTCGCGCACCGTCGCGAGGCGAAGGTCGCTGTGGCAGAAAATACCGTGCTCGTTACTAGGGTGGGCGAGACGAAGAAATCTCAAGCTCTCTGGGGGACCACGACGAAATTGATTGCCAATATGATAGTCGGCGTGACCGCGGGTTTTCAGAAACAGCTTGAGTTGAACGGTGTCGGTTTCCGTATGTCGGTCAATGGGAAAAAAATTGTTCTGGCTCTGGGCTTTTCTCATCCTGTGGAGCTGACTCTCCCAGAGGGGTTGGATGCCAAAATCGAGGGAAATATCCTGACGATTTCCGGCACTGATAAGCAGAAAGTCGGCGAATACACCGCTATCGTCAGAAAATTAAAACCAGTCGAGCCGTACAAGGGCAAAGGGTTCCGTTATGTCGGTGAAGTCGTGCGCCGCAAGGAAGGCAAGAAAAATGCCGCCTAATGAAATAACCAACAACTGACAACTGACAACAAAATGCAGGAAGAAAAAGGAGGCATGTTGTAGGTTATCGGTTATAAGTTGTAAGTTAAGAAATATGTTAAAGCGAGAGATACGAAAAGTGAAACGATTTGAACGGAAGCGTCGTGTGCGCGCCAAGATAACCGGCACCGCCACCCGCCCGCGTCTTTCGGTGTTTCGGAGTTTGCGGAACATCTCTGTTCAGGCCATCGATGATCTGTCCGGTACGACCTTGGCGCAGGCGAATATGCTGGAACTGACGAAAAAAACATCGCACACAGTAGTGGGAGCAGCACTTGTCGGAAAGACAATCGCAGAGCGTTTGGCAAAAATCGGCATCACGGAAGCGGTTTTCGATCGTTCCGGATATAAATATCATGGCAAAGTAAAGGCGCTCGCCGAAGCTGCCCGTGGCGACGGTCTCAAGTTTTAATAGGCATCTCGATAATGCCTTGCGGCTCTGAATGATACAGGATACAGTATAATCAAAGAATTGAAGCGGGGATGCTCCCTCCCAAGGCGGGCAGGCATACTAGAGCTACGTAACTTCATTTATAGACAATTATGGCAAAGCCAGGAAAAAAAATGGGGAGACGCGAAAAGCCGGAGTTTGATCAGAAACTCCTTGACTTGGCGCGCGTGACACGCGTGGTAAAAGGTGGACGCCGTTTCCGTTTTCGAGCGACGCTCGTCATCGGCAATCGCAAAGGCAAGGTGGGCGTGGGTGTCGCCAAGGGATCGGATGTTTCTGATGCTATTCAGAAGGCCTACAATGACGCGAAAAAAAATATGGTGACCATTGCGTTGGACGGGACAACCATTTCTCATGATATTTCCGCCAAACTCGGATCCGCAAAAGTCCTGCTGCGACCGGCTTCTGAAGGGCGGGGAGTTATTGCTGGCGGCGCGGTGCGTGCCGTGGTCGATCTGCTTGGTGTCAAGGATGTCGTTTCCAAGTCCCTCGGCGCTTCCAATCCGCTCAATGTCGCTCGGGTCACTATCAAGGCTCTAGAACAGCTGAAAGCGCCTCGTCTTCCCAAGGCAGTGAAAGAAAGTGAAGCGGCTCCAGTCCAAAAATAGTATTTCCATATAACGTTTTATTATGCAGATCCATCAACTTTCAGTCGTAAAAAAGAAAGGTCGGAAGCGTATCGGACGCGGCGGCAAGCGCGGCACAACATCCGGTCGCGGGAGCAATGGTCAGAAATCCCGTTCCGGCGCCTCTGTTGATCCTTTGTTCGAAGGCGGTCGCTCGACGTTTCTCGAGCGTCTGAAGAAAGTGCGCGGTTTCAAGTCTATTCATCAGAAAAAATGTCTGGTAACGTTGACGAGTCTGGAGTATGCTTGCGTGGATGGCGAAGTCATCACGATCGCTCTCTTGATCGACAAAAAACTGGCCCCGAAGACAGCACTTGCCCGTGGCGTCAAGATCGTAGCGACCGGCAGTCTCAAGAAAAAACTGACGCTGGGTGCGGATGTTACGGCTTCAGAAAAGGCCAAGGAGAGTTTTCAGGCAGTCTCTCAGTAAAAGCATTTTTACGGGTCGGAGATTTGCTGTTGTCTTTCCCATATCGAGCGGGGTATACTGGTCTTATCTTGGAAACTGATCCTTTTCTCTCATGCGCGAAACATTCCTGAATATTTTTCGAATCAAGGACCTCCGGAATAAGATCCTTTTTATTCTTGGTTTGTTGGTTGTCTATCGTATCGCCGCCAATATCCCGCTCCCGGGAGTGGATGTGCTGGCACTCCGGCGGCTGTTTGAAGACAATGCGTTTCTCGGTCTCTTGAATATTTTTTCCGGCGGTGGACTTTCTAATATTTCGATCGTACTTTTGGGCGTCGCGCCATACATCACCGCATCGATTATTATGCAGCTGTCGACGACGATTGTCCCCAGTCTGGAGCGCTTGTACAAAGAAGAGGGAGAAACCGGACGTCAGAAATTCAATATGTGGACGCGCTGGATCACGCTTCCGCTCGCCGGGCTCCAGTCTTTCGGTATGCTTTCGCTGCTCCGCTCGCAGAATATTTTGGGCGATATCACGCCGTTCAATATGGCAGTGATTATTATCAGTGCAACCGCGGGAACTATTTTTCTGATGTGGCTCGGCGAACTGATTACCGAAAAGGGTTTGGGTAACGGAGTCTCGGTGATTATTTTCGCCGGCATCGTTTCCAGTCTGCCGACCGGTATTTCCCGCTTTATCTCGATTTGGGACCCGGCGCAGATTTTTACCTATCTCCTGTTCGCTCTCTTGGCGGCAGTGACTATCGCGAGCGTGATTTTTATCAACGAAGGTCAGCGGACCATACCCGTCGCCTATGCCAAGCGTGTCCGCGGGGCGCAGGTCTATGGCGGATCGGCGACGCATCTGCCACTCCGGGTCAATCAGGCCGGCGTCATCCCGATTATTTTTGCCGTATCACTCATTCTTATCCCGACGATGGCAGCCAATTTTTTCGTGCAGAGCGCCAACGCCAAGATAGCGAGCATCGCGGTAACCGCCAGCGCGTGGCTGCAGGATCAGTGGGTGTATGGAATTCTCTATTTCGTGCTGGTTGTCTTGTTCACGTATTTCTATACCGCCGTCGTGTTCGATCCCATCAAGATAGCCGAGAATCTCCAGAAACAAGGCGGATATATCCCGGGAATCCGACCGGGTAATACGACGGCTGAATATCTGTACCACATCATCAATCGCATTACGCTTGCCGGCGCTTTTTTTCTCGGCGCAGTGGCGGTCCTGCCCTTTGTCGTGCAGGGTATTACCGGCATTCAGGCGCTTTCTATCGGAGGCGTGAGTATTCTCATCGTCGTTTCGGTCGTGCTGGAAACGGTGAAGCATATCCAGAGCCAGTTGACGATGCAGAGCTACGAAACCTTCTGAGTCATTTTCAAAACGTACAGGAGTATGAAGACCAAAAACTATGTTCTTCTCGGACCTCCCGGAAGCGGTAAAAGCACTCAAGCAGAGCTTTTGAGAAAAAATCTCGGTCTGGTGCATATCGATATCGGATCGGAACTGCGTGCCGCAGCCGAGGAAGATACGCCACTCGGACGGGAAATCAATGATACTATCCATCTCAAGCATTCATTGACATCCGACGTGATTATGAGGGCGGTTTTTGAAAATGTCATCAAAAGTGTCCCGCCAGAAAAGAGCATCTTGCTTGATGGAGCACCTCGTCGTGCTTCTCAGATCGATGAAGTGGAGGCGGTACTCCGCTCTTTCGGACGCTCTATCGACAAGGCTATCTTCATCAATCTTCGAGAAGAGCAATCCATTGAGCGGATTTCAAAACGCTATCTCTGTTTCGGATGCCA
>CAYGEA010000019.1:0-8692 GCA_964348835.1 uncultured Bdellovibrionales bacterium
AATCGACAAAAACCGGCTGCTCGCTCTTCAACACCTCCTGATCAAAATTCGCTTGTGTAAATTCCATTTCCATAGTATTGGATTGTCCCTGCTTTCCTGTGATCATTCACAAAAAAAGGGCGCCTTCAAAAAAATTAATACTCCGTCTTCAATGACAGTATACCGTTTCGCGCAAAAAAAGGCAAAATACAGAACGTCATCTATTTCCTCAAAACCGCGAGAAAAGCGCTGCTTGGGATGTTGACCTTGCCGATGTCTCGCATCTTCTTTTTGCCTTTTTTCTGCTTTTCCAAAAGCTTCTTTTTACGGGAAAAATCTCCGCCATAGAGCTTGCCGGTGACATCCTTGCGGTACGCGGAAATCGTTTCCCGGGCGATGATTTTACCCCCGACGGCCGCCTGAATAGCCACCGAGAAA
The DNA here is from genome assembly GCA_964348835.1 of uncultured Bdellovibrionales bacterium. GTDB lineage: Bacteria > Patescibacteriota > Minisyncoccia > Moranbacterales > UBA1568 > UBA1568. The sequence continues at coordinate 418 of CAYGEA010000019.1, forward strand.
TTCTGCCGCGGGATGACTTCTTTCAGTTTTTCTACCACGCGCTTGCCTTCAGCCCCTGCATCCCGCCGTGGGATCATCCGCGCAAAGGCATCGATCGGATCACCCGCCACCATAATATCGAGCTTGACGACATCGCTCTCCCGATAACCGATCAGCTCATAGTTCATCGAGGCATACCCAGATGACGCGCTTTTCAAATCATCGTGAAAGTTGGTGATGACATCCATCAGTGGCGCCTCAAACGTCAGGAGGGCGCGCTCCGCGTCGATGTACTCGGTGTTTTTGTATTCGGCCCGGATAGTTTGCGTCAGACTGATGACGTTCCCCAGATACTCGCTCGGGACCACGATGGAGAGCGTCACATAGGGCTCATACAGCGCTTCGATCAAAGCCGGGTCTGGCAGATCCGCCGGCGAATAGAGCTGTATATGTTCAGTTTCCCCGCGCAGCTTGAGCTCATATACCACAGAAGGCGTCGTGATGGTCGGCGCCATACCGAATTCCCGTTCCAGACGCGCCTGAATAATTTCCAGATGGAGCAGTCCGAGGAAACCACAACGGAATCCCCGCCCCAACGCCTGATTGCTCTCGGGCTCGAAGGTAAACGCCGCGTCGTTTAATTTCAGCTTATCCAAACTGTCCCGCATCAAGGTGTACTCATCGCCATCCACAGGATAGAAGCTCGCGTAGACAGCCGGTTTGATTTCTTTGTATCCGGGCAATCGTTCGATGATGATTTTTTTTCCTTTTTCCGGTCTTCCGATCACGGTATCGCCGACGCGACAATGCCCGACCGCCTTGAGTCCGGTCGCAATGTACCCGATATCTCCGGCTCGCAGGACATCCGTCGGTATGAGACTCGGCTTGAACAAGCCGACTTCTACGGTCACTCCTTCTTTTTCGGTACCGAGCATATGGAGCACATCGTCACGTTTGACCATACCATCCACCACTTTCACATACGCGACCACACCCTTATACGTATTGTAGACAGAATCAAAAATCAAGGCGCGGAGCGGCTTCGTCTCATCCCCTTTCGGCGCGGGAACAGCCACGATGATACGCTCCAACACTGCCTCGACACCAAGTCCGGTTTTGCCGGACGCCAGCAAGATATCTTCTTCCTTGCAGCCCAGAATATGGATGATTTCTTTTTTCGTCTTCTCCACCTCGGCATTCGGCAGGTCGATTTTGTTGATCACCGGAATGATCTCTAGGTCCTGACCGATCGCGAGATAGAGGTTGGCGAGGGTCTGCGCCTGCACGCCCTTGGTCGCATCCACGAGCAACACGGCTCCCTCGACCGCAGCCAGCGAGCGCGATACTTCGTAGTGAAAGTCCACGTGTCCCGGCGTATCGATCAGATTTAAGGTATACTCGACTTCTTCGTTCCCCTGCTGACTGTTGACTGTTGACTGTTGTCTGTACTTGTAGTGCATCTGTACCGGCTGAAGCTTGATCGTGATACCGCGCTCGCGCTCGAGATCCATCTGATCGAGCAGCTGCTCTTTCATCTTGCGCATTTCCACCGTTTTGGTCAGCTCCAAAAGACGATCAGCCAGCGTGGATTTCCCGTGGTCGATATGGGCGATGATGCAGAAATTGCGAATATGTTGTTGGCGTACGGACATAGTCTCTCTGGTTTCTGATAAAATTTTGAACAGGCTCTCACACAGAGTCAGGGTAGAGGAAAAACAGTATGGAAGCAAATAACGCTCTGCCCTTCCGGAATATTTATTACCGTGGGAACTGACAAAAAAGACTGTAAAAGTTTTTAGATGAACCCGTCCGATAGCCAGACTTCGCCCAATGTTTCCCTGCCCGAAGTGCTACATCGTTGCAGGCGGGCCTAAAAAACATTTTGCAGTCTTTTTCTGCTTTTATTACCAACGAAGTGAGTGAATACCCGTTATTTCTGCTTCTTCGGTCTCAGAACATTGGCAAAGCGCTTGTTGGCGTTTTCCGGCAAAGCGAGCAGTACCGGGCGAAACGACATCCGGTGAATCGGCGACGGACCGAGACGACGGAGCGCGTCCAGATGCACTTTGGTGCCGTAGCCTTTATGCCGGATAAATCCATAGCCCGGGTACTGATTCTCATATTCATCCATCATGCGATCGCGCGTCACCTTGGCGATAATGGACGCCGCCGCGATAGACTTCACCGTCCCATCTCCGCCGATAATCGCCTCCTGCACATACGAGCAATGCGGTATTTCCTGATTGCCATCGATAAGCAGGAAAAGATCTTCGTCACGGAGTCTTTGTTGACTGTTAGCTGTTAATTGTTTTCTGAGCGAAGCAATGGCGGCCTTCATCGCGAGAAACGTCGCCTGCAGAATATTCACCCGATCAATCGTCTCCGCACTGATGATGCCGATACCGATATGAAAGTGTTCCTGAATCACGTCAAACAATTGCTCGCGCTGTTTCTCCGAAAGCTTCTTGGAATCACGGATGAACGAGAACTCTTTGACGAGACTCTCCGGAATAGCGAACGTCGGATCTTTGTAGCACACCGCCGCCGCCACTACCGGTCCGGCGAGCGGTCCGCGCCCCACCTCATCCACCCCCACGACAAAAACGGGTTCTTCTCGCATCAGACTGAGTTCTTTTGCAAATGTCGTTTCCTGCATATTGCCAGTATACACTATTTTTTCTTGCTCTTGATTTTTTGGTGTTTTGGGTGTATACTAACAGATTGAGATGCTTTCTCAATACTCACATACTAGTACTAGTCCTTGAACAATTGAAAAAGGAGTCTTTACGATGATGAAACGTCAAATAGGTCTTTCAAACCTTTCTCTACTCCCTTGGTCCATTTTCTGGGGTCCAGAGAAAACATGGGCAGTTGCAAGAGAAGCGGGGTTCGACGGATTGAAAGTCAATCCCCTCCGTGGCTGGCATGGAGTAAAAATACATCACGCTGAAATTCCAGTCTTGGCCTTTGAGGCTCCGTGGCGAAATTCTTTCAAAGAATCACTCGGAGCGCTTCTCCAAGGAGATGTGATGGGTTTTGTGGCCGATACAGTTTTTTTTGGGAGCGGTGCAGATGAACGCGCTATGTTTTACAAGTGTGCCTTTCCTCAGGCCATCGGCGTCGATTGTCCCCCGCACTACAGACTAAGCATCAATTTTGTCCGCGAGACAGATTTCCAGAAATGGCCGGGTATACTGGATACCAATACTCCCGTGTGCCTTGACACATGGCACATCAGGAACTACCAAAGTAGCATTGATATTTTTGGCAGACTAATCAACTCTGGTCGCATCAAGACAATTGACGTCCAGATAAAAAACTATACGGAGGTGAGAAATTTTCTCGCCCAGCGCAAAACAACCCTTGAGTGGCAGCTCTCTCAGCTGGCGCGCTTGCCGCAATCGGTAAACGCCTCCTTGGAGCTCCTTCCTCAACACCTGTGGAAGCTTCAAAGAGAGTTTTCCCTAACCCGGAACGAGATACTGCATTATCTCCAAGCCAGGATTCGCCAGTGCCTGAAGTAAAACAAGTGTGCTATGCTATCCTCTCCCCTTCACAACACCACGTGAGAGGGAGAGGTTTTTTTTATCCTCCAAAAATGCTATACTGGAAGTACTCTAATTTTCCCTGCAGAATCCTACGGTATATCCTGGACTATGAGGGAACCCGCTCTTATGTTCACACTTACACATCTACTTATATACTCGCCTTCATTTTGATTGGCGATTTTTTAATGTAAAGTATCACGTATAATGTAGCAAGTATCAGGCATACTTTATACATACTACATGCTACATACTACTATGTTCATCCATCTCCACACGCACTCGCACTACAGCCTCTTGACCGCCCTCCCGAAAATAGAGGAGTTGTTGGCGCAGGCGAAAGAGTACGGAATGACCTCGCTTGCACTCACCGATACGTCTGCCCTTTACGGCGCCGTGGAGTTTCAGAGCAAGGCCAAAGAATATGGTATCAAAGCGATCATCGGCGCGGAGATTTTTGTCTGCAAAGACCTCGCGAGCAAGAACAATACCGCCGAAGACCGACGGCGACATCAGCTCGTGCTCCTCGTCCAGAACGAAACCGGCTACAAGAATCTGATGAAAATCATCTCCATCGCCCAATTGGATGGCTTCTACTACAAAGCCCGAGCCGACAAGAACCTGCTCCGCCAGTACCACGAAGGACTGATCGCGCTCTCCGGATCACTCCAAGGCGAAGTACCGTCAGAAGTCATCTATGGCAATTATGAGCGCGCCAAAACGGTCGCCCTCGAATACCAGGATATCTTCGGCAAGGAGAACTTCTATCTCGAGCTCGGTCCGAATTTCGAATATGAAAACCAGATGATCGCCAATCAGGGGCTCATCCAGATCAGCCGTGAAGCCGGCATCCCGCTCGTCGCCGCCTGTGACGTGCATTACGTCAAACGCGAACACGCGGAAGTCCAAGACATCCTGCTGTGCATCCGCGACAACAAAAAAGTCACCGACACCGAGCGTTTCAGTATGATGGCGCTTGATCTGTCACTCCGTTCCGGCGAAGAGATGGCAGAAATTTTCAAGGACTTTTCCGAAGCCATTGAAAATACCGGAAAGATCGCCGAACGCATCGACTTCAAGATCCATATGGGCGAGAATCATCTGCCAGAATTTCCATTGCCGGAAGGGAAGACGGCTGACGCCTATTTGCGCGAGCTGTGTGAAATCGGACTACAAAAACGTTTCCCCGGAGAAACCATCACCGAAGAACAGCGGAACAGGATGGACTACGAACTGGATGTCATCGAAAAAACCGGTTTTGCTTCTTACTTCTTGATTGTCCAAGACTTCGTCAACTGGGCCAAAGATAACGGTGTGGTCGTCGGTCCCGGACGCGGTTCGGCAGCCGGCAGTTTCGTCGCCTACCTCACCCGTATCACCGATCTCGATCCGATCAAATACGATCTTCTCTTCGAACGCTTCCTCAACCCGGAACGCATCTCGATGCCCGATGTGGATATGGACTTCGCCGATGATCGCCGCGATGACGTACTCAATTACGTGCGCGAGAAATACGGGAACGATCACGTCGCACAGATCATCACTTTCGGAACGATGGCGGCGCGCGCGGCTATCCGTGATGTCGGACGCGCCCTCGGCTATCCGTACGATCTCTGCGACAAAACATCAAAGATGATCCCGATGTTCACCTCGATTCAGAAAGCGCTCGACGAAGTGCAGGAATTCAAGCAGTGGTACGCGTCGAACGCAGATGCGAAAAAACTCATTGACTCTGCTATCAAAGTGGAGGGATTAGTGCGCCACGCATCGATGCACGCCTGTGGCGTCGTCATCACGAAAGACCCAGTCACCGAATACACGCCACTCCAGCGCGTGTCCGGGACACGAGTCGGTGTCGTGACCCAATACCCGGCCTCAACCAAGATGAATGCCGTCGAAAAAATAGGATTGCTTAAAATGGATTTCCTCGGACTCAAAAACCTCACCATCATCCAGAATACGCTCCGCATCGTCCGAAAAACAAAAAATGAAACAGTGGATATAGAGAAAATCCCTCTCGACGACGAGCCGACCTTCACCCTCCTGCAGGAAGCCCGCACCACCGGCGTGTTTCAGCTGGAAAGTTCCGGTATGAAGCGCTATCTGAAACAACTGAAACCGACTGTTTTCGAAGACATCATCGCGATGGTCGCCCTCTACCGACCGGGACCGATGGACTATATCCCAGACTTCATCAGTGGCAAACACGGAACCAAAAAAATCAAATATCTCCATCCGATACTGGAGCCGATTCTGCAAAACACTTATGGTGTCGCCGTCTATCAGGAACAGCTGATGCAGATAGCTCGCGACCTTGCCGGATTCTCTTTAGGAGAAGCCGACGTACTCCGCAAGGCTGTCGGAAAGAAAATCAAGGAACTCGTCGCGGAACAGCGGGAAAAATTCATCGAAGGCTGCATACGAACCGACGTCGGCAAAAGCATCGGCGAAAAAGTCTTCGCTTTCATCGAGCCGTTCGCCGGCTATGGATTCAATCGCTCTCACGCGGCCTGCTATGCGCTCGTCGGCTATCAGACGGCCTACCTCAAAGCCCATTATCCGGCAGAATTTATGGCGGCGCTCCTAACATCCGATCAGAACACCATCGACCGTATCGCCATCGAAGTCCGCGAAGCGCGCGAAATGGGGATCGCTGTTCTCCCGCCGTCTGTCAACGAAAGCTTCGGGGAATTCGCCGTTATCGTCGATCAGGGTGTGGAGCGTATCCGTTTCGGTCTGAACGCAGTCAAGAATGTCGGACATCTCGTCGCCGCCGAAATTGTGGCGGAACGGAAGCAAAACGGCCCCTATGCGACGCTGGAAGCGCTCATCGAGAGAGTCCAAACCAAAGACCTGAATAAAAAATCTCTCGAAGCGCTCATCAAAGTCGGCGCACTGGATAGCTTCGGAGAACGCAATCAACTTTTGGAAAGCATCGATGCCATTCTTCAGTATTCCAAAAATCTCAAATCGATAGCTGAAACGCATCAGAACAGCCTCTTCGGGGGTATGGTAATGACCGCTAGCAACATCCCGCTCTCTTCAGCGCTCGTAGCGACCAAAAAAATGACGCTCAGCTGGGAAAAGGAACTGCTCGGCCTCTACGTCAGCGACCATCCCGTCAAGGCATACGCCGAGTATTTTAATAAAACCACCGCCCCGATCAGCGGACTGGAGAAAAAACCGGACAACACATCCGTCCGTATCGGCGGCGTCATTACCGGTGTCCGGAAAGTCCTCACTAAAAATCAAAGCGTGATGTACTTCGTCGGACTCGAAGATCTGACCGGACGTGTCGAACTCCTCGTCTTCGGCAAGACCGCGGAACAGACGGGCGAACGTTGGATCGAGGATGAGGTGGTGATCGTGGACGCGCGCGTTTCGAATAAAGATGGCACTCTCAAATGCGTTGCGGAAGGACTAGAACGCGTTTCCCCGGATATGCTGGAGCAATTCGCGCGTGCTGAGGCTACCCGCAGCCAGCACACGATGGCAAGAGCAAAAAGTAATGCGGTAACGCAGACAACGAACACCACCCACACGCTGCTTATCGGCATCAAAACCGATGCGCCGGCACACACGATCGAGCACCTTTCGCAACTCCTCAAAACAATCCCCGCTGGACCGAAAAAAGTCACCGTCGAGATCCAAGGCGCCACCATCGCAACCACATTCTCTCTCGCGCCGACCGAAGAACATCTCCGGCAGATACAAAATATAGAAGGCGTGAAAACCATTGTATGAAGCCACGTATCAAAGAAACGATTGTCATTATGGGACCGACGGCTTCTGGCAAGTCTGATCTGGCCATTCTCTTGGCGCGTCAGTACGATGGCGAGATCGTTTCGGCAGACAGCCGTCAGGTCTATCGTGGAATGGATATCGGCACCGGAAAGGTGTCGCGGGATACAAAAATGAGTCGGGAAATGTATTTCTCGGAAGGTATCCGGCACCACCTTATCGATATCGCCAGTCCCAAACGCGCCTATAATGTCACTCACTTCATCCGCGATAGCTTACGCGCGATCGCCGATATCAGAAAACGAGGCAAGACTCCCATCATCTGCGGAGGTACCGGTTTTTGGATACAGGCGCTCATCGATAACCAATCCTTTCCTGCTGTGAAACCGAATATCACATTACGCAAAGCTTTCGGAAAACTGTCCGCAGAAGCACTCTTTACGAAACTGCAACAACAGGATCCGAGGCGGGCAGAAACTATCGACCCACAGAACAAAGTGCGTCTGATCCGCGCGCTCGAGATCTGTGCTACGCTCGGACAAGTCCCTCCGACAACAAAGAATCAGGGATCGGCAATCGGCAATCAAGGGTATATCCTCATAGTGCTGAATCCTGAGACAGAAATACTCAAAAACAACATCAAGAAGCGGCTCGCAGCAAGACTCGCACAAGGAATGATCGAAGAAACAGCCCACCTGCACGAAAAAGACGGACTCTCATGGAAACGTCTCGAGAGCTTCGGGCTGGAATACCGCTCTTCCGCGCAATTCCTCCAACAAAAGATTTCCCGTGAAGCGATGGAGGAAGGACTCCTCTCTGATATCAGACACTATGCCAAGCGCCAGATCACATGGCTCAGACGCTTCGAGAAAATGGGCGCGGATATTCATTGGATACAAAATCCAGAAGAAGCACTCAAGATTGTTGAAAAAAATAGGCACACCTTCTGAAATCTTTTATCCCAAGAATATATCAATATGAGTAGAAATGCTCTACAAAAAGATTCCAAA
>CAYGEA010000020.1:0-1860 GCA_964348835.1 uncultured Bdellovibrionales bacterium
GTTTCACACTGTGTGAAGAAGGCCTCTCGGCTCGAAAAAAGAAGCTGCTCCGCCGCTCTATGGGGGTGACTTTTTTCGTTCAGCCGAGAGGTCCTGATGAGTGGTGAAATGGAGACAAAAAATTACTTTTGGCGGCTGAACCATTGCGCTTCAGGATAGGATGTAAGGAGGAAACATTGACTCTTGAAGAAAAATTCTTTAGAATACGCACTGTTACTCTCATAAGTGACCATTCATACATCATTTCCTAAAGAATAAACCGGGTGCATAGCTCAGTTGGTAGAGCAGTGGCCTTTTAAGCCAACGGTCGCAGGTTCGAATCCTGCTGCACCCACATGAGGTTAAAAGACTCCCCTTGCTGGAGTCTTTTTTTTACTCTATGCTGTGATTAGGCAACAAAAGAAGGAGCAGAGAAATGCCACACAACCCTCTTGGAAAATGGCTAGGAGCAGATCGAGACTTGTATATCCGTGGCTACTTCGGGGATCGCATTGCAAAGGGCGACTTCCCTGACAACCGCGAACCACTGAGTCCCCTGCCAGACATACCTGCCGGAACAAGTATGCGGGTAGAGACGGGATTCCTCGCCGCCCTCCGCGCCGAAGAATAAAAAAGCTTCAGAAGAAATGAAGCGGAAACAATACCGAGCAAACGCTCACACACTCGCCCCGACATTGCATCGGGGCGAAAATTTTTTCTCTATATGACAAGTTTTTCTTTCGGAAAACCGATCACATCTTTCCCGACGAATGGGCGCAGGACTTCCGGTACGACCACGCTGCCATCGGCTTGCTGATAATTTTCGAGGATAGCGATGAAAATGCGCGGACTCGGAAGCGCGGTATTGTTGAGCATATAGGTATATTTTTTCTCACCAGTCTTGGCGTCCTTGTATTTCACGTTGAGTCTCCGCGACTGCCAATCGAGAAAATTGGAGGCTGATCCTGTCTCGCCATAGCGGTTCATCCCCGGCATCCACGCCTCCAGATCAAACGCCCGGTATTTGCCCGCACTCATATCGCCTGTGCAGATCTGCAGTTTGCGATAGGGAAGCCCGAGCTCGCGATGCATCTCTTCAGAGACTGCCAGCATTTCTTCTTGGAGTTTGTTCGCCCCGTCAAGATCCGCCGGCGCGATGATGACCTGCTCGACTTTCATAAATTCGTGAACGCGGTACAGCCCCTTGGTATCCTTGCCGTACGAACCGATTTCGCTACGGTAACACGGACTGAAACCGGCTAATTTCAACGGCAGGTTTTTGGCTTCCAACACTTCCCCGGAATAATACGCAAGCAGTGCCGGCTCCGATGTTCCGGCGAGAAATTTCGCCTCTTTAGAAGCGCTGCCATCCGGATTTTTTTCCGCTGTAGCGACCTGATAGATTTCATCGGTTTCACTGTTGTACTCCGCTCCCTTGAAATACCCGCTCCCGAATAATGGGAAGCTTTTCAAAAGCGTCGGCGGGAGCATCAGCGTATAGCCCGCTGCCACCATTTTCTGCATCGCATAGAACATCACCCCCATCATCAAAAGCGCTCCGTCGTTCTTGACATAGTATCCTCGGTATCCGGCTACCTTGGCACCGCGCTCCAGATCAAGGATGTCCAGCATCTCGCCAAGCTCGATGTGCGTCCGCGGCGTGAATTCAAATGCCGGAACCGCTCCGGACTTGAATACCTCTACATTGTCCGCCTCGCTTTTGCCGATTGGCGTATCCGGCGACACGATATTCGGAACCTGTGCCATCAATAGGTCATATTCCCGCTTCACCGCTGTAAAAAGAGGCGCTCGCTCGTCGAGCTTCGTTTTGATCTCTTTGCCCTTGGCGATAATTTCCGCGCGTTCTTCATCCGTCTTCGC